>JADHVV010000020.1 GCA_016783825.1 Candidatus Zhuqueibacterota bacterium | reverse complement strand
CCTGTGCCCGAAGGGTGCTTTAATCTTTTTCCTTGCTTCGCCTTTGCCTTCGCCTCAGCCTTTTCGGTATGAAAGTTAATTGATCTGGGTTAGAAATTCTTTTGCACAAAAAACGAAGATTTGACTTGTAATACTATAATCACCGAGAGCGATGTCATTTGAATGATTGGGCAAACCCGATGTGGCGCTTACTTTTGAAATGTTTAAAAATTTAAAATTACCCACATTTTGGAACAGGAGATTTGTGCCAATTACCGCGTGGCAGGCATAAACATCTCCAAATCCGTCATTATTGAAATCACCATATCCAATTGCCGTCCAGAAACTATAATCGAGCGCTGTGTTTTCAGTTATTAATTCAAATGAAGAAAAACCGATGTTTTTGTAGAATTCGTTTCGATTTTCATGATTTGAGAAATAGATATCGATAAGACTATCATTATTAAAATCGACACAAGCAACTCCGAATGATTTATTAGAATTAGGGGCTAAACCTGTCATCGCGGTGATGTCAGTGAACATGGGCAGACCAGGTTCCGTGAGAATAATGGTTTGATTTGCTTTAATATTAAATGTGTCTTGTCTGGCGCCTGAAGGCCATTGAATAGTGATATTGTCAACGATTTCATGTTCTCCCAATCCGAAACAAAGGCTATACTTTGAATATAAATTATAAGGATTTCCTAACCCGACTTGCCTAATTTGTTTTAATGAGCCACAATTAACTTTCACTTTGGCACCGATGGCATCGCGGTTGCTTTGGGTGGCGAACAGGTTTATTTTTAACCAATTATTACTATTCCCTTCATTACGCAGGAGAATATTTTTTTCTTTAGTGCCGATATAGACGTCCATATCTCCATCATTATCATAATCTCCCCAGGTTTGGTTATAGTAAATTTTTTTGGAATCATCAATATTAACTTCCGAAAAATTTGAAAAAGTTTCATCGCTTTTGTTAAGATATATAATAAACCTGGGCGGTAGGGAAGGTTGAAAAGGTTGAATGGGATTACAGAGAATTGCGAAATCTAACAAACCATCATTATTAATATCGATGAAGTTTTGGTTGTGATTGTAGCCGGGAAGAAATTTTATTCCGCTCGATAGTGTTACATCAGCAAAGGTGCCATCTCCTAAATTTTTATACAGCATATTTTGTACGCCATAGTTCATAAAGACATCTATCCAGCCATCGTTATTAAAATCTGTCCAATGCCATCCTCCTGGATAATTTTTTAAACCACTTTGCGCAATAACATTCGTAAAAGTTTCATTACCATTATTGCGGTACAGTTTATTTGGCTGCTGATACGAATTGACAACAAAAAGATCAACGAATCCGTCATTGTTGTAATCAATCCAGTATGCGCCTCCACTATCATTTTCTCCGGCAACGCCGGCAGTATTTGCTATTTCTTCAAAGCTGCCATTTTGTAAATTTTTGTACAATAAATTGGGCGGGCTATTGGCTTGTTCTTTATCGGTATCAGAGCGACTAATGTAATAATCCAACCAGCCATCATTGTTGAAATCTGCCCAGGAAGCAGTCGAACGCGGGGGAAAGTTGAAGGCTCGGGAAATATCTTTGAATTTTGTACCATTTTTGTTTTCAAATAGCTGAGGAAGGGAGGCATTCTTCAGATACAAATCCGGATCGCCGTCATTGTCAAAATCAATCCAGCGAGCTTCCCATGTCCAGAAATGAGAAATTAAGCCAACTGTTTCGGTAACATCTTCAAATGTGCCATTGCCCGGATTATGATAGAGAGCATTTTGTTGGTTACGACCATTGCAAACAAAAAGGTCAAGCCAGCCGTCTCCGTCATAGTCAGCCCAGGTAGCAAAAAAACTCGTTAAATCGAGATCGACTCCGGCAGATTTGGAGACATCAGTGAATTGGGGCAATTTTAGAGTTGGTTGATTTTTGTTTTGGGCATGAATTGAAAAAGGATAGATGAAATTTAAAAGTGCAATAAATAAAAGCAGTACGAAATCCCGGCATATCTTTAGAGTATATTTTTGGAACATCTTTTTACTCATAATTGTAACGGGGGATTGTGGGTTTGATATTATTAACGGAGAGTTTTTTCTTTTAATAAATATACACAAAGAATAGTTAAAAGTAAAGGGGAAAATTGGTTTTTTGTTGAATTTGTGGGAGAAGCATTGGGCAGGTAAAGGCAAAGGTAAGGGTAAAGAAAAAGGTCGATGTCAAGGTCAAGAAAAAAAATTAATACTAATGTCTTGATTCTTGATCCCTGTGCTCGCAGAGTATCGACCTTAATCTTAATCTATACCTTTACCTATTCCTTTACCTGTTACTCAAAAGAGATTTTCCATTTTGTTACGCCGGGAACGATTTCAGAATCACCGCGGTTGGCATAAAAATATCCGTCTTTGTCGATGTGTTCGATTAATCCGTATTTTTGCCAATCCCAGGGATAGCTTTTCAGGAATATCCCGTCGCTGTTAAATAGATCAAGATGCGTGACAAAATCTCTGCCGCCGACAGTTTTTTCTTTGAAATTTTTACCTTTGTCAAAAATAACAGCAACGAATCCTTCATCAGGTAATGGTAGAATTTTCCGAATATCACTTCGTTGAGCTACACTTTTTACTTTGCCACCTTCTCCTGACGTCGCTTTAAAAATTGTTTCGATAATTTCGGGTCTGGTAAAAATTGGGCTGTCCTTTTTAATAGCTTTATACAGTGTGCCATGTTTATAAAAATGAACCAGATATATATATGAAAATTCAACTATTAAAGTGCCATCAAGTTGTTTGGAAAAACCATTGTAAGCATAATGTGGTCTTCCGTAGCCATCTTTTTCGAGAATTAATAAGGGCTTACCAAATTGTTTTTCTATATTACCTTTTAAATTATAAACAGTAACAATTGGAGGAATAGTCTGTCCTTTTGGTAATCCAAAAAGGGAGTGATTGAGCAAAACATTGCCTGATAAATCAATTTCTAAATTTTCACCAGCAACTTGCCCGTATTTAAAACTATGGTCAAATTTACCATTTGCTTTAAAAATGGAAATACGGTAATTCAAACCATCCTGAATAAAGATTTTTCCATCTCTGTTAACTCGGACTGCCATCGGTCGCATCAAATCACCAGGCCCCTGCCCTTTTCTGCCAATTGTGCGGATATATTTTCCGTTTTTATCATAAACCTGAATACGATGTTCCTTTGAATCACAGGCATAAATATTTCCCGCAGAATCGGTTGTAATATCTTTTACCCAACTGAATAAATATTCTTCATCCGCATTCAGACTGCCGATGGAAAATATTCTTTCAATGGTCAGCTTTTTTGTTGGGTCGTTATCCCATAGTCCTTGTTCGGGATTGTGAACGTAGGTGATTCCATTTTTAATTTTCGTTTTACCTTTCCAGTTTTCGGGTTGAGAAATTACGTGGTGTGAATAGAACAATAGAATTAGTGTAAACAATGATAATTTTTTCATTTTGGGTTCCAAGTTTTAGAAACAGGATTAGATTTAGAAAATAGAGTTAGCGGGATGTATGTAAAAATAAAAAAAGGTCAAGGTCGAGACCAAGGTCAAGAAAGAAAAATATTAGTAAAGCCTTGATTCTTGATCTCGACCTTGACCTATGCCTTTACCTTTACCTACTATTCAATTTCGTTGCAACTGCTCCTCTCTGTTGAAGATAGCTTCTGCTTTATCATTCAATCCAACATTTGAATATGCAATAGCCAACATATTCAAAACGTCGGGATCGTCTGCTTGAAGTTCTACAGCATGCTCCAAATAATAAATGGCAGCATCGAAATATTCTTTGGCTTCTTTTTCGTACAGCTCAATTTCTTCCTGAGTGATCTCAATTGAATCTGACAGGCTGATTTCCTGAAGTTCGATTTTGATGTCTTCACCCAGGCTGAAATAAGAATCGCCGAGCAGTACGATTGTTTCAATATCATCGGGATTTTTGTCTAACACTTTTTCAAAATTTTCAATCGCATTGCCGTAATCTCCATCAAAAAAATAAAGACGTGCCAGGTTGAATTGCCAGTCCGGTTCACCGGGTCGGATTTGCAGCGCTTTTTGATAAGCAATAATGGCTTCATCGGTTTTGCCTAAATGGTCGTAGGTAAACGCTTTTTCTGTTATGGCATCTATTTGTTGCGGATCAGCTTGTAAAACTTTGTCCATGACCTGGATCATTTTCTCAAAATCACGGGATTTCCGGTGAATATTTGAAACGTAAAACATCAGGTCAATATTTTTTTTATCCAATAAAAAAGCCTGTTCGTAATGAACAATCGCAGAGTCGAGATTGTTTATTTGTTCTTCAATGAGCGCCAGGTTAATGTAACCATCTGCTCGCTGGTTATCGATTATAATACAATTGCCGAAGTCCATACCGGCATCTGCCAGACGGTTGTTTTCAAAATGTTCGATGCCCCTGTTAAATACGAAGCACCAGAATTCATCGCGCAAGTAATCAATATCTTCTTTGAAATATTTGTGGGATTTTATTGTCGTATCAATCAAAGCCATTGCCGAATCAAAAGCAGCGTTCATTTTTACGAAATTTTCTTTCATTCCATAAGCTTTTCCCAATATGACATAAGCTTCGATATCATGGGGTTGTTTTTGGAGAGCCTTGAGTAAATATGAAATAGCCCGTTCGACTTCACTTGCCTGGTGGAGATAAATTAAAGCTGACTCAAATTCGATTGATTTGCAGCCATTAAAAAGTAAAATTATTAATAAAATATAAAGTAAGAATTGAATTTTTCTAAATCTTTTTCGCATGTTGTTTTTTCTCCTTTTGTTCCGGAGCACGCAGATAATAAAAGATTCCAATTAAAATGACCAAGGAATACATCACAATTAAAAAAGGGCGAATTTTATTTGAAAAAAAGATTTCATAGACAATACCGCCCATAGCAATTACGGAATAGATCAAACCGCGAATTCGGACTTGTTTGAGAAAATTGAGATTCATGTTTATAAAGGGATTTTTTTGTAAGGATTGTATTTTGTTTATCAGTAGTATTTTTGACGCTTAAGAATGGGGAAATGTTTCATGAGAAATGTAATTTAACTTAGAATAAATCTAATATGATTTGCATAATTGAAGAAATTGTAGCAATTATTGCTAGAGCTATCACGAAAAAAGTTAATTTAGTATTTTGTTTGTTTAATCTTTCAACAACTTTTATTAGTAGGAGGTTTCTCAATGTACTGGATCTTATTTGGTTTCTTGAACGTGGTCCGTCTCCAGATACGAGAATTTTTGAAAGCGTTTCAAGATGGTAAATAATTTCTTTTTCAGATAGGGAAATTAAGTTGCATTTATCAAAGATGTCTATTAACTCTTGTTCTCTCTGTCCCCAGTTCTGATCTGACATGGTTAATTTCCTTTAATAAATTTATAACAACGATATCAAACAAATTAAGAACTAAAGTGAAGATTTCAGTATGTTTTATTTCCGTTTGGTAGAATAATGTAAATTGTTCCAAAGATTAATGTAGTCAAAAATATTTCGATTAGCCAGAGATTGTAATTGTAATGAAACGCTTGAATTGATACGTGTTTTTGTGGTGTTATTGGTTCTCCCGTTAAAGACTTCCTTCCTATATCTCGAGTTTGAATAACCACTTTTTTTATTGGAGGAGAAAAGATATTGTGGTGTTTTAATTCATTTTTTAATGAATATGGAAATTTGAAAATCGTAAGAAAAACAACAGTCATGGAGTAGATAATGAGAATAACTTTTCTATATAATGTAAGTTTCATAATAAATATGTACTAATATTTTATTAAGACATCAGACAGTTTTTATTAAATCTTTATAATCATCATTATATTGAAAGCCCTGGATTAATTGTTTGGAATTTAAGGTTTCAAATATAAAAAGCCAGCGAACAACTGGCTTAAGGCATACAAAAAGTGCCGAAGGTGGGATTCGAACCCACACGAGCGCGAGCTCACACGGCCCTGAACCGTGCGCGTCTGCCAGTTTCACCACTTCGGCATTTTTTTTAAGTGGACAAATGTAATAATATTATTAAAAAAAGTCAAGTACTTTGTTTTGCACTTGACTTTTAAAAAGAAAAATTGTATTTTTAACGTCATTTTAATAAGTACTACTTAGTCAGATTAGAAAATAATTGCAAAAACAGATAACGAGTACAAAAAAAAATCTGTCATTCCGGCAATCCTGTATAGTTACAATATATAAATGAGGAAATACAGACTGTGCTTTTAGCCGGAATCTCATATTTATCTGGGGAGATTCCCGCTAAAAACGTGCGGGAATGACAGGAGACCCTGAATCTGACTAAGTAATATAAAACACAACACTCATAACAAAAGTTTAAAAAAATGTCAGGAAAAATTGTTATCTTAAATAAAAAAGCCAGGTTCCTCTACGAAATAATTGAAACTATGGAAGCCGGCATTGCGCTTCAGGGAACTGAGGTAAAGTCGTTACGAATGGGACGTGCTAATTTTGTGGACAGTTTTGCAACTATCCGGGACGGGGAGGTGCTTCTCTGCAATATGCACATCAGTCCTTACGAACAAGGCAATATTTACAATCACGACCCGGTACGGGAAAGAAAGTTATTATTGCATAAACAGGAAATAAGACGATTAACAGGGAAAGTTGTGGAAAAAGGGATGACTTTAGTTCCACTGAAAATCTATTTCAAAAATGGACGCGCTAAAGTTGAGCTGGGTTTAGCAAAAGGAAAAACAGCTTATGATAAAAGGAAGGACATCGCCCGCAAAGACGAGCAACGAATGATGGAAAGAGAATTCAAAGGAAAAAGACAATTCAGAATAAAATAAAAATCGGGAGATCACTTTGGAAAAAGGAAATGTTTTTGATGTATTAAAGGAAAGAGGATTTGTTCAGCAGGTAACCGATGAAGACGAAATCCGTGCGATTTTCGAATCAGAGAAGGTAACATGTTACATCGGTTTTGATCCAACAGCCGACAGCTTACACGCCGGGAGTCTGATGCCGATTATGGCGATGAAACACATGCAGAATCACGGGCATCATCCGATAGCTGTTATCGGTGGCGGTACGGCAATGGTTGGTGATCCCAGTGGAAAAACTGAAATGAGGAAAATGCTGCTGCAGGATACAATAAAAGAAAATGGAGAAAAATTCAAGGCACAATTTGCAAAATATCTTGATTTTGATGGCGGCAAAGCATCGTTTGTCGATAATTCGGACTGGCTGCTCGAACTTAAATATGTCGATTTTTTACGCGACATTGGAAAACATTTTAGCGTGAATCGAATGTTAGCGGTTGAGTCATATAAAATTAGATTGGAAACAGGACTATCTTTTTTAGAATTTAATTACCAACTGCTGCAAGCTTACGATTTTTTAATGCTTTTTCGAACAAAGAACTGCATTTTACAAATGGGAGGCGATGACCAGTGGGGTAATATAGTGGCAGGTATCGATTTAATCCGCCGGCTTGAAGCAAAAAAGAGTTATGGAATTACCAGTCCATTGTTGACAACTGCAAGCGGAAATAAGATGGGCAAAACAGAAAAAGGCGCATTGTGGCTGAACGCTAATAAGACATCACCGTATGAATTCTATCAATATTGGATTAATGTGGATGATCGTGACGTGGGCAAGTTTCTGGCATTTTTCACATTTTTACCGATGGATGAGATAAATGAATTAAAAAAGCTTCAAGGAGCTGATTTGAGAAAAGCAAAACAGGTTTTAGCCTTTGAAGCGACAAAAGTTACTCATGGTGAAGATGAAGCTAAAAAGGCGGAACAAGCATCTCAGGCAGCTTTTGGTTCAGGATGGGGCGATGCTAAAGGAATGCCAACGACAAAAATGGCGCATAAAAAAATCGAAAACGGGATTAATGTGGTTGATTTATTTTCAGCAGTAAAACTGGTTTCATCGAAAAGCGAAGCGCGAAGATTAATCCAGCAAGGTGGCTGTTATGTCAATGAAAATCGAGTTCAATCGATTGAAACAGTGATTGATTTGACATACTTGGAGAACAAAAGTATGATTTTAAGAGCAGGAAAAAAGAGATATCACAAAGTTGATGTTAGTTAATTTGCGAATATTTAACGAGTTATCTTGCTTGTAAAATAATTAAAAAAAGACTTGACTAATTCAAAAAAAATGTTATATTATAGAGCCGTTTAAAAAAGCATATCGGCACAATCCCGAGAGCAAAAAAACGGTAAAAAAAAAGTCAAAAAAAATGAATTTTTCTCTTGACTTTTAAATTTAAAAGCTGTATATTTAACTTTGCATTTTGAAACAGTTCTTTGTAAATAATTTAAGCGTGCAAGAGCCTTTGTTAATTCAGAGAGGTTATTCGTTTCGATAATAAAGAAACAAATAAATTACAACGAAGAGTTTGATCCTGGCTCAGGACGAACGCTGGCGGCGTGCTTAACACATGCAAGTCAAGGAGAAAGGGAATCTTCGGAATCCTGAGTAGACTGGCGAACGGGTGAGTAACACGTAGGTAACCTGCCCACGAGATAGGGATAACTTTGCTAACGCGGAGCTAATACCTGATAATATTCTGATAACTCATGTTGTCGGAATCAAAGCTGCCTTCGGGTAGTACTTGTGGATGGACCTGCGCCCCATTAGCTTGTTGGTAGGGTAGTGGCCTACCAAGGCGACGATGGGTAGCCGGCCTGAGAGGGTGACCGGCCACACTGGGACTGAGATACGGCCCAGACTCCTACGGGAGGCAGCAGTGAGGAATATTGCGCAATGGGCGAAAGCCTGACGCAGCAACGCCGCGTGGATGATGAAGCTCTAAGGAGTGTAAAGTCCTGTTAGAAGGGAAGAACAATCCCGACGTGAATAATGTCGGGATTTGACGGTACCTTCAGAGAAAGCCCCGGCTAACTCCGTGCCAGCAGCCGCGGTAATACGGGGGGGGCAAGCGTTGTCCGGAATTATTGGGCGTAAAGAGCGCGTAGGCGGGACAGTATGTCAGAAGTGAAAACCATGGGCTTAACTCATGGCCTGCTTTTGAAACTGCTGTTCTTGAGTACGGTAGAGGGAAGTGGAATTCCTGGTGTAGCGGTGAAATGCGTAGATATCAGGAAGAACACCGGTAGCGAAGGCGGCTTCCTGGCCCGTAACTGACGCTGAGGCGCGAAAGCGTGGGGAGCAAACAGGATTAGATACCCTGGTAGTCCACGCCGTAAACGATGGGCACTAGGTGTTGGTTTGTGTTTAACAGATCAGTGCCGGAGCTAACGCATTAAGTGCCCCGCCTGGGGAGTACGATCGCAAGGTTGAAACTCAAAGGAATTGACGGGGGCCCGCACAAGCGGTGGAGCATGTGGTTTAATTCGATGCAACGCGAAGAACCTTACCTGGGCTTGAAGTGCAGACGAAAATCTGTGAAAGCAGATCCTCCTTCGGGACGTCTGTAGAGGTGCTGCATGGCTGTCGTCAGCTCGTGCCGTGAGGTGTTGGGTTAAGTCCCGCAACGAGCGCAACCCTTGCCCTTAGTTGCCATCAGGTTATGCTGGGAACTCTAAGGGGACTGCCGAGGATAACTCGGAGGAAGGTGGGGATGACGTCAAGTCCTCATGGCCCTTACGTCCAGGGCTACACACGTGCTACAATGGCCGGTACAGCGGGAAGCAATACCGCGAGGTGGAGCAAATCTCTTAAAACCGGTCTCAGTTCGGATTGCAGTCTGCAACTCGACTGCATGAAGTCGGAATCGCTAGTAATTACGGATCAGCATGCCGTGGTGAATACGTTCCCGGGCCTTGTACACACCGCCCGTCACGCCATGGAAGTCGGTAGCGCCCGAAGCCAGTGGCCAAACCCTTCGGGGAAGGAACTGTCGAAGGTGAGATCGATGACTGGGGCGAAGTCGTAACAAGGTAGCCGTATCGGAAGGTGCGGCTGGATCACCTCCTTTCTATGGAGAAAATGTTTTCTCGATAAGAGAAAATATAAGAAAATCTTTCTGAAAAAGGTTCTGCACGCTTATTTTTATTTTAAACCTCATTCATTTTATATGGCTGGGGTTTTAAATTGAATACAAACTTTTGCTGGGCCTATAGCTCAGCTTCGGTTAGAGCGCACGCCTGATAAGCGTGAGGTCACTGGTTCAACTCCAGTTAGGCCCACAGATTTTAGTAGAAAATAGGTCCGCAAAAAGAGGCAATAAATCATTCAAATCAAATTGTGATGATATACTTTGGCGATTGTTTAAGTTATCATGATTTGATTTTTTAATCTAATATAATGATGTGACTCTTTTTGGGGCTGTAGCTCAGCTGGGAGAGCGCCGCCCTTGCAAGGCGGAGGTCGTCGGTTCGAACCCGATCAGCTCCACAAGATTTTTTGTGTTCTTTGACAATTTGAGAATATTATTGAGAATAAAATAAAGCTTATTATTAGATTAGCGGGTTAGTTTTATATGAGCAACTAACCATCTGCTGTCCAATAGAGGCTTTTGGTAAGCTACTAAGAGCATATGGTGGATGCCTTGGCACAAGAAGGCGATGAAGGACGTGGTAAGCTGCGATAAGCCTCGGATAGGTGCAAACAACCTGATATCCGGGGATTTCCGAATGGGGCAACCCGATTACCGTAATGGGTAATCACCGACCGCTGAATATATAGGCGGTATGGAGCTAACGAGGAGAACTGAAACATCTAAGTACCCTTAGGAAGAGAAAGCAATTGCGATTCCCGGAGTAGCGGCGAGCGAAATGGGATCAGCCTAAACTCTCTTTATGTGATAGTCTGTGCGCGTTGTAAAGAGAGGGTTGCGGGATAAAAATTGGTGAAAGTACAGTTTCACCGGGAAGTTACAAAATATCCATTTAGTCGAATGTCTCTGGAAAGATCAGCCAAAGTGGGTGATAGCCCCGTAGACGAAAAATGAGATATCTTCCTTTTTTTATTCCCAAGTACCGCGGGACACGTGGAACCCCGTGGGAATCTGGGTGGACCATCACCCAAGGCTAAATACTCTCTTGTGACCGATAGTGAACTAGTACCGTGAGGGAAAGGTGAAAAGTACCGGGGAACCGGAGTGAAATAGTACCTGAAACCATATGCTTACAAACAGTCGGAGTTCCGCCTCGGCGGAATGACGGCGTGCCTTTTGCATAATGAACTGGCGAGTTACTCGTATGTTGCAAGGTTAATCCGTTCAGCGGAGTAGCCGTAGCGAAAGCGAGTCTGAATAGGGCGATTAGTAGCATGCGGTAGACGCGAAACCGAGTGATCTATCCATGGTCAGGATGAAGCGTTCGTAAAAGATCGTGAAGGTCCGAACCCACCAGGGTTGAAAACCTGGGGGATGAACTGTGGATAGGGGTGAAAGGCCAATCAAACTCGGAGATAGCTCGTTCTCCCCGAAATAGCTTTAGGGCTAGCCTCGTAATATAAAGTGACGGAGGTAGAGCACTGATTGGGCTAGGGCCCTTACAAGGGTACCAACCCCTGACAAACTCCGAATGCCGTTTACTTGTTTTACGGGAGTCAGGCTGCGTGGGATAAGCTTCGTAGCCGAGAGGGAAACAACCCAGACCGTCTGTTAAGGTCCCCAAGTATGAACTAAGTGAGAAAGGATGTGCGATTGCACAGACAACCAGGATGTTGGCTTAGAAGCAGCCACCATTTAAAGAGTGCGTAACTGCTCACTGGTCAAGTGGACGTGCGCCGATAATGATCGGGACTAAAGTTCATCACCGAAACTGCGGATTCCAGCACTTGTGTTGGGATGGTAGGGGAGCGTTCCATTAACCTGCGAAGGTGTTCTGTGAGGAATGCTGGAGGACATGGAAATGAGTATGCCAGTATGAGTAGCGATAAATGCTGTGAGAAACAGCATCACCGAAAGTCTAAGGTTTCCTGAGTAAAGTTAATCTGCTCAGGGTTAGTCGGATCCTAAGCCGAGGCCGAAAGGCGTAGGTAATGGAAAACAGGTTTAATATTCCTGTACCACCTGTATATTGTTTGAGCTATGGGGTGACGCAGAAGTGACAGATCAGCCGGACTCTGGATTGCCGGTCTAAGTGCGTAGGAGGATCGAATTGGTAAATCCGTTTGATCTTAACTCCGAGACACGAACGGGAGGGCCTAGCCCACAAACTGATCGTAACCATGCTGCCGAGAAAAACCTCTATGTTAGATTTACAGGTGACCGTACCGCAAACCGACACAGGTAGATGGGGTGAGAATCCTCAGGTGCTCGAGATAACTCTGGTTAAGGAACTAGGCAAAATTGCTCCGTAACTTCGGGAGAAGGAGCGCCATAAGTAGGTGAATCCACTTGCTGGATGAGCCCAACGTGGCCGCAGTGAAAAGGTCTGGGCGACTGTTTACTAAAAACACAGGTCTCTGCTAAGTCGCAAGACGATGTATAGGGACTGACACCTGCCCGGTGCTGGAAGGTTAAGGGAACGTGTCATTCTACTTCGGTGGGAGAAGCACTGAACTGAAGCCCCAGTAAACGGCGGCCGTAACTATAACGGTCCTAAGGTAGCGAAATTCCTTGTCGGGTAAGTTCCGACCTGCACGAATGGTGTAACGACTTGGACGCTGTCTCAACCAGAGACTCGGCGAAATTGTAGTACCGGTGAAGATGCCGGTTACCCGCAACGGGACGGAAAGACCCCGTGAACCTTTACTACAGCTTAGTATTGGTTTTTGATATTGCATGTGTAGGATAGGTGGGAGACGTTGAAGTGGCAACGCTAGTTGTCGTGGAGTCAACCTTGAAATACCACCCTTGTTCTATTAGAATCCTAACTCAGAACCGTGAATCCGGTTCGAGGACCATGCTAGGTGGGTAGTTTGACTGGGGCGGTCGCCTCCAAAAGAGTAACGGAGGCGCTCAAAGGTTCCCTCAGCACGGTCGGTAATCGTGCGAAGAGTGTAAAGGCATAAGGGAGCTTAACTGCGAGACATACAGGTCGAGCAGGTGCGAAAGCAGGACTTAGTGACCCGGCGGTTGAGAATGGAATTGCCGTCGATCAACGGATAAAAGGTACTCCGGGGATAACAGGCTGATCAGGCCCAAGAGTTCACATCGACGGCCTGGTTTGGCACCTCGATGTCGGCTCATCGCATCCTGGGGCTGGAGAAGGTCCCAAGGGTTTGGCTGTTCGCCAATTAAAGCGGTACGTGAGCTGGGTTTAGAACGTCGTGAGACAGTTCGGTCCCTATCTGTTGTGGGCGCATGATATTTGAGAGGAGCTGCTCGTAGTACGAGAGGACCCGAGTGGACGAACCTCTAGTGTACCAGTTGTCGCGCCAGCGGCATGGCTGGGTAGCTACGTTCGGAAGGGAAAAGCGCTGAAAGCATCTAAGTGCGAAGCCCACCTCAAGATTAGATATCACTCCGCCATTAGGCGGACTAAAGGCTCCTTGGAGATTACAAGGTGATAGGCCACAGGTGTAAGTGCAGTAATGCATTCAGCCGAGTGGTACTAATAAGCCGTGAGGCTTACTTATGCCTCTTTGGCAGCAGATGGTTAGTCGCTTTGTAAAGCTAATTCGCTTCATTTTTAAGTTTTCTCAAATTGTAAAAAATTCCGGTAACCATAGCGGTGGGGCAACACCTCTTCCCATTTCGAACAGAGAAGTTAAGTCCACCAGCGCCGATGGTACTGCCCTGGTAACGGGGTGGGAGAGTAGGTCGTTACCGGATTTAAATATTAAAGCTTCATATTCTTTTGAGTATGGAGCTTTTTTTTATCCCGACTTATTGTGATATTTCTTTGTATTTATTGGCTTGCTCAGGTTAGGTAATTATAAAAAAAAAATAAACTTCTATTCACAAACTTATCTTTATGAAACCTCGACTAATCGTACACGGCGGCGCCTGGAGTATCCCGGAAAAGTATGAACAAGTCCACATAAATGGCGTTTACAAATCTGTTGCTGAAGTTTATCCCGATTTATTAAACGGCATTTCGGCGCTGGATGCTGTGGAAGCTGCTGTTCGAATTCTTGAAGAAGACCCTACTTTCGATGCCGGCAGGGGCGCTTTTTTAAATGCTATTGGTGAAATAGAATTAGATGCCATGATCATGGATGGTTCCACGCTTGACTTTGGAGCGTTAGTGGCGGTTCAAAATATTTTACATCCAATTTCTTTGGCAAGAAAAATCATGGAAGAAACAGAACATAATATTTTGGCTGGAACAGGCGCTCAAATGTTCGCACAAACAATGGGCGTAAAAGAGGTGAACCCGGAAGAATTACTCACTCCCCGCGAATTAAAATTCTACAAAGAAATTAAAAACGATCCCAATTTTAAAACCAAAAATCCATTTGAACCGTTTCCCAAAGGAACAGTTGGTGCAGTTGCTTTAGACACAAATGGGAATTTAGCGGCAGCTACTTCAACAGGCGGTACACCACGCAAGTTGCCGGGTAGAGTTGGCGATTCACCCATCATCGGCGCTGGCACTTATGCTGATAACCAATCAGGCGCTTGTTCTGCTACCGGATGGGGGGAAGCGATTCTGAAATCTTTACTCAGCAAAACCACTTGCGATTATTTAAATATCTTCCCAGCACATCAAGCTGCCAATTTGGCAATTGATTTAATGGAACAGCGAGTCCAAGGCTGGGGCGGTGTCATTCTTATCGATAAAAATGGTAATTATGGTTTTTCTCATAATACGGAGAAGATGGCGTTTGCGTTTGCAGATGAATCGGGAAAAATCATTTCGAAAATCAAGATAGAAAACAAATGAATCTCAAAGTCAATGTCATGTGTATATCGACTATAAGGAGTAATGGAGTATTGGATTTGTGGAGTTGAAATAAGGCAAAACCATTTTTTTGTGGGCATTCTCTAATCCATAAATCCAACAATCCATTACTCCATCGCTCCAAAACTCCACCAATCCATTACTCCAATAATCCAGAACGCCATCACTCCAATACTCCAGCAATCCACTACTCCATCACTCCTGCCAGCTTTTTTTTGAGATGTCCGCGCAATCTACAAAATTTCATCAATCTTATTGGCAGGTCTTGCCAGCACTGCTTTTGCGTCTTTAATCACAATCGGGCGCTGCAATAGTTTTGGATATTGTGAAGCAAGTTTTCCAAATTCTTCCACCGTCAGATCTTTTCCTTTTAAGCCCAAAGCTTTATAATCCGCTTCCTGCGTACGGATGAAATCTTTTAACGGCTGTCCGGTTTTATTTATTATTTCGATCAGTTCTCTCGCATCAAAATCAGACTTGAGATATTCAAAAATTTCAGGTTCGATACCTTTATCCTGTAGATATTTTAATCCTTCCCTGCTTTTTCGGCAGCGGGAATTGTGCCATATTTTAATTTTGTCCATTTTATTTTCTCCTTACTCAATTTCAAATATTTTTGTAGCTTTAAAAACTTGTCCAAATTGGTCTTTTGTGACAACCAATAATTTGTGAACACCAACTGATAATTCATCTTCAATTGGCGCTGTCCAAATATGATGCGTCAACCTGGGTTTTATTTTTGAATTTTCATTAATTGTCATTTCCAGTAAGTCATCCATATAAGGATCCTTCATTGGTGTTTGTTTCATTTTTCTTTCAGGGAAATCATCAATTTTATACAATACTTCTGATTTTTCCCCACCATCAAAAACGTTCACAATAATTTTTCTGCCTGTTAGTTCATCTGACATAATCTTACCGCCTGGAGAAAAGATTCTCATTTGAAAATTATCGTCCCTATGGGCTGGTTTAAATCGTTCCGAAAACCGGTTTCCTTTAAATTCAAAAATGTGGTAACCATTTGGAGCGCCATCCTGCATGGGTGAAACCGGAATACCTCGTTCGTCTTTTGGTCCCCTCCACCAGGCGCCACAGGCGGTGGCACAAACAATATTATGAATTGGATTTTCACCCATAAAACCTAATCCGTCATCAATATAATTATGCTGAATCATGTGCGTATGTCCCGCTAAAGCCAACAAATATTTCTTCTCTTGCAAAATTTCCAACAGCCGATCACCATTCTGAATATTTAATTTCTGCTCTTTTTCATCCTCCAGCCAATAAAGTGGAATATGCATCATAATAACCACCAAATCTCCCGGGTCAACAAATTGTAAATCATTTTGCAACCAGGTTAGTTGTTTCTTTCCCAATTTTCCCCGGTATTTGGCTTCGCCGTCTTGAATGAAATGTTCAACATCATCAAGGATGATAAAATGTACTTTGCCATAATTAAACGAATAATAAGGCGGTCCAAAATGTGAAATAAAAGTTTCCAACGAGTGAATATCATCTATTGCATCGTAATTCCGATCATGATTTCCAGCCACGTTGTAACAAGGAACAGCAATTTTTCTCATCACCCGCTTGTATCGATCGAACAGGGATAAATTATCAAACATAATATCGCCCAAGGCAACAGCAAATTGTGCGTCTGTGTCAGCAAGTTCCGCCACTATATCATCCCTCAGATAATCGATTTGTTCATCATTTCGCGGCTGCGGATCACCCATTATCACAACTTTGAACGTATCCGGTTCTTCTGTTTTGAACAAAGGAAAATTGAGCTTTTTAGGCAATTTACCTGTTGGCTCAACAGTTTCGTAAACAAACTGCGGCGAACCCGTTGGGCGATGAATGTAATAAAATTTTGACAAATTATTCTCATCAATAGGCGTTTCATAACCTGATGGTTTGGTGATGAAAAAAACACATTCTTCATAAACTTTTAATTTGTAGCGTCCTTTTTCATCAGTTTGAACGACATCCACCTGGTTTGAAACCAGCACATTTGGGATGCCGGGTTCGCCTTTGTCAAGTTTTAGATTTTTGTTTAGGTCGAGGAAGACAGTGCCTTTGATGGTTTTGGCGGGTAAATCTGAAAATAGAAAAAGTGCAAATAAAATAGGAATTAAAATTCGTTTTTTAGTTTTCATAACTACTCCGTAAATGATTAGAAATAAAGCTAATTGTTCAAACTTTACAAGGTACAAAAAATTTTTTAAATTATTGTACATCTATTTCAGATAATTCAAAACTGCTGTTTATCAAAAGATAATTTAGCTAACTCACATTAAACCAATAATTCGTAAATAAATACTACGAATGGTTGTGGAAATATCGTGAGAAGGGGGCACAAAACCGACTTCCTTTTCTAAAAATATTTTGAGCATGGGCTGGCATAAATGGATTAATGCTATTGAAGGTCCGGGAATTCCATCAGATAAAAATTCGTCTGGGATTTCTACGGTTAGTTCGGTATCTCTTCCTTTACTGGATAATGGAATCACCTGAACATGAGGAAATTCATTTTTATTATTTAGTTCGTTACTTTGAAATACAAGTACATATCGCTGTTTATGAAACGTTCGTTTTCCACGAGGGTGCTTTAACGGTAAATTATCTTCAGGAAATTTAACAACTGGATTTTGCGGATCGTCAACAACGCGGTAAATACCGCCTTGCCGAATTATAATTGTGGGAATCAGTTTCCTTAAAAATTGATCTTTCAGTTTATCACCAATTTCACTCATTTAATAGTACCGATTTCATTGTTGGCTGATAAATAAGGCGCCATTTCTTCAGCAACCTTCAAACTTGTTATAGCATCATCTTGAGTGAATGGTAGTGCCTTTTGTAAATGATTACGTAAAGCCCGTCTCTCTTTCGCAAACTGATCCACATCTTTCTTAGTAAAATAAGGTGGTTGCAAGACTTTCCAACCTATATGCAGTTCATTATCTTCTTTTTCTCTTTGCACAAAACGCTCCATGGGAAAAGTTTGATAGCTAAGACCTTTTATAATCTCCGAGGCACCATAAGGATTTTGCTGGATGATTTTCTTTATTAACAAAACTACAGGTTCAAAAATTTCAACTTCTATCTTATCAAAGAAAGTCGTTGGCGATGAAAAATATTGAATACTCTGTCCATGCTTTTTAATTTTGATTTTTTTGCTTTCTACAAATTTTTTGAATAATGATTTATAATTCGCACTGACTGGTCCCATCGGCAAACGAATTATGGGAACTTCAGTTAAATTTTCACCGAACTTTACTTTGTATTCCAGCTCTAAAAAATAGATAGTTTTTACCAATTGCAGTGTTTTGATGCCGGGTAATTGTGAGGCAATATATCGGACAAGTTCAGCAAATCGGGTGTGTTTGCTGGTATTATTCATATAGATTTTTATAAGTTGTTTTTTTCATTATTAGTGATATTAATATAATCATTCTCTGCCAAATAGTCAACACATTTGTACAAATGAGTAAACATTTTGTTTCAGTCATCTTTTTGTATTAGTTAAAATATGGAGCTTCTATGAAAGAGCTATCTTCAATGCTTAAAACTATTCTCCTGGTAATTAAACAGAATCTTGATATTGTACCAGCAATAGGGAATGCCACTGAGGAGCTAAATTCCATTGATGCAGAAGAGAGAGATGATGAAGTTTTTAGTCGTGAAAATCAGGAAATTGATACTTATTTAGAAACTCCTGCTCCACAATGGCAATTTAAAAAGATTGAACCGATTTTCCGCAAACAAGATAATTTTTTCCACTATTTCATGGATGGTACCTACCGTCATTACTTTTTAGCCACAGGATTAGAACATCATAGTAGCACACCGATATTTTTAGCGCAAATTGCCGCCAGCATTCTTTTCCGCGATAAAAAGGGCATTCTTTTCGTTGAAGAAAAATTGAATCGAATGTATATTCTATTAGCAAAAGCAAGAGTATCATCAACAGCCTGGAGCAAAATTGAAGATATTCTTGAGCATTTCAAAGATCAAAATATCGAATTATTCGATTTATCAGACGAAGATATTTTAAGTGGAAATTATGATAGCCGTACCGATTTGCGACGACGTGGTGAAGTAAAAGTTCGCTGGATTATGAGTCATCTGGAAAAAGAATTAATGATGAGATTCAGGGAAAAGCGAAAGGCAGGTTGGTTCATTAAAGATGGCATTTTGAGATATGGATCAGTTGATCCCAATTTTGCACTGGAAAAAACGATTGGTGTTTCAAAACGCATGTCATCTGTACAGTCTTTTTTCATCCAGCAGCAAAAAGCAAAAAAACGAATAAGTACTGTGAATTTGCTTAAAGATTTACCATACGAACATCGCACTCCCGTGTACTGTGGTTTGGATGCTAAAACTGGTTTCTGGTACGTTCGATTGAGAAAATTGGAACATATTCGATATCCGCTATTTGGCATAGTGAAAGTTGAAATACCTAATTTAGAGTCACAGGAAGTTACAACTGAATTGGTCGATTACATATCGTCAGCGCTCATCCCTGAAAGATTCGTAACACCTTATGGTTCTGATCATCGTTGGCATGCGCATTTGTATCCAATTTATAAAGCGGAACAAGTAGCGCGACAGTGTTTTTATTCAAATGATGTAATCCAGGGAATAATTAATTGGCAATAAAAGGAGTAATAAAAATGGCAAAAGAAAATACAAATGAAGTTATAGGGCGATCATCCGCGACAGAACGAGATCCGAATACCTCGGATAAATTCAATTTTTGGATTACAACAGATAGAATTGTAAATCCATTTGACATCGTTGAAGCGAAACATTTAAGAGAAAGCAAGACTTTTGGATTGGTGACAACATTGGAACATCGGACAGATGCTAATAGTCATTTAGCGAATTTTATATCTAACAATTTTGGTTCATTAACCGAAGAACCCAATACACCCAGAATGGGCGCAACATTGGCAAAAGTTAACGTAATGATGAATAGTGATGATATTTACATGCCCATCGAAAATGAAAAAGATGTATGCTTTGCTGATGAAACTGGTATTCATGCAGCGCTTGGAATAGATACAATGGAGATTGAGAGAAGAATCCCTGCGGGATTAATAAAAATGAGCAATGAAGAGGAAGCGGTCGTATATGTTGATCGAAATTATGTTTTAGGCCCTGAATCAGCTCATCTTAATATTTCTGGTATTAGCGGATTAGCCACAAAAACCAGCTATGCGATGTTTTTATTGCAATCGCTATTGCAAACTGTCCAGCCAGAAGATATCGCTGTAATTATAATGAATGTTAAACATGGGGATTTATTACAAATTGATGAGCCGCCTAAAGAATTAAGTGAAGAACAAAAGGGATTGTGGATTAAACTTGGTCTGGAAGCAAAACCATTCGGAAATGTACATTATTTCCTGCCAAGAGCAAAAAATGGTCAAGCAAATTCATATATTCTACCCCGCAATCATGACATTTTTGCCTATGCACTTGAAGACAGCATTAATAAATTGGATTTGTTGTTTTCTAACATTCCCGATCCGAGTGAAACTATCGATTCATTAGTTGGGGAAATCCAAAATGGGTTTGGCACCGCACAGTTCAAAGGCGTTAGTAATTGGAATGATTTGTTGAACACCGAGCCGTTAGCTAAAAATGGCTTATCGCAAAAACTTGGCGATGTTCGTGCTTCATCTGTTGGTAAATTTCGAAGACATTTAAGAAGAATCGTACAAACGAGGACGACTGGAATGTTCACTGAT
The DNA here is from genome assembly GCA_016783825.1 of Candidatus Zhuqueibacterota bacterium. Taxonomy (GTDB): domain Bacteria; phylum Zhuqueibacterota; class Zhuqueibacteria; order Thermofontimicrobiales; family Thermofontimicrobiaceae; genus Nigeripontimicrobium. Next base: position 15,238 of record JADHVV010000020.1, on the reverse strand, counting down.
CAAAGAACAAGAATGGAACAAAATCTATCTGAACGATTACGAGAAATAGAAGGTGGACACACTTATGTTGTTGATATTGCCAAATTGAATGATACTGAACAGTCGTTTGTTTTTGGTGATATTGTGCGAACCATTTATGAAATGTTTGCTGAATCAGATGTAACTTTTAATTTGCCAGAGAAAGTCATCATTTTTGTTGACGAGTTGAATAAATATGCGCCGTCTGGTGGTAAAGATTCTGCCCTGATTGAGCAAATTTTGGATATTTCCGAACGAGGGCGGTCGCTGGGAGTTATTTTATTTTCAGCACAACAATTCATGAGTGCGGTTCATTCACGCGTTACAGGCAACTGCGCAACAAAAATTTTAGGTCGTTCAACTTCCAGTGAGGTTAATATGCCAGATTATCGTTTTTTAGATCAGGATTTAAAAATTTCTTTGACCCGATTAGCAAAAGGTGAGTTGTTGTTGCAGCATGCGGTATTCAGGCAACCAGTGAAGGTAATTTTTCCAAAGCCAGCGTATATGCAGAATGATTGAATAAATTATGTTTTTTAAAACTGATCGATAAATATTTTTTTATAGTAATCGAAAATTAACAAAAGCGATGCAAATCTTGACATTTAAAAAGAAAATTGATGCGACAAAAAAAGTTATTTTAGACTTGCCTCAATTTGATGAAGGGGATGAATTAGAAATAGTTATAAACTCTTTAATAAAAACCAAAAAAAAAAAAAGAAATTTTTTGATATTGAACAATGGGCTAATAAATGGGAAACCGATCTTGGTGAAAGTATTCAATCAAATGATGTTGAATCATTCTCTGGTAGGAGATTTTAATAGATCAGCTTAATTCATTACCTTTCAATAAATCAAATACCTCCCCCTAATCTTATTAAACTTCCCCAACTGCCTCCCCCAGTCCGCCATAATACTTTCAGCAGATTCTCCGCTATTTACCTTCTTTCTCACTTCATCCGTCCTAAACGCCTTATCAAACATGGAAATTCTTTTTTCACCTAATAAAAAACATTGACATTTAATCCTCAGTTTTATATATTTGAAATACTTATTTCAAATCAATAGGACGACGCATGAAAAACATTCGCCTGACGAAACATGCGCTTGAGCAATGTAGTGAACGAGGTGCAACTGAAGCAGAAGTCAAAAAAGCCGTTAATGATGGTACTCGTGAACCTGCAAAGTTTGGTCGAGAAATGTGCCGCTTTAATTTTGATTTCAATGACTTTTGGCAAGGGAACTTCTACGCGATAAAACAAGTTGCAGCTGTTATTAAGGTTGAAGCAGAAGAGATAGTCGTTATCACTGTTTATACTTTTTATTTCTAATAGGAGATGTTATCATGAAAATAAGTTATGATCCAGAGGTTGATGCACTTTACATTCGTTTAATTGAAGGCAAACACGAATGTCGTACTGTTCGTTTGAACGAAGAAATTGCCTTGAATATTGGCCCACGCGAAATGCTGGTCGGTATTGAAATTTTGGACGCGAAGGAGGTTTTGGGAAAAGGTCAAGTGCCTCCTATTACATTGGAAAATGTACGCTTAGCAGAAGCTATCTAATTTTTATATATTCAAAGATTGTCAAATCATCCTAAAACACGTTAAAGACATGAATAAGAAAATCCAATACTGGCTTGATATTGCCGAATATGATTTAGAAACAGCAAAAAGTATGCTCAATACGAAACGATTTTTATATGTGGGTTTTATGTGCCATCAGGTGATAGAAAAGGGCTTAAAAGCTTATTATGCATATTTTAAAAATGCAACACCGCCATACAGCCATAACCTAACTCAATTAGCAGAGAAAAGAGAGATCATTCATTCAATGAGTGAGGAACAGCTTAATTTTCTCGATATTTTGCAACCACTAAATATTGAAGCAAGATATCCATCATACAAAGAGAAATTGCTACAAACTCTGGATGAAAAAAAGTGCAAACAAATAATTAAAAATACTAAGGAATTACATCAATGGTTAAAAAATCAGTTATTAACCGAGTAAATGCTTTTGCTGATATTGTGCGAGAACACTTTGTGGTACAAAAAATCATTCTATTCGGATCACAGTTGAAAGGCACAGCGCATGAGGATAGTGATATCGACGTAGCTGTTGTATTCAAAAACATAGAGGATGATTATTTAAAAACGGCTGCCAGACTTTTTCAATTGCGGAGGAATATTGATGCCAGAATTGAGCCTGCCATATTTGAAGAAAGTCATGATCCCAGCGGGTTTTTAGAAACAATCCTAAGAACAGGTAGGATTATTTACAGTGCAGATTAAAAAATTCTATTTTATCAATAAATCAAATACCGCCCCCTTATCCTGTCAAACTTCTCCAACTGTTTTCCCCAATCCCGCAAAATGCTTTCAGCAGAATCCCCCCGAATAACACGCTTTCTCACTTCATCCGTCCCAAACGCCTTATCAAACATGGAAATTCTTTTTTTATCAAAAATATTTTTCTTCGGGTATTGTTTTTTAATCGCTGTTAAAATGTGAACCTGGGTTGTTGCAGGTTCATATTTATCAAAATCCAGAATATGAATCTGGATACCGCTGCACAATTCATTAATAAATTTTGCATAATATGGTTTAAAAGATGTTGGTCTAAAGTAAACACCGTCTAGTTCTTTTGCATTTAACTCGAGTGCCAATTTTTCGCCATCTATCCAAGGTGTGCCAATCAACTCAAAAGGTGAAGTATAACCCACGCCAATGGATACTGTGCCCAGTTCACCGATACAACCGGTTGTCGCAACAAAAAATGCGGTTTCAGAATGCGGGAGATGCGGAGAAGTAGGAATCCACATAAGCCCGGTCTCTGACCATTGCATATCCCGTTTCCAGCCTTGCATTTGTATAATTTTTAAATCACAGTTAATTTTGAATTCTTTATTGAATAGCAACGCCAATTCACCCACTGTCATTCCGTAAATATAAGGAATCGGATAAAGCCCGATGAAAGAACTAAACTTTGGATCGAGTACGTTGCCGCCGATTTTATTTCCGCCCATGGGATTAGGGCGATCCAGCACGATAAATTTAATGCCAGCTTCTTTTGCTGCTTCCATGGCATAAGCCATGGTGTAAATATATGTGTAGGCTCGGGAACCAATATCTTGAATATCGTAAATTAAAACATCAATATTACCCAGCATTTTAGTCGTTGGTTTGCGCGTTTTACCATATAAGCTATAAACTTTGATTCCCGTTCTTTTATCCGTATAAGTAGAAACATGCTCACCAGCCGCCACATCACCGCGTGCCCCATGTTCAGGCCCAAAAATGGCAACTAAATTAATGTCCGGTTCATCATTCAAAACATCAATTGTTGGTTTTAACTGACAATTTACCCCGGTGTGATTAGTGATTAGTCCAACATTTTTTCCTTTTAATACGTCAATGTGTTTTTCCAGCAGGACATCGATGCCCAATTTGATTTTTGGACGGGATTGAGATTTTAATTCATGATTAAAATTTTGACCAAAGATAAGACTTGAAGTAGAAATCATAAAAAAAAGAATTACGACTGATAATTTACCCTGCATTTTTTTCTCCATATTTTTGATTGCATAAAAAAAGTTGCAACTATACATAAGTTAACTGCAACTTAAAATTCATTTTTTCTATTCATTGAATAGAAATATTTAATTATTGTCAAAATCATTAACATCATTTTGCTTTAATTATTTTGACTCAAATTGTTTTGACTTTAAATCACGAATCCGGCTTTAATTTTTTATAAATTTTAATCCGGTTATCTGCCTTTGCCAGGGCAGCTTTTGCTCTTTCAATATCAGTTTCAGGAGCTTTTTCTTTCAATCTTCGTTCCGCCCGTTCTTTTGAGTAAATTGCTCTCTCGATATCTATCTCAATTGCTTCTTCTGCTGTCTCGACTAAAACCGTTGTTTTCTGAGGCAGGACTTCCACAATTCCGCCACTGGTGGCAAAATACTTTGACTCATTATTTTGTTGATCGACTTTAATCTCACCTTGGCTAAGCGTAGTTACAAACGGCGTATGCCCGGCTAATATTCCGAAATAGCCTTCTATTCCGGGCACGCGGATGTGTTTAACTTCAGATTTATACAAAACTTCCAATGGCGTTATTATTTCAAGATCAAAAACTTTATTCATAATCACATGTTCTTTGCATTTTCAACTGCTTCTGCAATCGTGCCTACCATAAAAAATGCCTGTTCTGGAAGATCATCGTATTCACCATCAATCAGTCCCTTAAAATCCTTGATAGTATCCTCCAACTTAACATATCTCCCTTCTCTGCCGGTAAACTCTTCTGCGACGAAGAAAGGCTGAGATAAAAATTTCTGGATACGACGCGCACGATTTACAATTAATTTATCATCTTCTGAAAGTTCTTCCATTCCCAAAATATTAATTATATCCTGTAATTCATTATATTTTTGCAGAATCTCTTTCACTGCCCTGGCTGTATTGTAATGTTCATCGCCAACAATTTTGGGATCCAGTAATATCGAAGTAGATTCCAGTGGATCCACTGCCGGATAAATTCCTAACTCGGTTAATTTTCTTGACAACACTGTTGTTGCGTCCAGGTGTCCGAAAGTGGTGGCTGGAGCTGGATCGGTTAAATCATCAGCCGGCACATAGATCGCCTGTACGGATGTGATAGAACCTTTTTTGGTTGAAGTAATTCTTTCTTGTAATTCACCCATTTCCGTTGCTAGTGTGGGCTGGTAGCCAACGGCAGAAGGCATTCTGCCTAATAGTGCGGATACTTCTGAACCAGCTTGAGTGAAGCGAAAAATATTGTCAATAAATAAAAGAACGTCTCGCCCTTCGTCTTCGCGGAAATATTCTGCCACAGTCAAAGCAGACAAACCGACCCTTAATCGTGCGCCCGGAGGTTCATTCATCTGACCGTAAACCATACTGGTTTTATCAATCACACCGGATTCTTTCATTTCCAGCCACAGGTCATTTCCTTCACGGGTACGTTCTCCCACACCTGCAAACACGGAATAACCGCCATGCTCTTTTGCGATATTATGAATTAACTCCATGATAACAACTGTTTTTCCAACACCGGCGCCGCCAAACAGCCCGGTTTTTCCGCCTTTTGAATAAGGCTCTAACAGATCGATAACCTTTATCCCTGTCTCGAAAATTTCACCTGAAATATCGAGGTCTTCAAACTTCAAAGGTTCTTTGTGTATAGGATCGTATCTCAAAGCATCAACAGGACCTTGTTCGTCAATTGGTTCTCCAATTAGATTGAACATTCGCCCCAGCGTGTTGGGACCAACTGGCATGGTGATGGATTTTCCGGTATCAACTACTTTCATCCCTCTTACTAAACCATCGGTTGAATCCATCGCCACACAACGAACAGTTCCTTCACCAAGATGCTGCTGCACTTCAAGGATAAGCCTGGTATCATCCTGACGTTTAATTTCGAGTGCGTTTAAAATTGGTGGCAATTCCCCATCGCCAAACCGAACATCAACAACCGCTCCGATTATCTGTACAATTTCACCTGGTTTCATTTATTCGTTCCTGAAAAAAATTATTTTATTGATCTCTGTTTTTTTCTTTAATTATTTTTATGTCTGGAAAAAGTGAAACGTGAAATGGAATTGAGAATTTAAGAGTATTTGTAACTTTGCAGCTAACAATGTCATTCTGAACGTGGGAGGGGGCTGGTAATGTTGGGAAGTGAAGAATCTCGTATTTTTAATAAAAGCGTAAATATTGGGGAGATTCTTCGGTCGCAAGCTCCCTCAGAATGACATTTATTACCAAGCTAAATAGTTACAAATATTTTTTCGTTTCACGTTTGACGTTTCACGTTTCACAAAATTTATATTTAGAATATTGCCTAATAACTATTAAAATTTAACGGCGTACAGATTATGAAGCCCTCAATGCTTCACTCCCATTTACAATTTCCAAAATTTCACCGGTAATTTTCTCCTGGCGTACTTTGTTATATTCCATTGATAATTCATTGATAAGATTGTTGGCATTTTCCGTAGCATATTCCATGGCAGTCATCCGGGCGCCCATTTCGGAAGAATAAGACTCTAATAACACTCGCCAGATTTTAATATTTATATGCCTCGGACAGAGTGTATCCAACAATTTGATGGGATCCGGTTCATAGATAAAATCGGCAGCGCCACCCTTTTCCTCCGGCTCAACCGGAATAATTGGCAACAATTGTTCAACCGTTAAATCCTGCCTGATGGCAGATTTGAATTCATTGTATATTAAATAAACCCGGTCTAATTTTTCTTCTATGTATAAATCAATAATTAATTTTGCAAGTTCAACAGCTTTATTAAATTTCAAATCTTTATAAAATTTTAAGTAAGAACCAATAATGTTGTAATTTCTTCTCACAAAATAGTCGTTACCTTTTTTACCAACCAGGATCAGATCAATCTCATCATCCGGATGATTGACAAATTCTGCTTCAGCTTTACGGATGACATTATTATTGAACGATCCACACAGACCCTGGTCTCCGGTGAAAATCACATAACCGATGCGCCTGGATTCACGAATAGCTAATAATGGGTGCAGCTTGCGATCCACGTCAAAAGCAACATGTCCCATAATATCATTCAAGCGCAAAGCATAAGGTCGTGCCTGTAAAATCGACTGCTGTGCACGACGGAACTTAACAGCCGCCACCATTTTTAATGCCCGGGTGATCTGTTGCGTTTTCTGAATTCCGGTAATGCGTTGTTTTATTTCTCTGAGTGTTGCCATTTATATTTGCTATTTTAACCACTAATTACACGAATTTTCACTAATTCTCTTTCGGCAAATCAATCTAATTGAAATCTACCGAAGATTAATTTTATTGGAATTAGAAAAATAATTATTCGTGTAATTAGTGAAATTAGTGGTTCTATTTTTTTAAGAACTAAATCCTGCAATAAAATCCTCACACGCACCCTGAAGACCTGCCTGCAAGTCTTCATCCAACTTTTTCTTTGCGGCAATGTCCTTGAGAATATTTGCGTGTTTGGTTTCCATATACTGAAAAAACTCTTGTTCCAACCTGCCAATTTCTTTTAATGGAATTTCATCCAAGAATCCCTGCGTACCGAGAAAAATTATGGCAATTTGTTTTTCAACGGACAGCGGTTGATTTTGTTCCTGCTTTAATAATTCAACCATTCTTTGGCCGCGAGTTAACTGGGCTTGCGTGGTTTTATCCAATTCGGAACTGAATTTAGCAAAACCTTCCAGCTCCCGGTACTGCGCCAACTCCAGCCGTAATCTGCCAGCCACCTGCTTCATTGCTTTGATCTGTGCATTTCCACCAACTCGTGAAACAGATAACCCTACGTTTACCGCGGGACGAATACCGCCATAAAACAGATTCGGCTCAAGATAAATTTGACCATCGGTAATGGAAATAACATTAGTCGGGATATAGGCAGAAAAGTCACCCGCCTGGGTTTCAACAATTGGTAAAGCTGTTAGTGAGCCGCCGCCAAGATTATCATTGAGCTTTGCTGCTCGCTCAAGCAATCGTGAATGGAGATAAAAAATATCCCCGGGATAGGCTTCGCGACCAGGGGGACGTCTGAGCAACAATGAAACCTGGCGATATGCCCAGGCGTGTTTGGACAGATCATCATAAACAACTAAAGCGTGCATGCCATTATCGCGAAAATACTCTCCCATTGCAGCGGCGCTGTAAGGAGCTATATAGCTAAATGGAGCCGGATCATTTGCAGTTGACAATACAACTGTCGTGTAATCCATGGCGCCATGGGCTTCAAGTGTTTGAACAACTTTAGAAACAGTTGAGCCTTTTTGCCCTATTGCCACGTAAATACAATAGACATCCTGCCCTTTTTGATTGAGAATTGTATCGATGGCAAGCGTACTTTTTCCAATTTGACGGTCGCCAATAATCAGTTCGCGTTGCCCGCGCCCAATAGGGATCATTGAATCGATCGCTTTTAACCCGGTTTGAAGCGGTTCTTTAACCGGCTGCCTGGCAACAACCCCGGGCGCCTTCTTCTCAAGGGGAAGAAAATCTTTTGTTTTAATTGGTCCTTTTCCATCCAAAGGCTGCCCCAAAGGATTAACGACCCTGCCAACCAATTCTTTGCCGACCGGAACCGACATTACTTTCCCAGTTCGCTTGACAACATCACCTTCTTTAAGATGCCTCTCACTGCCAAACAGAACACAACCAACATTATCTTCTTCCAGGTTGAGCGCCATTCCAAATACACCATGCGGAAATTCGACAAGCTCGTTTGCCATTACATTTTCTAATCCATACACGCGAGCGATTCCGTCACCAACCTGGATGATCTCCCCATTCTCTTCAAACTGGGTTGTGATAGCGTATTTTTCAATCTGTTTTTTTATTACTGAAGAAATTTCGTTTGCTTTGACTTCCATATTCTTCTTCTACCTTATTGTATTTTATTACGAGCAAAGTTTTATTTTTGAAAAAGTTTTTCCAATTAAGATAGATAAACTCTTATAACGAAAAGGCTGAGGCTAAGGCGAAGTAAGGTAAAGGATTAAGATTTTCCATCTCTTCCTTCGCCTTAGCCTCAGCCTTCGCCTGTAATTAAGTGCGTTTTCATTTTATTGAATTTTTCCTGAATACTGGCATCAAAAACCAAACCGTCAATTCTAATTATAAATCCTCCAAGGATTGAAGGATCGACTTTATTCTCAATCCGGACATCCGCGTTGAACTGTTCCTTCAAAGTCTTAATCAAATTCAAAGAGACATCTTCAGGCAGGGGAATTGCTGAAATCACATCCGCCTTAATTCGATTATTGAATTTATCATAGAGAGATAAATAATCGGGAAATATTTGGCGTAAAAGTGAATAGCGATTATTTTTTAACACCAGCAAGATAAAATTGAAAAATATTTCAGAATAAAAATCTTTTAAATACTGAATTAACAACTGTTCACGCCTGGTTATATTGGGCAGTTTAAGCAACAGTTGCAGAGCTTCATCTTTTTCAACGATTGCTAAAAAATCTTTGAACTCTGTCAACACTTCATCAAGACATTTATTATCTTTTGAAAGTTCAAACAGGGCCCTGGCATATCTTTTCGCCGTTGAAGTAATTATCATGTGGTCTGGCTCAGTTCGTTAATATATTTTTCAATTAAATTTATTTGTTGCTTTTCAGAAAGCGTTTCACCGACAACTTTCTGTGCAGCTAATAGTGATATATCCACTGCATATTTTTTAACATCCGCAATCGCGGCTTCCTTGCTGAGATCGATCTCCTGTTTTGCTCTTTCAAGCATCCGTTCTGCTTCAGACCGGGCTTGCTCAACAATTTCTTTCCGCGTATGTTCGGCTGTTTCTTTGCTGTCATTCAATAATTTGACTGATTCTTTGTTTGCCTCTCCGATGATCCGCTTCTGCTCTTCCAAATGTTTCTCTGCTTCTTTTTGATCGTGCTCAGCCTGATAGACCGCAGACTTGATTCTATTTTCCCTGTCCTCCAATCCTTTGAGAATTGGACCCCAGGCAAATTTTTTAAGAATCAATAACAGCAAAACAAATGTGACAACAGTCCAAAATATTGTGCCAGCGTTCGGACTCAATAAATCCATGAACCTAAATTCCTAATTATTTAAGGGGTAAATTATTATTATTTGAGGCTTAGCAAAAAACAGATAACCAATGCTAAAAGCGCAACACCCTCGATCATACCTGCTGTAATGATCATTACGCCTCGAATATCTTCTGACGCTTCAGGCTGCCGTGCGATACTTTCGACCGAAGCTTTAGCGATTTTACTAATTCCAAAAGCGCCTGCAAATGCAGATCCAAAAGCGCCAATTCCTGCTGCTAAAAAAGCTATTGCAGTTTCCGTCATGATTCCTCCTGAAAATTCATTTTTAAAAATTCAAATATTATCTATACTGCTCTAAAAAAAATTGAACCACTAATTACACTAATTTTCACTAATTGATTTAATTTTAATTAGTGAGAATATAAATTCGTGTAATTAGTGTAATTCGTGGTTTTTTTAGAGCGAACTTATTTAATCTTAATGATGCGAACTCAATCCCATTCCAATAAAAACCGCCGATAAAATGGTAAAAATATATGCTTGAATTAATGCAATTAATAGTTCAAGCAAACTGACAAATACAATTCCCAAAATTGGAAAAGGTGCAATAAATATATTTTTAAACAGAAATATCAATCCCATAATTGTAAAAATCACCAGGTGCCCGGCAAACATATTTGCAAAAAGTCGGATGGCCAGTGCAACATGTTTGGTTAGCATACCTAAAAACTCAACCGCAAAAATGAGTGGTACCATAACAGATGGAATACCGGAAGGTACAAAACTTTTGATATATCCTTTAAAACCATTTTTTAAAATATTAGAAAACTGTACTAAAAATAGAGTTGATAGAGCCAGTGAGATTGTTACAGAAATATTTCCAGTTGCTGTAGCGCCCATGGGAATTAAACCAAGTAAATTGCAAGTAATAATGAAAAAAAAAGCAGTCAACAGATAGGGAGCATATTTAAAAGCTTCTGAACCTAAATAGGGGTCAATAATTGTTTCTTTCAAATATACAACAATTGCCTCTATTAAATTTGCCGGTCCTTTCGGAATTAATGTTTTGCTTCGGAAGGCTAATGGAATGAAAATTATTAATATCGCAGCAGCAATCCATAACATCAATACATGTTTTGTGATGGAAATATCAAAATTACCAATATGAAGCGGATAAATTACCTGGTCCTTTACGTGGTGCATTACATATTCTTTAATACCACCGCTTCCATGCTCAGTACCACGCCCATGTTCGTCAACTGATAGAAGAAAACTCATTAATCCCCGGGTGAAAATTCTCTCCATTTCTTTCCTTTTCTCACGTACGCATTAATAAATCGGAATTCTGAAAATTGATAAAGAATATAAAAAACAACAAATGTGATTATGAAATAAAATATATCAAGATTGGTGTGTTTCATTATTAAATAAGTTAAAACCGCTAGTAAAAGAAATTTTACTACAATCCCCCCAAACACAATGGACATAAAGGTTTTTAATGATCTTTTTATAGACCAAACGATAGACACAAATCCTAAAGTAAAAATAACCAAGCTGCCTAAATAGCCAAGGATTATTTCAGTTTTATAATTCCCTTTTTGAAAGTAGTAAAGGACAAGCACAGTTAAAAGTATTAAAATGCTTGAAATAGAAAAAAGTTTCAAATAAAATTTGAAAAAAATTTTAACCATGAAATTGGTATTAATATCAAATATTCAATTTAATAATTTTTTATAATTAGACTAAATAAAATTCGTAATCAGTTGAGGATGCGCTTTTTGATCTGAAAGCATGATACGTCAAAACACGGCTGCTATAATTCGAAACCAATCTTAATAACTCATGTTTTAACATTCGAAATTTCTGGGTAGTCAACGCTTTGACCAATTTAGCCTCATTATCGGACATGGCTTCATAAAAAATATTAGGTGATTCGCCAATGAGAACTTTCCATTCCCCATTTATTTTGATGTCCAACTCTTCCATTCCTGGATAATGTACTTCGCGAATGAATTTATCGTACTCCTTTTCTTTGCCTGGAATAATATCCCAGTATTGACTAAATTTTACAGGGCCTTTTTCTGTACCCTTTGGCAAATGCGAAAACCGACTTGTGGAGACAAGCAGTTTACTATGATAACCTGTGACAAAATGCAGCAATTGGTTATTAATAGCATAATATTCTTTATTCTGCAGTGCCTCTTCGCAACTTTGCAAATCCTCTGCGACGCCGACCGAAATAATCTGAGGACTAGAGCCAATTAAAACCGTCCACATAGCCACAACATTAATTCCTAACCGATTTAAAGTTGGGATGCGGCTTTGTTGCATAAATTCAATGTACTCGTCCATCTTGTCCGGAATAATATTCCAATACTCATTAAATTTTACTGCCATGAAACACACTCCTTTCCTTCAATTCTTGTTTTTAGTTTTTTATTTATGGGAGTTACAGTAATATGTTTAACAAAGCATCTAGAATAGGTAAATAAAGTATCTTTATAATTAAAAATTCTTATCACTGCCTATCCTTTCTTACTCGATCAGTTGTAGCGTATCTTCATCGATTTTATTAATAAAAAAGTTAAGTAAAATCGGAGGTAATAAGGTAGTTATAAAAGCAATAACCACTAAAATTGAAAATATCCGATCGTTTATTATTTCTAATTTTAGCCCAATAGATGCAATAATGAGCTCAACAGCCCCCCTGCCATTCATTGCAAAAGCGATGACGGTGGACTCTTTTAAATTCATTTTTCCCAGATAAGCACCGAATCCGGCGCCAATAATTTTTCCGATAACAGCCACGATCAACAAAACTATTATCAACAAAAGATCGGTTCTAAATATGTCAAATGTCATGTGAAAAGATAGACAAACAAAAAATATTGGTCACAGGAATCCATACGTAATAGAAACAAATCTTTGATTTATTTTATATAGTAATGCTCTGTTTACTATCTCTTCCCGGACGAATAATCCTGCCATGTACGCCCCGAGAATAATATGTAATCCCGCCAACTCAGCCATAAAACCGAATATTAATGCAACAATTAATGAAAAAGTAAACCCTTTTGCTTCTTTATGAGTAAAATATTTTGAAATTTTTGGGTATAATTTCATTCCCAAAAAGATGGATATACCGAAAAATAGAAAAACTTTCAATGGTACTAAAATTAAGGTCTGCCAATCAAATATATAATTGTTAACGGCGAGACCTATTATCGTACTAAGTAAAGCAAGAGATAATATGTCGTCAATAATGGCAGCACCCATTATTACAGGTGTAACACGAAACTTTTGTAAAGACAAATCATTTAGCACTCTAGCATTAACAGCTATAGCAGTTATCGATAGTCCAAGACCAATGAATAGTGATTGTATATTATTTAGATTAAAAAATAAAATACACGTTCCATATCCCATTATGAATGGAACGAAAAACCCTCCAAATCCCACTATGGAAGACAACTTTCCCATTCTCTTTAAATCAAAAGGATTTGTTTCAATCCCTGCATAGAACATAAGAAAAAAAACACCAAGCTCTGATAGAACTTCTAAGGTTGCATCATATTGTAAAATACCAAAAAGCGATGGTCCAAAAACAATCCCTGCCAGCAGTTCTCCCAGCAGTGGAGGCTGCTTAATTTTTCTAAAAATAACACCAGCAGTCCATATTAACACCATTACGAGAAGAAGATTCAGTGTTGGGCTCTGTAAATGTTGTATAGTGCTGGGGACCATAAATTTGTCCTGAAATTACAATACGTGGATTGATGGCGCATCGATTTAAAATCTTATAATTCTACTTGCCGCTGTGGTTTTCCGTACTAATTTAAAATATAAATTATTTCAAAATAAAGCAACCGATTTTTACATTTTATGAAAGATTTCTTACATCATGTGACAAGGAGAGCGGGAGACAAGGCGAGTGGGAGAATGGAGAAAATGAACTATCTTTTTTCTCCAAGTCCCCTTGTCTCCCACTCCTGATTTCGAGTGTGTCTCATCATGAATGCTCATAGACTAATCGGAATTAGAACTCCCGTGATCAGTTACTTTAAAAGTCCAATAATTATTTAAAAAATAGTTCAAAAAAGTCCCCACAGCAATGCCAAATACATTTGAAATCATATAATGCAATCCAAAATAATGCGTCAATACCCACAAAATGCCCAAGTTGCCGACATAACCGGCTAAACTCGCCACCAGACAGAATTTCAGCAGTCTGACAAAAAAAGGTTTTACGCCTGGTTCGCCTCTACCGCGCCAGGTCCAGATATCGTTCCAGATAAAATTATTTATCATCGCTAAAGCAATTGCCAAGACGCTGGAAATGATGTAAAACATTCCAAAAATTTCAGTAAACAGCCACAAAAATACCATGTTAACAATAAAACCGCTGCCGCCAACAATTCCAAATTTTAATAATCTAAAAAAATGTTCAGAAATAATATATTCTTTAAATTTCTGATAATAGGTTAGTTTCATTGATTCACGCCTTTATAACCGTAACATCGATAAATGTAGAATTTCCTAAATAGTTTATTGTGATGTGATATTACCAACGGAGGTGCTTCCTCAATTTTATCAAAATGAGCTTGCAACTTTTTCATTTTTCTATAACGATGCGCATTACTGGTTACAAAAATCGCATCTTTATTTATAAGTTCGTCTATATTCGTCCAGTAAGTATATTGCAGCCCCTTCTCACCAATAATTTCACCTGAATGTGTTTCTTCATGATTCGGCGTATAAAATGTAATTTCACTGGGAATTTTATATTCATGCCCAAAAATAAAAGTATCTTCACCCATTTCTGATTTCATTTTTTCGATTCGCTGTGCAAGCTCTTTCCATCCGGTCCAGGTATCGCCACGACGTATCGGAAACATGGGAACAATTGGCAAAAGGTGCATAAACAAAACGATCAATAATCCAAAACTGAGTCCGGGTTTCAGCCATTTTTTAAATCGATTTGACCACGTTGTGCCTGCTGATTGCATCCAAAACACACCGGCAATAATTGAAGTGATATATGCCGGTGCCAGCCAATTCATTTTAGCTAAACTGCGAAAGCTTGCCAAAGTAAATACAAAATACACGGGCAAACTGATCCAAAAGAGAAGAGATAAATTATCATTCTTTTCTTTGTGACTTTTTTTACCGACATAAATCCAGCCGGAAATTGCCAGCATAAAAATGAAAGGTGTAAGCATAAGCAATTGCGAGCCGATCAATTGAAAAAAGAAATCAAATCTCATTCGGTACATGCCTGAGAATCTTCTTGAAGACTGAAACATAAATGAAGCCCATTCATGCTGATAGTTCCATATTAATACCGGGGTGAAAACCAAAAAAGCTAAAAACAATCCCAAGTAGGGGTGGATAGTAAACAACCAGCGCCTTTGCACTTTTGATAATAAAATATACAGAAAAATCCCCGGTACAATAAGGATAGCTGTATATTTACTCAATAATCCAAGTCCTAAAACAATCCCTGTAAAATACCACCACTTCCAATGTTGAGATTCGTTTAATCTAATAAGGAAATAAATGATCAGCGCCCAAAAGAACAACAGTGGCACATCCGGAGTTATTATTGTCGCCCCGATCGGAAAAAGCACGCTGCAATTTAAA
>JADHVV010000171.1 GCA_016783825.1 Candidatus Zhuqueibacterota bacterium | reverse complement strand
TTTTTTAATCTTCGTTCATTATCCGTTGGGTTGTTTCTATCCGTTGGATTTTTTAATCTTCGTTCATTATCCGTTGGGTTGTTTCTATCCGTTGGATTTTTTAATCTTCGTTCATTATCCGTTGGGTTGTTTTCCGCCGCGGCGGATTGGTGTAAAAAAAGTATAAAAAACCGGCACCGCAATCAAGCTGACAAAAGTTGAAATTATCAATCCCGTAATTAATGTGATCGCCAATGGTCGCTGAAGTTCTGCGCCTTCACCAAATCCAATCGCCATGGGGGTAAGCCCGAGAATTGTCGTAACTGAGGTCATTAGAATAGGACGGAATCTTTTTTTGCCGGCATCGAAAATTGCTTCTCTCAAACCAGCCCCCTGTCTTCGGCGCTGGTTGATAAAGTCCACTTTTACGATTGAGTCGTTAACTGCGATTCCGGCTAACACGATCAAACCGATAAAGGAAATAACATTTAATCCCAAACCGGTAATCCAGAGAACGAATGCTAACAAAGATAAAGTCAGCGGCACATCTAACAAAATGATAAATGGATTTCGAAGTGATTCAAATTGCGCCGCCATTATCATATAAATGAGAATCACGGCAAAAACCATTGCTGTAAGAAGACTGCGGAACGATCGGTAAACTTCTTCCTGTTCTCCTCCTACAATCAGCCGGTAATTGTTTGGCAGTTCAAATTGATTCAACTCCTCTTGAATATCTTGCATAATAACACCGAGACTTCTCCCTTCAATATTTGCCAATACACAAATTTGCCGGTTTTGATCTTCATGTCGTATTTCGCTGGGGCCAAGGTCAGGCTGAATTGTTACCAGGTCGCGCACAGGAATTCTTAATTCCCCAGATAAAATGTTCAGGTTCAACAGGTCGGTTAAATCGTCCCTTTGTTCAAATTCCGGTCTGACGAGGATGGAAATTTTCCTGTCGAAATCTTTGTATTCGGTTGCCTGCTGCCCTGTTAGATGATATTTAATCGCGTTGGAAACATCAGCCACCGTCAAACCATACCTGCCGGCTCTTTCGCGGTCGATCTCAATTCGGTATTCGGGTTGACCTTCGATATAATCGGAATGGATATCTTTCAAACCGCGAATTTCTGATATACGTTTTTTCACCGAATCTGCCAATTGCTGGCACATAAAAAGCTCGCTGCCCCTGATCTTTAAAACAACCGGCGGTGTCGAAGAACCAATGATCTGCTGCAACACATGTTCGCCGCTGTCAAAACTTAATTCAGCGTGGCTATTATCAGCAAAACGGTTACGCAATTGTGAAATAATTTCAGCGGTATTTTTTGAACGATTGTCTTTCAACCTGACCTGAATTTTTGCCCGGTTGATTGCTGCGTCCTCTGTTAACACCGCAGCCTGGTCTTCACTCAAACCAATTGTTGAAAATACCGCATCAACATCAGGATGGGAAGTCAGCCATTGTTCAACTTGTGAAGTGACTTTTTCCGAAGCGCTTAATGTACTGCCAACCGGAAGATTTAATTTGATTGTGAACTCGCCCTGGTCTATGTGCGGCATGAGTTGGCGATTCATTTGTGCGGCTGATATAACTCCCAGTGCAAAAACAATAATAATTGCAAGTAAAAATTTTTTTCGATTATTAAGAACAAATTCCAGTGCCCGATGATATAATTCATATAAACTATTTAATTTCCCATCAAACCATTTGAATAATGGACTGAGTAAATTAGCTGCTCGATCCGAGATATGCTGAAAGAGTTTTTCATTTGTTGATTTAATTTTTTTCCCAAAGAAGCGAATGGAATTTTCAAAATGAAAAAACACCCACAAAAATGGATTACCAATCCAGCGCCACGGTTTTTTATTTATTTTGGGCGGTGAAGTTTTTCGCTTTGATGCAGAATCTCCTGTTCGTTCGCTGGAAATCCGAAACCGGCAACTCAACATTGGCAATAGTGTTAAAGCGACCAATAGCGAAGCAATTAATGAAAAAGCAACGGTAACAGCATGGTCGCGAAAGAGCTGTCCTGCCACGCCATAAATGTAAAGTACCGGCAGGAAAATTGCTATCGTTGTAAAAGTAGAAGCAGTGATCGGCATTGCCACCTCCCGGGCGCCCAAAATGGCTGCATCCTTTAATGGACTACCTTCCTGTCGATGGCGGAAAATATTCTCCAACACAATAATGGCATTGTCCACCAGCATTCCCACGCCCAAAGCCAGTCCGCCGATCGACATAATATTCAGACTAATACCGGAAAAATAAAGCAGGCTAAACGTAGCAATAACTGAAATCGGAATTGAGAGCGCGATGTTCACCGGGTTGCGCAGATCATGTAAAAAAACAAACAGCACCAGAAAGGAAAGAATCGCGCCCAAAATTAAGTTTTGCAGTACTGTGCTAATTGCGCTGGAAATGAACCGGGAAGCATCATACGCCACAGAAATGCGGATAGCCGGGTATTCGTTTCGCAGTTCTTCCAGCACATCTTTGACAACGCGGGCAACATTAACCGTATTGGCGCCGGCTTCTTTGCGAACAATTAAGCCGATACTTTCTCCGCCGTTGAACCGGGTAAGACTCTGCCGCTCTTTGAAACCATCATTTACTACACCAATATCACGAACGCGGATTTGAGAGCCGTCTTTATGTCCTTTGACAACAACCCGCTCTATTTCAGCGACTGACTGAAATTCTCCCAGCGTGCGCAGAGAATAGCGGTAAAGTCCTTTTTTAATTGTGCCGCCGGTAATACTGTAGTTGGCTCTTGAGAGCGCTGTTGTTATATCACCGGTTGAAATGTTCAATGTTTGCGCCAAACGTTGGTTTATTTCCACATGGATTTCCCGTTCGAGCCCCCCGGTAACCGTTCCCATTGCCACGCCCTTGATCTGCTCCAACCGCCTTTTATAAACATTGCGCGCCAATTCCTTTAAATGGATCAAATTGCTGCCGGAAAGTGAAAGCGCTAAAATAGGCTGGCTGCGGGGATCGATACGCAAAATATTTGGTCTGCCTGCTTCATCGGGCAAATCCCAGCGCAAAAGGTCGAGTTTCTCTCGAATATTCAGCGTGGCAAAATCCATCTGCGTTCCCCAGAGGAACTCAACCGTAATTAGGGAAAGTCCGCTTCTTGAAACAGAATGCGTTCGCCTGATATTTGCCACCGTGCTAATCGCTTCCTCAATGGGACGGGTTACCAGTTCTTCTACTTCCCGCGGCCCAACATCCTGCAACGTTGTCCAGATTGTAATTCGCGGATATGACAGGTCTGGCAGCAGGTCAACGCTTAATTGAAAGAGAGAAATAATTCCAATGAGAATAACAGCCAGGAAAAACATGGCGGTGGTTACGGGGCGGTTTATTGATACCTTACTTATGTGCATGGTTGATATGGTTGTTGTTGGTTAATCTGTCATTAGTAAATTAGTCATTGGGCATTAAGTCATTAGTCCCCACCTTTTTTCAATGACCGATGACCAATGACTAATGACCAATGACTTGATATTAAAATGTCTTAAATGATCATTTACAAAAGATATTTAGTCAGTGGTTATTTGTTGTTGATGACCTACCGATTGACTTGATGTAGTTGTTTAGCATTTTACCGATAGTATCTATTGTGTTAGCGAATTTTTTAAATTCTTCATCGTTTATGTATTTTCGGTTTTTTGCTTTTGTAAGCCATGTTTTTGTTTCGTACAAGGAACCTCTTGAATAATATGCAAAGTTTTTTGATTCGCGATAATGATATCTGCCAAAACCTTCACTGAGATTAGCAGCGACTGAATCGATTGCCCTAACCAGTTGTTTTCCCATCGTGTCTTTGGCAAAATAATCCCATTTAACCACAATCCCCCATATTTCTTCACCAATTTCCATTGCTTGATTATATACTTTCAATTCTTCAAGTCGCATCTTTACGCTCCTATTTTTGGTCATTAGTTAATTTGTCATTTGTCATTGGATAATTAGTCATTAGTCCCAACCACTCCCGCCTTATGAGTTTTTTGTCATTTAAATGTCTCACCAATGACAGATGGGAAGGGATGGGACTAATGACTCAATGACCAATGACCAATGACCAATGACCAATGACCAATGACCAATGACCAATGACCAATGACTAATGACTAATGACCAGTCACAACTAACCAGTCACAACTAACCACTCACCACTAACTACTCACCACTCACCACACGAACCTCCGCATCATGCGCCAACGTATAATGCCCCGAAGTAATTACCTGTTCACCCGCATCCAAACCCAAATTCGATTTAAGGATTTCGACATATTCTTCATTCTCCAACCCGGTATCCACGTAGCTCCACTTTGCGAGATTTTTTCCGTCTTCGTTTTTGCGGATGATAAAGATCAGCGTTCTTTGATCCCTGGTGAGGATTGCTGTGCGCGGCACCAACAGCTTGTCGTGGTAAATTTGCGCGTCTAATTTTACGTAAGCAAACATGCCGGCTTTGATTTTGTAGTTGGGATTGTCTAATTCCACACAAACTCGGAATGTTTTATTTTCCGGATTGATGATGGGATTAATGGTCACGATCTTTCCGGTGAATTTTTCGTCCGGGTAGGCAGGCAATTCAATGGATGCGGCTCTTCCGATCTTGAGATGCTGGATTTCACTTTCCAATACGCCCACATTGATGCGCACCCGGGAGAGATCAACAATCTTACAGCATTCAGTACTGGGGGAAACGTATTGCCCGGGTTGAACATTTAGATCACCAATAATCCCGGTAAAAGGAGCTGTAATTGTCAACCGCGATAAATTGAGTTTTGCTCTTTCGTGTGCATTTAAAGCAGAAGAAAACCCGGTTTTGCTGGCGACCACTTCTTCATGGCGCACACCGGTTAAGATTTGTGCGCTTTGAAAATTCAATCTTTTACTGTTGTAGCTCGCTTCATCTATCTCGCCGGTTTTGTATTGGGCTTGTGCTTTTTCTCATTCGGTTTGGGAGCGGAGATATTTTTGGGTTGCAGTGGAATCAATCAATTGATGCAATGTTTTTCTGTCGATCTTTTTAATCTCGTATTCGCCCCGTGCTGTGAGTAAATTATTTCGCGCATCAGCCAATTCCAGTTGGCTTTCCGCGTCATCCAGCCTGATCAACAAATCCCCTTTATTAACAAACTGCCCTTCCCGAACCGGCAGCCCGGCTATTTCGCCGCCAATTTTGGGACAGATTGTCAAATGTCTGATCGCCTCGGTCTGCCCGGATGCTGAAATACGTATGATTAGCTCACTCCGAAAAGCTGGGGCTGCTTCTACCAATACCGGGGTTGCTTTTACTTGTTTTGTTTTTTCATCAGCGTCCTGTTCACTGTTTTTTTCTTCTTCCGGTTTTAATTTTGGTATTATGATGGTGGATGTGATAAATATAAGGATGGTAAGTATAACTAATGATCCTATGATACGGATGGTTTTTTTTGACATATAGTGTGTCCTATTTTGATCTTTGAATATTGGCAGTTTTTAAAAATGGCAGGAATGATTATTGTTATAAAATAGAAAGTTTTTGCTAAAAATCAAGTAGTTTTTTAACAAAAACAATAAAATCTACCCGAAGTAAAATGCGATTAACTTGATTTGTTGGCGGCTTTATGGCATTGTTCAAATCAGACAGTAGGTAAACCAGTCACTTGACGTCACCGTACAGACCCACGCCTAGCGGGAAAACTTCATCATTGGCAGAACGCTATCTGATTTTTTTTTAATTTCTTTATTGCATTACTCGCAGATTTAACAACTTGGGATTAAGAAAAGGAAATAAAAAAAATTGACCTATTAAGTGAAATTTATGCTGCACTACATTCATTTGTTGTTTTTTATAATGACGATAATTAATCACCATGGCATAATATTGTATAACCACTCACACATTCGATACGACCACCACTAGGATGACTACAATCAAACCACATAAATGCATCACATTCTACCTCGTTATCACAGCCATATAAATCATTACAATTAACCCATACACTGCTTAAGGGCTGGCTCATTAAAGCTATCATTGTAAAAATAAGGAACAATGTCAAAAACACTTTCTTCATAATATATCATCACCTCCTTGAATTTGTTGTTTGTAGTACAGCTAAATTTCACTTAAGGGAAAAGAGCTAAAAGCTGTTCTTTGTGTGCTTCTAAAATTTCCACATCAGAAGGATCCAAGATAGGAAACGATTTGATAAAATCGTCCTTCTTTACTATAAGTAAATTCATATCATTTCTGTTTGTTTGCCTTTGCCATTCGTTGATCGCATTCTGTAGATTTTCACTGGCTTTGCTTACATCGACACGCAAAGCACGCTCTTTTCTTATATTATCCATCTCTGTTTGACTTGGATTCTCAGTCAAAATTAATTCAAAATGAACCTTTCGAGAGTTGGCGATATCTTCGACCATTGCATAAACACCACCAATAGGCGAGGACTCTAACAAATAACCATCTGTATCATAGATCAATATTCTATCAGTTGACGAATTTGTTAAATTAAACCATTCTATTATTTCTTCCCATGGCTGGTGGTTTATTAATAAAATACCATCATTTTTAATTCGTGTGCTGTTTTTATGTCCGGTATAAAATAGAGTTTTGTCTTTCGGTCGACCTTTACATCAAGAAATTTAGAAATGTATATTAAAGCAGATTCTCTATTCTTAACAATTAAATCAATATCTTTTTCTGCCTCTGAATCTGCAAGATATTTGTAGATAAAATGTTTAGATTCACATGAATACCAATTACTCCGATCATCGTACATTTTAGCTATATCCCTTAAGTAAATAATTTTCAGTCCATTTTATTATTATCTGAAGAACCAATCATTTCAAAAGCATCAGGATTTTCCTCTAAGATTGAATAATAATCAGATAATTTAGCCTTGAGAGTTTTTCTTTCATTACAATACTCTCCCGTATTAAAGCTTTGCCCATCATCAGCGGTAGAGAAGCAAAGTGAACAGAAATGAATATATGGACATCCATGACAATTTTTAGTGACATTTTTAATATACTCCTCATATATCCAATTACACTTTTTATAATCGATTCCATTAAAACAATCCCCGATAGGATGATTTTCAGTTACTCGTTCACATATATGAAAAGTTCCACTCGGTGCTACATAGATTTTTCTAGTTCCCGGAATACAAGTACCTGTAGAAAAATACAGACTTTTTAATAACCTAAATGGCCTCATATTCATTTGAGCTAATACATTTGAAGTTAAAGCCAATAGTATCTGCATTTCCCTTGATTCTACATCTCCTTTAATCAACATATCAATATGTTTTTTGAACAACCGATCATAACGATAATAGAATAATTCTTTCTTATCTTCAGTTAATTTATTATAAAATGTTTTCGCACCTAGTGTTATATCACCTATTTGTGCCGAAATAGCATTTTGAGATACTAATAATTCTGAAGATAAAAATTCTAATAAATGATAAGGGTTATTTAATCTTGGTAAAAGTGGCTGAAAATGAATATGTTTCTTATAGAATTCTGGATTTAATGAATTTATCATTTTTAAATTTTTCATTATAGATTTAAAAGTACCACCACCATTACGAAATACCCTATGCCGATCATGTTCGCTTTCTGGTCCATCCAAGCTTATACCTATTTTAATGTTTTCAAATTTCATAAAATATTTTACTTTTTCTTTTGTAAGCAGTGTTCCGTTTGTTGTAATATTCCAAAAAATAATATCTTCACATCCAATGGTTTTCACGTACTCCATACATTGCTTTATTAATGAAAATTTTATTAATGGCTCCCCACCGTAAAAACCGATAGCTCCTCTTTTTTTAACACTTGTTCGTTTGTTCGATTTAAGCAGACTAATGAAATAATCAATAGACTTTTTCGCAATTCTAAAATTCATCGTCTCGTCATTATGGACTCTATTGATCTCATATTCCCCGGAAAAAGCACAATATTTGCAACGTAAGTTGCACTGGTTGGTTGGTACTAAAATTATGTGGGAACAATTGGCAAGTTTCTTGTAAAATTCGGTTTCAGGCAACATTGGCCTTATCTTCAATTCATTAACTGGGAAAAAAGCTTGATCAAATTTAACCCAATTCACAATTTTACTATATGTTGACTTTATCTTACTTTCGGGATATTTTTTAATTAACAGTTTGAATAGCTCTGTTTTGTTCATGTTTTTAAAATTTTTTAGTATTTCAATTGTTATTTCAGATGAAGGGTAAATACAATTTGTCGTTACATCATAAACATATTGATTACCCTTTTTAGTTTTGAACTCAATTATGAAAGGTTCTATAGAATTCATTTTCTCTTTTCCGATTCTGTTTTTTCAACTATTTCATATTTAAACAACCAGGGAAAACCATCTTCTTTTAAAGCCGCAAAATATAAAAATCCATTCTTATACACAAAACATCTCGGCTGTTCCGCATCAAATGGTATTTTCATTAGAAATCTCCCATCAGGAGTAAAAACATCAAATGCGAATTTAGTTGATTTTTCAATGGATTCACCTGATTTTTTCTTGATTATCCAACTAAATATTCCATTATTTTCTTTTGGAATAGATGGTTCATTGGTTAATATCCACAGACGATTCTGATCATCGCAAAACATACTACGAGTAATAATATAAAGATTAAAAATGATTGATTTTTCTTTCGAAGCTTTCCAGGTAAATTTTTTCCCTGCCAAATTACTATACCACTTGACATATTCTTCAGATTCCTTTAAATCTTTTTTATATTCGCTGTCTGTTTTAAGTGGTAATTTAAATTCTCTGCTAATAATACGGATAATTTTTCCGGTCGTGTCATATACTGTTATTTTATAATCATAAATATCATCTATTAAATAAATATTTTTGTTTTTGTCAAAGCACCACTGCATATTCAGCGACATTCTATCATCCAATTCTCTATCTTCTGTTTTTCGCCTTTCGATTTTTTTTCTGGAGGTTATTTTTCTTCCTTTTTTATCATTTATGTCATATATCCAAATAGAATGCACATTATATTTCATTTTTTCAACAGATTCTGAAAACAATATTAATTGATTATTAAAAAAATGTTTGCTAAAAGCTATTCTTTCCTTTGAGAGTAATCTTTCTTTTAGGCTAATATTCTTGTTTTTTGACTCACCAAGTGTTAAATAAAACGAATTAATGAATTCACCATCATGATTGAAAATATTAAAACGATTTAAATAGTTTTTATCTATTACAACAATTTGCTGATTCGGTAATATTGATAAATTTCTTGGATTTTCAAATTCACCTGGTCCCTGTCCTTTATTACCAACAGGAAAAAGGTATTCACCTGATGATGAAAAAACTTTGACATCTGATTCCATAATATCAACTACATAAACACGTCCATTTTCATCTATATCTATTGTAGAAATATTATTAAATATAAAACCAGGATCCTCACCTCCGACCTCCCAAACTTTTTGTAATTTCACAGTTGGAATTAAATTTATTGGTTTATCAGGATTAATGATTGTAGTAATTCTATCAATAATGTTAATTTCTCCTTTCCAAATATTTTCCGAGAAAGAAAATGTTATTATAATCAATGTAATTATTATCGCAAAAACAAAACAATATTTTTTCATGACCTGGCCTTTCTCACACGTTCTTCAAAATTAACAGATTAATAAAGAGCCTTTTTTGTTTTTTCCAGAGGCTTTTTTTTGCAGTTTCAATACGCTATTAATTGCCGAAAATATTTAATTCTTTTTTAGTGCCTCCGCATAAATTAAAATATATTGAAAAATAAATCAATAT
Organism: Candidatus Zhuqueibacterota bacterium; assembly: GCA_016783825.1. Classification (GTDB taxonomy): domain Bacteria; phylum Zhuqueibacterota; class Zhuqueibacteria; order Thermofontimicrobiales; family Thermofontimicrobiaceae; genus Nigeripontimicrobium. The sequence goes on along the minus strand of JADHVV010000171.1, from coordinate 588 downwards.
ATTATGATTTCGGACTTGTTGTTGTCAATATATGGTACGCTAAACGAATTTTGATTTAATTTATGCGCCGCCTGTTTAGAGAAAATCTTTTTATTTGTTTATTGATGATAAAAAATAGACGGCTGGAGATATAATTTTTGTTCTTTTTTTATTATTCTCCAGTCGCCTAAATCCTTTAAATTTTAATAAATTAAATGTCAATTCCAGATGTGTCCGTGCTGTTCATAATAACAACTAGCATTATAAAATTGTGTTTGCTCATCGGCATGGCTACAAGTACATTGAAGTTCGCATGTTGTCCAATCGCATGCTAATGGTGCTTTGAATTTAGCACCAGGAATTTCATAAGAATTACTTTGCGAGTTTGATACTTTCTTAATCATCTTTTACTCCTTTGATTAATTAAATGTTCTGTTATTTAGAATAGCACAAAATAATTGTTAATTGATCACCTCCTTTCCGGTTTCTAATTTACATTTTGATAAAAAAAAAAAAACCAAACCACAATCCAACCACCTCACCGGATTACAATTTGGGCACAAACACATAAATATCAATATTTCGCTGAATATTGCGGGGGGGGGCAAT
>JADHVV010000170.1 GCA_016783825.1 Candidatus Zhuqueibacterota bacterium | reverse complement strand
GTGCCCGAAGGGTGCTTTAATCTTATACCTTACTCCGCCTTAGCCTTCGCCTCAGCCTTTTTGATGTAAGAGTTAAGTGATCTGGGTTAGAAAAAACTTTTGCACAAAAAACAAAGATTCAACTGGTAATACTATAAAGGAGGCAGTCTCATTGCACTTTGAAGATTTGAAATGATTGCTTACTTATTCAATTTATATATTTAAAAAAGGTTAATAAACCTGATTGATTTTTATTTCTTTCCATAACAAGATCACTTTTTTTCAAAACCAATGGAACTTGACTACTGCTTAGAACGTTATATTCTTGTTATATTTTTCAGCCTGCTATCACCGCACGTTATTCATTAATTTTAAAGATATTGAATGACTTTGGCAACAAATTAAAATTCAAATAATATTAATTAACTAATTGAATCGTAACAAAAGGAAGGGTTATGATTGAACTAAAAAATGTATCAAAACATTATGGATTAACCAAGGCATTGGATGATGTCAGCTTTTCCGTTAAAAAGGGAGAGATCATTGGTTTTGTTGGTCCTAATGGCGCGGGCAAGTCGACCGCCATGAAGCTCATCACGACTTATACGGCGCCTACCAAAGGGAAAGTGTCTGTTGGTGATTTTGATGTTTTGGAAAATCCATTGGAAGTACAGAAGCTCATTGGTTATTTGCCCGAAACCGTACCGCTTTATGCTGACATGCTCGTCAGAGAATATCTCGAATTCATCGGCGCAGCCCGCCATTTGAATGGCAATTTTAAACAGCGTTACGACTGGGTTGTTGAAGCTGCCGGACTCAAAAATGTGCTGCACCGGAAAATCAGTGTTCTTTCAAAAGGGTACAAACAAAGAACATGTTTGGCGCAAGCTTTAATTCACGATCCTGAAGTTTTAATTTTGGATGAACCGACATCTGGTTTGGATCCGATTCAAATTATCGGCATCAGAAATTTGATTAAAGATCTTGCCCATTCAAAAACAATTATTTTAAGCACGCACATTCTACCAGAAGTTGCCACTATTGCTGACCGTATTTTAGTGATCAACGAAGGTCGCATTGTTGGTGACGGTTCTTTTGAAGAATTAAGGCAAAAAGTGACGCAGCGAAATTCTTATTACATTTCAGTGAAGAGCAGCAAAAAAGATTTTCAGTCTGCCATCAAATCAATTTCTGAAATTGAAGATGTTGAATATGATAATGACGTTCCCCGGGGAATTGTTGGTTGTCATGTGTTTGCTTCTCATAAGGTCGATCTGATTGTGAAATTGAATGACTTGATCAGAGATCAAAAATGGAATGTCGTTGAATTTCTACGGGAGAAAATTTCATTGGAAGATTCATTCATCAAATTGACACAATCAAACGAAGATTCGACGGCAACCAAGGAAGGAGGCGATGAATGAATGATGTTAAGATAATTTTTAATCGTGAATTTAAGGCATATTTTTATTCTCCGATTGCCTATGTTTTCAGCGTGATTTTTATCCTGCTGAATTCCGGGCTTTATATGTTCCATTTCTTTTTCTTTGGTAATGCGGACATGCGCGCCTTTTTCACACAATTGCCATTAACACTTGGGCTGATTTTTATCCCGGCTATTTCCATGCGGCTGTGGTCTGAAGAAAATAAATTGGGCACGGCTGAATTATTACTCACACTTCCCATGAAAATTGAACATATTGTGTTGGGTAAATTTTTTGCCAGTTTTGTTTTTTACCTCGTTGCTTTAGCGGGTACTTTGGCAATTCCGGTGATACTACTCATACTGGGAAGACCCGACTTCGGTCCGATTATTGGTGGATATTTTGGAGCGATTTTCCTGGGTGCTTTTTTCCTGTCAGTGGGAATTTTCGTTTCCGGATTTTTCTCGGATCAGATTGTTTCATTAATCATTACGAGTCTCTCCTGCGGATTCCTGGCATTAATTGGCTGGCAGTACGTACCCATGGTTATTGACGGTTGGTTCCCCGGACTTGGTGAATTTCTGTACAGTTACGTGGGAGTTACACGACATTTTAACGATATTGAAAGAGGTGTCATCGATTTGAAAAGTATTATTTATTTTCTATCATTTACAGCATTATTCCTCTATCTGAACGCAAAATCATTGGAAAGGAGGAAACATTAATATGAAAGATTTTAAAAAACAATTTTTAACTACATTTGTAATTGGAGCGGTATTAATTTTAGGAATCGTTATTCTAGTGAACATGATATTTGATAATATCAATGTTGGAAGATTCGATTTGACTGCTGACCAGGTTTATAAATTATCACCGGCAGTAGGAAAGATTTTCGAAAAATTAGAAGCTCCAATTGAAATTACTTACTACGTTTCATCATCTGAAAAAATGCCCACCAAATGGAAAAATTTGGAACGGGATGTGATCGATAAATTGGAAGAATTGGAATTGTCTTCAAATGGTAAATTGAGCTACACCGTATTCGATCCATCGGCTGAGGAAGAAAAAGAGGCTTTTGAAGAAGAGAAAGAAAAAGACGAAGATGGTAAAGATATTATTCAAGCCCAACAAAAGCCAAAAATAACCCGCAAAAAAATCGCCGAGCGACTTTATGAAAAGGGTGTGATTCCTTTTGGCGTACAAAGCACGGAGCGGGATGAGTTCGCAGTTAAACGTGTTTACTCATCGCTGGTTTTGTCCTATCTCGACCGCAAAGAAGACGTCATCCAGGAAGTTCGCCCGGAAACATTTGGCAACTTGGAATATGAGGTCATTTCCCGAATTTACAAATTGATCTCAAATAAGCGTCCGAAAATTGCGCTTTACCCGAGTCAGCCTGAAATACCACCGCAATACAGGCAAATGTATCAGCAGACACCCCCTGATATGTACGACGTGGCTGCAAAGATGCTGAGAGAAAACGGGTATGATGTGACGCGAACCAATATTAAAAAGGATGATCCAATTCCCGATGGTATTGAGACCATGGTGGTAATGATTGATCAACCGCTTGAGGAGAGACAGCTTTACGAGATCGACAAACTCATTCACAAAGGTGTTCGTGTTGTAATGGCGGCACAGCAATTTAATTACCGAATTGCACCGGCACGACAGAATCCGGGTGAGTTTGATTTAAGCGGAATGCCCAGCAGGTTGAATATTAATACGCTGACTAAAAATTATGGCTTTGAGTTCGATACCAAAATGTTCATGGACAAGAACTCCGCATTTATTCAAGTGCCGGTTTATCAAACCAGGAATATGGGTATGTTTCAGGTTCGGCAGCAACGATTGGAACCGGTTACAAAGCCTGTCATTATTAAAATCGGTAACGAATATATTAATAATGAGCTTTCGATCTCAAACAAAATTTCCGAATTATTCTATATGTACGGCGGAAGACTGCTCGTTCATGAAGAAATTTTAAAAGAAAATGAAATGAATTCCCGAACACTTTTCACTTCCAGTGATTATAGCTGGACGCGCGAAGGTATGGGATACGGACCGGTTGATGTAACGCCTCCGCCCCCGGAAGATGTAATAAAGCGTCAGCCATTTGGGATTTTGGTTGAGGGTAAGTTCAAGCCCAAATATGTAGATCAGGATATTCCAAAATGGAGCAAAGATCCAAGAGCAGGCGGCAGCCCGGATGACGAAGAAGAACCGGATATGCCTTCGGAGATTACAGGCGACGTCAAAGAGAATAAAGCAATCGTAATGGGCTGCAGCAACATGTTCAAAAATGATGTGTTGGGTTCTGTTGGAAGTCATAAAGCGCTGTTGCTTAATTGTGTGGATGCTTTGACTTTGGGAGACGAATTGATCAACATCAGGTCTAAAAATATTGTCGCCCGAAGAATTAAAGCAACCAGCAGCATGGGAAAAACACTGGCAAAAACATTTGTCGTCTGGTTTCCACCGTTGGTATTTATTTTTATTGGAATTGCGCTTAATGTGAAACGTAAAAAGAAATAGTTAAAAGAAACCACTAATTGCACGAATTTCACTAATTATTTTTATAGGAAATACAGGCTGTGCAAAAGTTTCCAAATAACGCAATGGAGTGGGCTGGGTGTTGAACTTTAAGTACCTTAAACTTTAGCTCACTTTAGACACTGCGCTTAATGCAATTAGTGTTATTAATTTAATAAATAAATTAGTGTAATTAGTGCAATTCGCGGTTTAAAATTAAAAAAATATGAGAGGTAAAATAGAATGAAAGAAAAACATCTGTACTATTTAGCCGGTGTTTTTGTATTCCTGTTAATCATTTATTTTGTAACAAAACCAAGGCATACTTCGGTTAACTTGGATGAATTTGTTCAAACCATCGTTTTTGGTGTTTCTAAAGAAGATGTGAAAAACATCGAAGTTTACAAGGAATCGGCGGAAGATAATCCGATTAAATTGGCTTTGACAAAACAGGAAGATCAATGGTATTTAACAACAAAGTATAATTGCAAAGCACAGGAGAGCGCAATCAATCGGCTGCTCGATGCAGTGCTGGAAATGACCGGAAAGGTTCGTTCCACCGATCCCAAACACCTGGAAAAATACCAGATCACCGATGGGCAGGGAATACATTTGCTGCTCAAAGATGAAGCACAAAAACCATTGGCAAATTTAATTATTGGAAAAAAAGGCGAAGATTACAACACCGGCTTCGTCCGTTTTGCTGGAAAAGACAAAGTCTATTTTGTTGATAAAAACGTCCTTTCTAACCTGAGCATTAATGGTGACATTGATACGCTTTCCGTATTAAAGGATAACTCCTTCATCGACCTTGAAGCCGTCAAACAGGATAAAGACAAGCTGGACATGGTTGCGTTGGTTCACAAAGGAAAACAAATGATAATTAAGAAGGTCGAGCGGGATGTTGAAGTTGTGGAAGATTCTATAACGACAACCAAGAAAGAAGAATTCTGGGTCCATGTAAAAGGCAGCAAAGAAATCGACCTGGAAAAGAAAGAGGTTGATAATTTTCTGCGCGATGTCTGCAAAATACGTGGTCAAAAAGTCGTTGACCGCATTGGCAACTCGTTAGCGGATATGAACAAAAATTCCATGTACGGTTTAGGTCGCCCGCAAAATGTGGTTGTCTTCAAAGAAAAAGGCAGTGAACAACAGCAAAATGTAATAATGGGCAAAGAGTATGAAAAAGACAAAGGCTATTTCATGAATGTCCAGTATGACGGTTTGGTGTATCATTTGTCCGGAAGTAATTTTGATAAGATTTTTAAGTGGGCGGATGATTTGCCGGAGAAGGTTAAGAAATGATTTTTTAAGTTTAGTTGCTTTGAAAAGAGCCATATTGTTGATTGACAGTATGGCTTTTTTTTGAGTTTTAATTTAATAAATCCTCGATGTATTGGGCGAAGCGAACTTAACTTAATAATCGACCATGCCAGCAATTCGGTTTCCGTTTTTGATGAGCTACGGCAACGACTTGAATTCTATCGGGAACGATTGCAAAAAGTAAACTGTAAGGAAAACGCTTGAATGGCTTCCGACGAATCTCTTTGCTGACAAGTTGCGGAACTTAACGCACTGAGTGTTATAGAACGAATTTACAGACGAATTCATTTAAAAATATTTATAATATTTGAAATAATACTTGATTTTTTTAAAATAAAATGTTATATTTTTCTATCCTCCCTTCAAGACCTAGAGTCTTGTTGGCCCCGAGTTGCCTGAGCACTCGGGTTTTTTTTTATTTATAAAAAGGTAATATTTTATGAATAGAATCGCTTTCTTTTTTGACGGTTTCAATCTCTTTCATGCTCTGGATAATAATCATTCGTACCATAAATATAAATGGCTGGATTTAGTTAAACTATCAAGTTGTTTTGTCACGAAAAAAGATAAAATTGAAAATATTTATTATTTCACAGCATTGGCTACTTGGTCACAAAGTAAGATGAAAAAGCATAAAACATATATTAAAGCGCTTGAGCTCAAAAATATTAAAACTATTTATGGTGAATTCAGAAAAAATGAAAAATTTTGTCCGCTGTGCAAAAGAACATATAAAACCTTTGAAGAAAAACAGACTGACGTAAATATTGCAATACAACTTTTTGAATTAGCTTTTCAAGATAAGTATGATACAGCGATAATTATTTCTGGCGATAGTGATCTTATTCCATCAATTCAGGCTGTAAAAACTACATTCCCCAACAAGAATATTGGAATAGTTATTCCTATTGGAAGAAGAGCTGAATTACTTAAACAAACATGTGATTTCCATATAAAGATGAAAGAGAAACATTTAAGACCAAATATATTTAAAAAAGAGATTGATATTGGCAATAATAAAAAACTTATTTGCCCACCTGAATGGCAATAGAAATTATTTCAAAAAAATATTAGCCCCTCAATTATTTTAATCATTCACCCATATTTGTAATCTCGAAATACAAGACTGCGGCTTTTGATTCTCTTGACAAAAATTATCTGTAACTAATTGATATTTAATTAGCAGAATTTGTGTTGACTTCGCAAGCGCTTAACTCAGTGGCGGCTTGCACTGAATTTGAATTTTAATATAGAATTAATTAAAGCATCCAATTTGTATCTTCCTACGCGCTATTGCCGTCCGCTCAAGTTTTTTGTTATGCGATTTTCATGTATTTATCTTGGAATTGAAGTGTTTCAAAAATTGATCTTCTCCAACATCTTTTATCAATTTTTGATTCTCAATAAAATTTTGACCATACTTAAGCCAACTTTTAGAAAACCTTTTAAAACTTGTACATGGAAATTCACTGCACTCAAAACAGTGACTTATTTTCTTTTCCTCGCAACACAGATGAAATTTTTTGCATTTTTGACATCGTGCAATATTAATTTCTGCACCAGGACATGGTTTCTTTTCTCTTGTGTATGTTGGACATCCTCCACAAAAAACACCACATGCTGGAACCCTTCCATTATAAGTCTTATATTCAGTCATACTTTATACATGGTAATTTTGTGCATAACCCATAAACCTCGCTGTTAGACTACTCGACTGTGCTAACATGGAATCGCAGCTCTCGCGCGCCGGAATACTTCATCTACTGGTACTCCTTCAGCTGTCCCATCACGCAACTCTTTTAAACGCCGCTCTGCTTCTGCCACCCATAACGTTAAATTTTCAGTATCTGAAGGAGCATCCACACTTAACAAAAATTTTTCCGCAAGGGCAGCGCGGTCTTCTATGCCTAATTTCATGGCTTCAGTTTCAAGTTCTTTTAGGCTCATAGTGTTACTCCATTTTTCAATTCAAATTCTTATTTCGAGTCTGTTACGCAACAACCTTGTATGATTATTGTAATTTTATTTTTAAAAGTCAAGGCTTTTTTAGCGGACTAAAATGACCCGCTTTATTTTTGTAAAAACATTTTTCGTTTGCTCATTTTTTATCTTAACTTTCACAAAATAAATACCACTGCCAACGATTTGCGCCAAAGAATTTCTTCCGTCCCAACTAAATGTTTTTATCCCTTTGAATAAATAATAATTATATATCTCCTGTACTAATTGTCCGCGAATATTATAAATATCAATTTTTACTTTTGATGGGAAGGGTATAAAAACAGTGATCTTTGTTTGAGAATTAAATGGATTAGGGTAAATCTCAAAATTTAATGAATCAGCTTGAGTTTTGTCATTCATTTCAACCAGGGTGAAATTATCCTCATCCAATGGATTTTTCATAAAATGAAGTGTATCATTTGGCTCAAGGGCAATCAATGCAGTATAATCGCATAACAGGTTATATTGCATGGCTAATTCTACAATAGCAGATGTATCATAACTCGTCTCAATAAACATTTCTTTTAGGTTTTCAAAGCCAAGCATTGATGGCAAAATGTTACCTTTCAAAGTGGAATCGTGAGAAATAGAAAAACCCAGTTGTTTGGTATAATTACTATCAATTCCGACAAATTCAGCTGATATATCAAAAAACAAATCCCGTTTATTTGTTGTGGATCCGATATAAAAAATTGGTTTGTTTGGATCATTGGGAATGGGATCAACTTCTCTCTGCTCAACAAGTGAATTACCCCCGGCATCACCACTAACATCAATATTAAAATTTTCTCTGTTAGGCGCAGAATCAGGCGCTAAAAGTGACGTAATAAAATCCCAATCATTCAAATGTGTTTCGAAATGAAGCCCATGTGTTTCGTTTGATAATGTTTTCAAAAGGTAACCACTTCCATAATAATCAATTCCATTATCAGAAAAATAAGGTGGGACAATTGTTGACCCATCCAACAGGTTTATTGAATTAAAAACAGGTTTTAAGGTTGGATAATTACTTAAATAATTTGTCGTCCAATTAATAGCATCATCCTTTAAGATTAACGAATCCGAGTTGCTGAATATTACTACCTTATCAAATTCATCTGTAGCGCTAAAATGTTGTATTTCATTTAATAATTCGGCTAACTGGCGATGTGTTGATACTGCATTTAAACCAAGTAACGGATTGCCTAATAATGATTTGAGCGCGCCATCATCTTTGAATGACCAAATGCCGCTTACCACTAACAATCCATTTTTAATTTTTTTTGAAATGACTGCTGCATTACTATCCTTGTCCATTAATTCAATTTTTACAGCCGGATCATCATATTCCAACAAATTGATAACATGATGATAAATAGATTCCGGAAAATAGCTGCCAATGTTTCCCTGCAAATTTCGATAAAGATCACCTTGGATTTTTTTATTAGTCGTCAATCCAGCGATGTAAGAAGATGCTAATATTTCCCTTTCGACTCGATTATAGTCATAATAACTTAAAAGCCGCCCACCTCGATAAAAGAAAGTGTCCAAAGATGCAGTCACTCTTTCTAATTCCTGGTCGCTCAAAGTTCGTTCATGACCGTGCTTATACGCCGCTATTATATCTGCATCTTTAAAATGTATTAATGAATTAATAATAGTATCATGTTTTTCCCATGTTGCTATGTCATCGATACCAGGAAATTTCCAACATGTGGCAGCGTATTTATCACAATATAATATGTGTGGAAATTTTTTGAGCATTAATCTCCATCGCAAAGTCACTTTGTTCGAATTCAGAGAAAGCAGCATTTATATTTTGAAGAGAACTTTGAAGCCAATTATCAGTGATTTTCTTATAACTGCCGGCGCCTGCTGCTAATAATTGAAAATTATCTTTCTTTTTTAAATACGATGCCAAGACAGATTTTATATTGGGTAAAATTATAGAGAAATTTTTATTATATAAACCACTTAACTCTAATCCGACGATACATTTTTTGCCCGTCGTATCTGAATCTAATTCAAAAAACTCGCCCGGTACAATTCCCAATTGAAAATAAGAAGGTTCATTTTTGATTTGATTACTCGAGTAAAAATAGCCATTATTGAAATCGGTTTGAAATTCAATATTTAAATAACTGTAGCCACTGATATCCGGTAGCTGGCAGTGTTTGAAATGATATCCTGTTGTATCAATTAATGACTCAAAATTGAGATCAGGCTGTTCAACAATAAATGGTTGTCCCCAAATATCCTCCTGAGTTCTAAATAAAATTTCCAATGGTTTCGTGTTTGCGTTGTTGGAAATTAGCATGTTAAACGGTAATTTTGCTGTGGCTTTATTACCGCGCCATAAAGTGGGAGTTATAAAATTCAATTTAATTTTCCGATAACTGCCGGATTCAAGTGGAAATATGTGCAATTCATATTGATTGCCTTTTTTGGAAAGAAATGCCGGGTCACGTTTTACATCGACGATACTATCATAAATTGCTCTTGCAGTCCACGTATCCATCATTATGGCTTGCATAACGCTGTCACCGATCCATAACCAGAGGTCATTAACCACCGAACCTTGAGGAAGCTCGAAACGATGTACAATCTCAATTTTGTTATTTCCGGCGTATTGTTCATGATCGGAATATTTTAGATAAAGTGACTGTTCAGTATAACAACCATGTGGTTCAATAACCAGTGTTGCCTTATCAATGTAGCCGGGTTTAGAACCATATTGGTCCGGATCTTGTACGGTTAAGATATTAACTGAAAATAATGCAGAAATTTGAAAAAATAATATTAAGAAAAAAAATAGTTGAATAACTCTTTTTGTCTTCATGATAAAATCCTCCCGTATTTATTCTGTTATTAGTTCAATCCTGTGCAGTTACTTTATTATTTTTTAAGGAAACATCCGCCTGGGCGGATGCAAATGTTTTCAAATATACAGCAATTTGGTGGATGGGGAGGGACTAATCACCAATAACAATTCACCAGTTACCAATGCACTTTTGTGCGCTATAGTATTACCAGTTGAATCTTTGTTTTTTGTGCAAAAGTTTTTTCTAACCCAGATCACTTAACTCTTACATCAAAAAGGCTGAGGCGAAGGCTAAGGCGGAGTAAGGTATAAGATTAAAGCACCCTTCGGG
>JADHVV010000169.1 GCA_016783825.1 Candidatus Zhuqueibacterota bacterium | reverse complement strand
CCCTGTGCCCGAAGGGTGCTTGAATCTTATACCTTGCTTCGCCTTTGCCTTCGCCTCAGCCTTTTCGGTATGAAAGTTAATTGATCTGGGTTAGAAATTCTTTTGCACAAAAAACGAAGATTTGACTTGTAATACTATAGACAACTTAATAATAAACTCTATTCAAATGTTGAGTTAAACTTTTTATTTGAATAGAAAACAATTAAAAATAAAACAAAAGGAGTTTTACCATGATGAAAAAAATTACATTAACGATTGGATTACTTTTAATCCTGGTCGTTGGACTTTTTGCACAAACAGATGACCCATTGAATGATTACATATTTAATCTGCCAATGGAAGAATTAAACGAACACGAACTGCACAGTTTAAAACAGATGCGTGAAGAAGAAAAACTGGCACGTGATGTTTACCTGGCGCTTTATGACAAATGGAATATGAATATTTTCAATAACATTGCCAAAAGCGAACAAGCCCATACTGATATGGTCGCGCTGATAATAGAAAAGTACAGTTTGGATGATCCCTTCATTGATGAGTTAGGCGTTTTTGCTGACAGCACCCTACAGGAACTCTATTTTACATTAGTGGAAATTGGCAATGAATCTTTGGCACAAGCAGTGTTCATCGGCTGTACCATTGAAGACCTGGACATTTACGACCTAAAAGAATTTTTAGTGGATACAGATAACCAGGATATCCGAATGGTATATCAAAATTTATTGAAAGGCTCAAGAAATCATGCACGTTCCTTTAATGGACAATACGCAGTGCAAGGCGAAACTTATGTGACGCAGTTTATAACAGCCGCTGAATGGGAACAAATCATAAGTTCCCCCAGCGAACAAGGTGCGGTCGATGTTGATGGTAATCCGATTACTTTAACTTCAGTTGAAAATGCTGGAGGCATAGTCGAATTGCCGACAAAATTTATCGCAGCACAAAATTATCCCAATCCATTCAATCCGCAAACAACGATTCGGTTTGATCTGCCCTATGCAGCTAATGTTTCTGTGAAAATTTATGATGTGCGCGGCAAAATGGTGAAAACTTTAGCAAGTAATCAAGGCTTGTCAGCGGGTTCTCATTCTGTGATTTGGAACGGTACTGATGAGAGTGAAAATTTAGTAAGTTCAGGTGTATATCTGTATCGAATTGAAAATGGAGTTGAAAGTATAACAAATCAAATGATGTTAATCAAATAAGGAGACGTAAAATGTTTAAAAAAACTATTTTAATCACGTTAGCTATTTTGACAATATTGAGCTCTATGCTACAGGCACAAGGATTTGGCAGGGGAAGAGGTGCAAACAACAGAACAGATTTTTGTTCTTCATGCATTCAGATGCCAAAACAAGATGTAAGTGAACATGAAAAAGCCGCTTTAATTTATATGCGGGAAGAAGAAAAATTGGCCCGAGATGTTTACCTGACTTTGTTTGAAAAATGGAATTTCGTCATTTTCAAAAACATTGCCAACAGTGAAGATCGTCACACGAATGCGGTGAAGCAACTGCTCGATAAATATGAAATTGAAGATCCAGTGCAAAATGATGAAGTCGGTGTTTTCACAAATGTTGAGTTAAAACAATTGTATGATAACCTTATAGCAAAAGGTGAAACATCTTTATTAGACGCGTTTATTGTTGGTGCGACTATAGAAGATGTGGACATTTTTGACTTAAATGAGCGCATCGAGGTAACAGATAATGACGACATTAAATGTGTGTTCAATAATCTGAAACAAGGATCAGAAAAGCACATGCGGAGTTTTGTTCGCCAGATAGAGAGAAATGGTGGCACCTATGAAGCCCAGTATATTTCACAGGAAGAACTTGATGAAATTTTAAGTGTAGAATCTGGTGGAAGACGAGGTCAGGGAAACAGGAGAAGATGGTAAATAAGTCTTTTCAGTTCAGGCTTTGATGAATTAGAAAATTAATTTGGGTTGAAGTATTTAAATTAACAAAACGGAGTTTTGGAGTGGTGGAGATAGAGAATTATACGGAAATTGTCCAATTGCATCACTCCAATCACTCCATTTTTCTATTGAATCAAATCGAGAAATAAAAATGGTTTTGTAGAGAAGGTCACTTATTAAAAAAAATGTAAAATATTAAAAAAGACTTGACAATAGAATTTTTTTTCACTAACTTGGTTAGTGAATATTAACTAACCAAAATGGAACAAAAACGATGACTACTTTTACTGAAAGACAAAAAGAGATAATAAATGTATCAATCAAACTGATCGCTGAAAAGGGAATTCAGCAGTTAACAATAAAAAATATATCCAAAAGCCTGGGAATTTCCGAACCAGCGATTTATCGCCATTTTGAAAACAAGCTGGATATTTTGCTGGCAATTTTATCGAATTTTAAGAATAGTTCCAAAGCCGCTATCAAACGGATTCATTCAGTTGACAGGTCAGCTATTGAGCAAATTGAAATGATGTTTTTGACACATTTTAAACGATTTGCTGAAAAACCAGCTTTGGCGGCTGTGCTTTTTTCGGAAGAAATATTTCAGAACGATAAAAGATTATCGGCGCAAGTTTCAACAATTATGAAATTAAGTCAGCAAGCCATGTCGACTCTCATAAAAAAAGGTCAGGGTAACAATGAAATTCGAAAGGACATTCCTGAAGAACAGCTTTCATTGATCATTATGGGAGCGTTGCGGTTGATCGTAAAGAAATGGAAATTATCTAATTTTTCGTTTGACCTGGAAAAAGAGGGAGGAAAATTGTGGAAGTCGATTATAAAATTAATAGAATCCGCCAAAAAAAAGCGGCCGTTCCGCACTGATTTAATGGATCGAACGGATTTACACTCATTCATACAATACGAAATAAAAAATCCGTGATGATCAGTGTCATCCGTGTTCAATGGTGTTGGGTAGAATTTAATTTTTTTTAAACATAAATGTTAGTTAGCATTAACTATAGCAATCATTAACTCTAATTTGAAAGGTTTTACAAATGGAAAATTTATTAAACAAATTATTAAAATATCCCTGGTTAGTTCTGGTGGTTTTTGTGATCTTAACAGTGGGATTTTTTAAAGTTATGAGCAGCAACTCCCGAATGGAAACCGATCTGGATGAATATATGCCCCAGAATCACCCTGCTTTTGTGTACAGCAACCAGGCAGAAGAATGGTTCAGCATTAAAGATGGGATTATTATCGCCATTGAAAATCAGGATGGGATTTACAACTCGGGAACAATTCAAAAGGTAAAAGACCTGACTAAAGCGCTGCAAAAGATGAAACAAATAAACAAGGATGATGTAACGTCTCTTTACACGGCTGATAACATCATCGGTACTGAAGATGGTTTGGATGTGAAAGCGTTTTTTAAACGGACACCTAAAACTGCTGAAAAACTTGAACAACTCCGTACCAATGTCCGCAATAACGAAATGATTTTCGGGCGGCTGGTATCAAGTGATGAAAAAGTAACTGTAATTATTGCTGAAATAGAAGATGATGTTTTTTCCCAGGAGTTTTATCAGCAGATTTTGGAACTGGGAAACTCTTTTCAAGGTCCTGAAATAATCCACGTGGCTGGTCGTCCAATCGTGGAAGGAACCATGGCGCTGTTGGGACCCGCTGATATGAAACGCATGGTGCCCATTGTAATTTTGGTCATCATTCTGGTTCTGCTGGTGGTTTTGCGAAGTTTCAAAAGTACATTTTTCACGCTGTTGGTTGTTTTGTTCAGCACGGTTTGGGCGTTCGGTTTGATGGCGGTTTTAGGGATTCCTATTTATGCGGTTTCAACCATGATCCCGGTCATGCTCATCGCCATTGGTGTGGCGGACGGAATACATCTCTACAGCCATCTTCATCTGTTTTTGATTAAGAATCCTGACGCTACTAAAAAAGAAGCAACAATGGACATGATTCAGGGAATGTGGAAACCAGTGGCAATGACTTCGGTTACCACCGCGGTGGGTTTTATTTCTCTGCTGACGTCGCAGGTTTATCCCATTAAATATTTCGGATTGTTCACTGCTTTTGGTGTGATGATGGCAATGGTGTTTTCGCTGGCGCTTATTCCCGCGGGTTTGATGGTCTTTGGCTTGCCCAAATGGAAAAAACAAGAGAAAAATACTGATAAAAACAAATCCAATTTTGCATCAACTTTTTCAGCGAAAATTGTAAAATATAAATACGCTACTATTATTATAACCGCAGTTGTCATCGTTCTTTCGATTACAGGAATTGGAAAAGTGTGGATCAATTCCAGCTTTCTGGAAAAGTTTGAAAAAGACAGCGATATTGTGCTCACTGATAAATTCATCAATGAAAATTTTGGCGGCACTTCTACTTTGAACGTAATTCTGGATTCAGAAGAGAAAGGTGCTTTCAAAAATCCAGACATCCTTGAAGCAATCGACAGAATGCAGCAAGTTGTTGACGGCACACTGCAAGTAGTGGGTAATTCATTTGCTTTGACCGATTATCTGAAACGCATGAACAAAGTGATGCACGCTGATAGTCAAAAGTATAACGTCATCCCTGAATCCAAAGAACTGGTCGCCCAATATCTGTTGCTTTACGAAATGTCCGGGGATCCAGAAAATTTGTGGAAGGTAGTGGATTATGATTATAAAAAAGCCAATTTGACCTTTCAATTAAAAAGCGATAATTCAAAGGCGATCAACAGCGCCATTGCGGTAATTGAAAAGCATATTCCTGAACTTGAAAAATTAAATATTGAACTCAAATATGCGGGATCTGGTTACAAAGGCTTGGTATTTACCGATCTGATTTTAAAGGGACAAATTTCCAGTTTACTTTTATCGCTGATAATTGTGATTATTCTTCTTTCAATAATGTTCAAGAAATTTATTGCAGGGTTAATTGGTTCGGTTCCAATTATAATCACGGCAATCATCAGTTTCGGTGTGATGGGATTGTTGAATATTCCCTTAAGCACCACCACGGCGCTGCTCTCCAGCATTGCCATTGGTATCGGAATTGATTACGCGGTTCATTTCCTGGAGAGATATAAAATATACGCGACTGAAACTGGCGATAAAATTTTAACCAGCCAACACACAATGCAGCATTCTGGCAGGGCGATTGTTTTTAATGCTGTGGTGGTTATCGCAGGATTTTTGGTGCTGCTGTTTTCGGTATTCCCGCCAAACAGAGCGCTGGGTGCGTTGGTGTCTTTGAATATGTTTACCAGTTTTTTGGGGACGGTGACGATAATGTATTTGCTGTTGTTTGTGTCTAATATTTATTTCAATACACGCGGATTAAAAAACCACTCGGAAAGAAAATTATAATTGTTTACTTCCTGATTTTTTTAGCAGTGCGTATAAATGAACTTTTAATTGGGGAGAAATTTTTACTGTAAATAAGAAGGAAATCTAATCAAACTCAAGGTAAGCTAAAGAATTTTTATAATCGCTGACTAATGTAGTTCTGGTTAAAATGTCTTCGTAGCCAATAATAAAAGGAGCATTATCAGTGTCTAATAAAGTTGCCTTTATTTTTAAAGATGAATTCCCTTTTCTGCAAAAAATACTGGGAAGTGTTTTCTATTTGTTTTTTGTTTAGCGATTTTTCGTACATCCGAAATTATTTTGCCAGAGGCAACAACCTGTTTATCAACAATGGCTACCCATAAATTGGGATGTTCTTTTGAAATTTCAGTAAAATTTTCATTTGCCCATTTAGAGTCATCCCAGTATTCTTTGGGTGTATCAGGTATTGGGGGATAAATTTTGCTTTGCATAATTTAAACCTTTTATAAAATATTCTTAATTGTTTAATTAAACATAAGAAAAATTATCAAGATTGTCAATCAAAATATTAATTAAAAAATTATACTTCAGTTTCTGAATAATAGGCAATATAACTAATTATTTTGACAGGATTAACAAGATGAACTGGATAAATAAATTAATTTTTTTATCATGTAAATCCTGTTCATCCTGTCAAATTCTTTTAAATTTTAAGGAGATCTAAAAATGAAAGTAAAAAAACTTCAACTCGTTCTAATGGCAATGTTAATTGCTGTACCAACTTTAATTTTCTCGCAAGCAAAAATCACTGGCTTGCAAATTATCGAAAATGTCTATAACCGTGAAACGGGAAATGACTCACAGGGCGACCTGACTATGTCGCTGATTAATTCCCGCGGGGATCAGCGGGTGCGCAAAATCAAACAGTTCGTCAAAGATTTTGGTGACATGGAAAAAAGTATCATGTTCTTTGTATCACCTGCTGATGTGCGTAATACGTCTTTTATGAACTGGAGCTACGATGACGCGGGCAAAGACGATGACCAATGGATCTATCTGCCTGCACTTAAAAAGGTGAAACGAATTTCCAGCGACAGCAAAAGCGACTATTTTATGGGTTCGGATTTTACTTATGATGATCTTGGCGACCGTCATCCCACCGAAGACAACCATAAATTGCTTCGTGAAGAAACGATTGATGGTGAGAATTGCTATGTGGTAGAAAGTATTCCCAAAGACGAAGACTACATGTATTCCCGAACCGTCGTCTGGATCATCAAAGACAAATCGATCGGGCTGAAAAAAGAGTTCTACGATGAAGACGAAGAACTGTTAAAAACTTTGACAAATAAAAAGTATGAAAAAATTAAAGGCTATTGGATAATACTGTCAAGTGAAATGTTTAATGTTCAGAAAGACCATACTACCAAAATGGAACTCGCCAATGTTAAATTAGATACAGGCATCCCCGCGAACAAGTTTACTGAACGAATGATGAAAAGAGGTTTAAAATGAGAAAGTTAAATTTTAAAATTTTTTGGGTTGTATTTGCCCTGTTTGTTTTTATAAATGGGGCGCAAGCCCAAACACTGAATTGGTCGGGTTACGCCCGAAATTATACTGGAATGTTGTTAACAGAAAACAATGAATATGCCATTTTGCAAAATACTTTCAATTTGAATATTGAGCAGAGCAAAGACAAAGTGGCTTATAAAGTGAATCCGTATATTTATCAGTATCCGAATCAGGAAATGGAAATCGGGTTGCGTGAAGCCTACATGGACATCTATTTTAACGCGGTAGATTTACGCATTGGAAAGCAGCAAATTATTTGGGGAAAAGCAGATGGCGTGTTTATTACCGACATTGTATCTCCCAAAGATTTGAGTGAATTCCTGCTGCGTGATTTTGATGAAATACGCATGGGAGTCACTTCTTTAAAGGCGAATTATTATCTTGGAGACAATACATTTGAATTTGTCTGGGCGCCAAATTTTGTTTCGACTCAAATGCCAGACGAAAGTTCAATTTGGTTCCCCCAGTTGGATTTTCCTACTGCCCCTGTTTTTGATTACTCCCAAAAAGAAGTTGGTGCAAAGTTAGAAAACAGCGAAGTGTTTGCCAAATTTTCAGCAATTACTTCAGCCATGGATTTTGAAATCATGGGCGGCTACGCATGGGACGATGATCCAACTATGCACATTGCTAAAAACTCGACTGGGCTTACAGTTACTCCCCGACATCATCGTTTGGGATTGGCTGGAGGCAGCTTCAGCTCCACACTTGGCGGATTTGTGTTGCGCGGTGAAGGCGCTTATTACAACGGTAAATATTTCAATTCCGAAGACCCAAAACTTACAGATGGCACGGTAAAGAAAAATTATATCCACTATTTAGTTGGCTTGGATTATACTTTGTGGGATATTCGGTTAAGCTCCCAGTTTATTCAACAGGCAATTTTGGATTATGAAAAACCTATAAAAAATGATGAATATGAAAACACAATGACCGTCCTTGCGAGTAAAGACTTCCTGCGGGAAACGCTGCGGTTGGAGCTCTTTTCATACATTGGATTGAATAATTCCGATGCCCTGATTCGTCCGAAAGTAATTTATGATTTAGCCGATGGATTTGAATTGCTGCTGGGCGCTAATATTTTTGTTGGTGATGCAGGCAGGTTCGGGCAGTATGATGGGAATGATATGGTTTATGCGAAGGTGAAGTATAGTTTTTAAACCCAGATAATGCAGTAGAAGAAAAGAGTGGCCACAAAGACACCAAGGCACCAAGAGACACAAAGGAAGAAAATAAGTTCTGTTTTAAATTTGATGTATAAAAAAATGAAAAAGATTTGCAAAACATGTAATCATAACTAATTATAATTTCTTACGTTGTGCCTTTGTGTCTTTGTGGCAATTGCATTATTTGGGTTAAAATGACCGATCACAAGGTGGCTTCTGATTATAAGAGATTTGAAAAAAATATTGATAGACAGAAATATTTGCTACCAAGCAAGATTATTAGCTAATAATTTTGCTTATAAGCAAAATTACCTTGCTTTTTAATATCCTATTTATTATCTTGTTAGTGTATTTTTAATAACAAAATATGTCAGGATACTACCTATGATCAGAAACAGATATTTAACGAAAAACATTCTTCAGGATCTGTCAGAAAAAATGATCTTCATCGGTGGGGCAAGGCAGGTTGGGAAAACCACGTTGGCAAAAAAATTAGTTGCTCCAGATTTTAAGGAATTTGCCTATTATAACTGGGATGCCCGATCCGATCGTAAAAAAATTATGCGTTCGGAATTTCCTGGCTCCGCCGAACTTATCATTTTTGATGAAATTCATAAATATCCAAAATGGAAAAACCTGGTAAAGGGGGAATACGATATCCACAAAGATCGCTATAAATTTTTGATTACTGGCAGCGCCCGACTCAATATTTATCGCAAAGGTGGAGATTCATTACAGGGAAGATACCATTATTACACGCTGCATCCTTTTAGTCTGGCAGAAATTTTAAACATCAAAAATGATATAAAAATATTGCAGGAGCTTCCAGTTAGCACCGCCGACCATTTTAATGATTTTGAAATATTAGACCGTTTTGGTGGTTTCCCAGAGATGTTGTTGAAACAGAATGAGCGGTCGCTTCGCAGGTGGCATAATGAAAAAATGGATCGACTGTTTCGTGAGGATATTAGAGATATTGAAGCAGTTAGAGATATTGCTAATATGCAGCTATTAAGTGATTTTTTACCATCAAAAGTGGGCTCGTTGCTATCAATCAATTCCTTGCGTGAAGACCTGGAAGTCAGCCATAGAGCCGCAACCAACTGGCTCTCTATTTTGGAACAGTTTTATTATCATTTTAGAATTTATCCATTTCATAAAAAAAATATCCGCTCAATAAAAAAAGAAGCTAAACTCTATATGTTCGATTGGTCTGAAGTAGAAAATGAGGCCGCGCGCTTTGAAAATTTAATAGCTTCTCATCTTTTAAAACTGACGCAATATTTAAAAGAATATGAAGGGTATCGAACCGATCTTTATTACTTAAGAAATGTCGATAAAAAAGAAGTTGATTTTTTCGTCACGGTCGATGATAAGCCCTGGTTTTGTGTTGAAGCTAAATTAAATGATACAAATCCTTCTCCATCGTTTTTCTATTTCAAAGAGAGATTAAATATACCTTACACCTACCAGGTAGTCAGGAAACAAAATGTCGATATCTTGCAAAAGGGCATTCGAGTTATATCGGCAGATCGATTTTTAGCGAGTTTGATTTAAAGGTTAGGTTAGAGATTAAGTCTGGCTTCTTGGATTGCTGCTATTGTTTCCGGAAAAATTGGTGCTAAAAACAACTTATGAGTACTTAACCTGAATTATTCATGAATTTCCCATTTATTGAGCTTAACGTATTGTATATTAAATGTTTCACTAAATAAGTAAAACTAAACTCAGTTTGATGAACCGAATTACAAATCATGCACCATTCAGGTAATCTGGTTTCCTTTAAAAATATAATGAATAAACCAGGTTAAGCATAATTATTTAGCAAGAAAAATATTATAAAAATAATGAGACTGAAATGTATAAATTAAATTTTAAAAATCGTATTTTTCTAAAATACTTTATCGCAATTGTGCTTGGATTAGGGCTCTTTCAAAGAAGCGTCGCACAAGAAAAAGATTTATTAAACGAGCAACTAAATTTTTCCAAGTATATTTTAGCGAATAGTGAAATTGGTTACGTCACTTTTTTGGGCGGTATCGGAAGCACAAAGCCTCTCTGGTTTGAAGGGAAATTAGTGCCTAATTATTTATTGCGAGTTCATAAAAATGCAAAATGGGGAGTCGTTTTGACACCCAAAATAGTGTTTAGAATGTATCGGGAAGAATCGCAGCCAGTTCGCACTCCAAGTTATATGCCGCAAGTTTCTTTTTATTACATGATGAATGAACCTACTAATAATTTCAATAATTAATTGTACGACTTGAGCTAAATTCAAATTTTACAACTATTATATTTAAAGACTACTACTACTAACTTTGTCAACTTTTTTTAGGACGACACATCGATACCCTCCCCCTCCCATTTGTAATAGCCTAATTTAAAAATAGCTCTATTAAATCCCCTGTCGCTATC
>JADHVV010000168.1 GCA_016783825.1 Candidatus Zhuqueibacterota bacterium | reverse complement strand
AAGCAGGCGATAACTGTGGTTTACTGCTTCGCGGTGTTGACAAAGATGAATTGATGCGTGGTCAGGTGGTAGCTGCACCCGGTTCGATAACGCCGCATACGAAATTTAAGGGTGAAGTTTATGTATTAAAGAAAGAAGAAGGCGGACGTCATACGCCATTTTTTCCTGGCTACCGTCCCCAGTTTTTCTTTCGCACAACAGATGTAACCGGCTCGATCGAACTAGGTGAAGGCGTAGAGATGATCATGCCTGGTGATAACACGAATATTGATGTAGAATTGATAACGCCGATTGCTATGGAAGAAGGCTTGCGCTTTGCAATTCGTGAAGGTGGCAGAACAGTTGGCGCCGGTGTTGTAACAGCAATTATTGAATAATTTAACAGGGCGACAGATAGCTCGAAGCAAATGAAATATGTGATAATGGTGGAGTATTAATATGGCTGGGCAAAAAATTAGAATCAAATTAAAAGCCTATGATCATCGACTTATAGATCAGTCAACTGAGAAGATCATCAAAACGGCAAAACAAACGGGAGCTCATATTTCGGGCCCCATACCTTTGCCGACAAAAAGAAGTGTTTACACGGTTTTGAGATCTCCTCATGTTGATAAGAAGTCGCGTGAACAGTTTGAAACGAGAATTCATAAACGGTTAATTGATATTTTAAATTCCAATCCCAAAACAGTTGATGCATTGATGAAATTGGAGTTGCCTGCTGGCGTGGATGTGGAAATAAAGGTTTGATGATTTATCATTAATTTTTTACCAGCTTAAATGAGCCTAGTCAAAAAACCACTAATTACACTAATTGCACGAATTTTATTTGCACTAATTTAAAACCCACAAAGGCGGGATCAATTAGTGAAAATTCGTGAAATTAGTGGTTAATATCTTTTTTGAGTGGACTCTTAAATAAATAACAAAATGGAATAATAGTGGGAATCAACACTTAGGCTATTTCAAATTAAAACGACGAAAAGAGAAAATGAGCGGTTTGATTGGAAAAAAAATAGGAATGACCAGGCTCTTTGACGAGACCGGTCAAAAGGCAGTAGTAACGATTATTGAAGCAGGACCATGCTTTGTAACTGACGTTAAGACGAAAGATAAGAATGGTTATGATGCTGTTCAATTAGGTTTTGAAAATAAACGGGAAAAAGTTACTACTTCACCTCTAAAGGGTCATTTTAAACGGGCAAAAGTAGAACCTTTAAGGGTTCTGAAAGAATTTGATTTTTCAAATTCAGAAAATCCGCTAAAATTGGGCGATAAGCTGACGGTTGATATGTTTACGGAAGGCGAGATAGTGGATATCAGCGGAACAACCAAGGGAAAAGGATTTGCCGGTACCATTAAAAGACATGGTTTCAGCTTGGGACCTAAATCGCATGGACAAAGTGACCGTCATCGTGCTCCTGGTTCAATTGGACAGTCGTCGTATCCCTCACGTGTTATAAAGGGCATTAAAATGTCCGGTAGGATGGGCGGCAAAAAAATGACTGTTAAGAATTTAAAAGTTATAAAAGTGGATACTGAAAATAACTACCTGATGGTAAAAGGGGCAATCCCAGGTCATTTAAAAAATTATGTGATTATCACAAGACATAATTTTTAGAGGTCGGATAAGATAAAACTATATATATTGTAAACGTTCACCAGATGCTAGAGATAAAGATTGATAAGTACCAACAAATGGAAAACCAACGGATAGAAACAACCCAACGGATGGTATTAAAATTTTAAAACATATAATATATTTAAATTATACAAAAACTTGACAAATTTGCCCAAAAAGAAACTAGCATCCGTAAAAGTGATACAAAAT
Source organism: Candidatus Zhuqueibacterota bacterium (assembly GCA_016783825.1). Classification (GTDB taxonomy): domain Bacteria; phylum Zhuqueibacterota; class Zhuqueibacteria; order Thermofontimicrobiales; family Thermofontimicrobiaceae; genus Nigeripontimicrobium. The sequence goes on along the minus strand of JADHVV010000168.1, from coordinate 8,591 downwards.
TAAATTCATATCATTTTTTTTATTATCCGTTGGATTCAATTTTATTTTCAACCGGGTGAACATATTCTTTCCTTGTCTATCAGGTGAACGATTATTAAATATTGAATCTGTAATATATAAATGGAATTCAGAACATGAAATTAGATATACATAAAACTGATGGAATTTCTTCGGGACAAGCAGCAACGCTTCCAAAAGAGGTTTTTGAGACTGAACCAAATGATCATTTGATCTATTTAGCAATTCGCTGTCAGCAAAAAAATAGCAGGCAGGGAAATGCCTCAACAAAAACCCGATCGTATGTCAGGGGGGGAGGCAGAAAACCATGGAAACAAAAAGGAAGAGGCGCAGCTCGTGCCGGTACAACCAGGTCTCCATTATGGGTTGGTGGTGGGCGAATCTTTGGTCCTCATCCGAGAGATTTAGGGATGAAGCTCTCAAAGAAAATGAAAAAACAGGCTCGCACATCAGCTTTTGCTTATAAAGCAAAACTAAATGAAATTATGCTGCTTGAAGAGGTGAAGTTAGAGAATGCGAAAACTAAAGAAATGTTTCAAATATTGAAAAATTTGAATATTGATAAGAAGAAAGTGCTGCTGGTAAAAGATAATTATGATGCAAATGTTTTACGCGCCGGAAGAAACATTCCATTTCTTACAATTCGTCAGGCATCAGAAGCTTCAACTTACGATATTTTACATTGCGAAGTTCTGTTAATTGAACAAAACGCACTTGAAAAAATTACAGAGGTTTGTACCTTATGAACATGAATTATGACATATTAGATAGTCCCATATTAACTGAGAAGATGTTAAAACAGCAAGATGATGAAAGAAAATACGCCTTCAAGGTTAAAAAAAGTGCAAATAAAATAGATGTAAAAAAGGCTGTACAAAGCCGCTTTGATGTCACTGTGGAAAAAATCCACATCATTAATGTAAAAGGTAAATCTAAACAAATGAATACCCGTCGCGGGATTACAAAAGGCAAACGAGCTGATTGGAAGAAAGCAATTGTAACATTGCGCGATGGAGATTCAATCAATTTCTTTGAAGGCGCATGAACTGATGTTAAACTGTAATAGGGCATAATCTGAATATTTGTTTAGGCAAAGGCTGAGGCTAAGGCGAAGGAAGAAAATCCTTAATCCTTTAATCTTATATCTTGCTTCGCCTTAGCCTTCGCCTCAGCCTTTCTTAAAAATAAAATTTATGACCGTTCAAAGTATAGCTGATTATGGTAGTGGAGAATAGAAATGCCAGTTAAACATTTTAAACCAAAAACACCATCGTTAAGGTTCAGGACGGTTTCTTCATTTGAAGAGATCACCAAAGATAAACCGGAACCTTCTCTAATAGTATCGTTAAAGAAAACCGGTGGTAGAAACAACAGGGGAAGAGTTACTAGCCGTCATCGTGGTGGCGGTCATAAACGCGCCTACCGAATCATTGATTTTAAGCGAGATAAAGTCGATATTGCAGCTCGAGTTGCATCCATCGAATATGACCCGAACCGGTCAGCCCGAATCGCATTGTTACATTACATCGATGGGGAAAAGAGATATATTTTAGCGCCCAGTGGACTGAAAGTTGATGATAAGCTTGTTTCTTCGGAAAAGGCTGAAATTAAAGTTGGCAATACCATGTTGCTGCGAAATATCCCATTAGGTTCTTCAGTGCATAATATTGAAATGAAAATTGGCAAAGGTGGACAGATAGCTCGAGGCGCCGGGGCTTATGCTCAACTAATGGCAAAAGAGGGAAGATACGCGCAGTTGAAGATGCCATCAGGCGAAGTGCGATTGGTCTTATTAGATTGCAAAGCCACACTTGGTCAGGTTGGCAACCTTGAACATGAAAATATTAAAATCGGAAAAGCAGGTAAAAGCCGCTGGTTAGGTCGCAGACCAAAAGTGAGAGGCGTAGCCATGAACCCGGTTGATCATCCCATGGGTGGTGGCGAAGGCAAGGCATCCGGCGGAAGGCATCCGTGTTCTCCCTGGGGGCAATTGTCTAAAGGTAAAAAGACACGCAAGAAAAAAAGTTCAGATTCATTAATTGTCAAGCGAAGGAAAACCAAATAGGTTAGCAGCTATTATCTGTGAAAAATTAAGGTAAAAAATTATGGCAAGATCAATCAAAAAAGGCCCTTATGTTGATACTAAATTGGTCGATAAAATTCTGGCAATGAACGAATCGAATCAAAAAAAAGTAATCAAGACCTGGGCAAGAAGGTCAACGATAACACCTGAGTTTGTTGGGCATACATTAGCGGTACATAATGGTAATAAATTTTTCCCGGTTTTTATCAATGAAAACATGGTTGGTCATAAATTGGGAGAATTTTCACCAACTCGTACATTCAGGGGACATGCAGGAAGAGATAAAAGAAGCAGCGTGAGGTAAAATATTAATGTTGAAGACAAAAAATGTTTTCAGCATATTTGGAGAAAAATAATGGAAGCCAAAGCATTAGCAAAATATATAAGAATGTCACCGCGAAAGGTTCGTCGGGTAGCAGACATGATACGCGGCAAGAATGTCGTTGAAGCATTGAATATTCTTCATTTTACAAGCAAAGCAGCTTCAGTGCCGTTGGAAAAAACACTGCGGTCGGCTGTTTCAAATATGTTGAATCTTGATGGCAGCTCGAAAGTAGATCCGGATGAATTGTATGTTAAAGAAATCCGTGTGGATAAAGGTTTTACGCTCAAGAGATTTCGCGCGGCGGCAATGGGAAGAGCGGTGAGAATCCGCAAACCGACGAGTCACATTTTTATTAATGTTGCTGAAATTGAGCAGTAAGTAATTTTTAGGAGGATCATTTGGGACAAAAAGTAAATCCTGTAGGTTTAAGGTTAGGAATTACAAGAACCTGGGATTCAAACTGGTTTGATGAAAGAAATTTTGCCGATAAATTAAAAGAAGATTTAACCTTAAGAAAATACATCGAAGCGCGGCTTGACCATGCCGGGATTTCCAAGATTGGGATCGACCGGACAGCTAAGAAAATCACGCTAACAATATTTACCGCTCGTCCGGGAATTGTTATCGGTCGGAAAGGCTCAGAAGTTGATAAGCTGAAAGTCGAATTACAGCGTATTACAAAGAAGGATGTTCAATTAAATATTGAAGAGGTTAAACGACCTGAACTTGATGCCTATTTGGTTGCAAAAACTATTGCCAAGCAGTTGGAATCTAAAATTGGCTTTCGCAGAGCTATGAAAAAATCGATCATGTCTTCGATGAGGATGGGGGCTGAAGGTGTAAAAATAGCCATCGCCGGAAGATTAGGCGGCGCTGAAATGGCTCGAACTGAGCAGTACAAAGATGGCAGAATACCCTTACATACACTGAGAGCAAATATTGATTATGCATCCGCAGTAGCAAAAACCACTTATGGGATCATCGGTGTGAAGGTATGGATTTGTTTAGGTGAGAAATTTAATAGTAACTAATTAAAGAGCGTTCGCTGGAGAATATATATTATGTTAATGCCAAAACGGACAAAATTCAGAAAACAACAACGCGGAAGAATGACCGGTAAAGCGTACCGTGGATCGCATGTTTTTTTTGGAGATTACGGCTTAAAAGCTTTGGAACCTGCCTGGATTACCAGTCGACAGATTGAGGCAGCCCGTATTGCAATGACTCGTCATATTAAACGTGGCGGGCGAGTTTGGATCCGAATTTTTCCTGATAAACCGGTTACAAAAAAACCGGCAGAAACCAGAATGGGAAAAGGAAAAGGTTCTCCTGAATATTGGGTGGCTGTTGTAAAACCGGGAAGAATTATGTTTGAAATTGAAGGAGTGGATAAAGAATTAGCCCAGGAAGCAATTCGATTGGCTTCTCATAAGCTACCCATTAAAACGAAATTTGTTTCGCGTACGGATTTTGGAGTGTAAGTAATGAAAATTGATGAAATTATACAATTATCTGAACCTGAAATTAGGCAAAAATTAGAAGATTCCCTTGAAGAATTGCAGAATTTGAAATTTCAACATGCAACGCATCAACTCGATAATCCCCTGCTGATTAGGGGAGTTCGCAGGGATGTGGCAAGGTTGAGAACAGTGCTCAATGAAATGGATTCAGGTATTAGAAAGCCTCGCAGCTAAAATAGAAATTTGGAGATAAAACAAAATGACTGAACGGGGAAATAGAAAAGTCAAAACAGGCAAAGTGGTTAGTGATAAAATGGATAAGAGCCGGGTAATTCTGGTCGAAAGTTATATCCGCCACAAACTTTATGGAAAGTTCGTTAGAAAATCCAAAAAGTTTATGGCTCACGATGAAGCAAATGAAAGCCATCTTGGCGATGTTGTTACAATTATGGAAACGCGTCCGCTCAGCAGTAGAAAAAGATGGCGTTTGGTAGAAGTGCTGGAAAAAGCTAAATAAAAAAAAACAATAGACAGAAGCGTTGAATACTAAGGAGTAATAAATAAGCCATGATACAAGAATATTCGAGATTAAATGTGGCTGATAATACCGGTGCCAAAAAAGTGATGTGCATTCGAATATTAGGGGGCACAAAAAGGAAATATGCACGGGTAGGAGATATTATTGTTGTAAGCGTTAAATCTGCCATTCCAGGTGGAACGGTCAAAAAAGGTGAAATGAGCAAAGCAGTAGTTGTTCGTACAAAAAAAGAGATCGGGAGGAAGGACGGCTCATACATTCGCTTTGATGAAAATGCAGCAGTATTGATTAATGATCAACAAGAACCGAAAGGGACGCGTATTTTCGGGCCGGTTGCACGAGAATTAAGAGAACATCAATTTATGAAAATTGTTTCGTTGGCGCCAGAAGTTTTATAAAAGAGGTAGTAACAAAAATGCATATAAAAAAAGATGATAACGTACAAGTTATTTCCGGGGATGATAAGGGCAAGCAAGGACGGGTTTTAAAGGTTTATCCTGACGAAAGAAGAATTGTTGTTGAAGGAATAAATTTTATAAAACGTCATACCCGCCCAAGTCAAAAACTTCCGCAGGGAGGAATCGTTGAGCGTGAAGGCGCCATAAATGCATCCAATGCACTGGTTATATGTCCTAAATGTACTCAACTGACAAAAACCGGTATGAAATTGGTTACGGATGAGACTTCAGGCAAGGTTTCACGTGTCCGTTATTGTAAAAAATGCGGTGAAATGATTGTTACTAAACAATCAGCTTAATAGAATTGAAATTTTTGAATAGGCGAAAAAATGGATTATTTCCCAAAATTAATAACAAAATATAAAGATGAAATTAAACCGGACTTGCTAAAAAAGTTCAAGTATAAAAATGTAATGCAAGTTCCTAAATTAGAAAAAATTGTATTAAACATGGGCGTTGGCGAGGCGATTGAAAATAGTAAATTGCTCGATTTAGCAGTAGATGAGATGAAGGTTATCAGTGGACAGCGTCCTGCTATTACCCGCGCCAAAAAAGCAATATCAAATTTTAAACTTCGCGCCGGAATGCCTGTCGGCTGTTTTGTTACGCTTCGTGGGTGGAGAATGTACGAGTTTTTAGAAAGACTTATAAACATTGCGATTCCTCGTGTGCGTGATTTTCGCGGCTTACCCGATCGTTCTTTAGACAGTAGGGGGAACTTCAATATGGGGCTTAAAGAACAGATCGTTTTCCCGGAAATTAGTTATGATAACATTGAAAAGATCAGGGGTTTAAATATTACAATCGTTACGTCAGCAAAAACTGACGAAGAAGGTTTGGAGTTGTTAAAAGGATTTGGGATGCCTTTTGCGAAAAGAACAACTGAAGATGTGTAAGCTGAATTATTCATATTTACTGAAATGACAAGAATTCAGGTTATCCCGCTTCCTTTAAAAAATACAATGCCCGTACAGTTACCTTATAAAAATAATATGGAAGTACGGACTGTGCCTGTGCAGTTACATTATAGGTTTAAGGAAACATCCCGACAGGTCGGGATGAATAAAGCGGGGCAACCTGAATTCGGTATAAAATTAAGGAGATAATTGGTTTGGCAAAAAAAGCACTGGTAGCAAAAGCCAATAGGGAACCAAAATACAAAGTTAGAAAATATAATCGATGCTCAAGATGTGGGCGTCCGAGAGCTTATTATCGTAAATTTGGAGTTTGCCGTATTTGCTTTAGAGAGTTAGCATTACAGGGTCAGATTCCTGGTGTTGTCAAAGCAAGTTGGTAATTTAAGTTATAAAAAACAATGGAGAAAACTAAATGTCAATGACCGATCCAATTGCCGATTATCTAACCAGGATCAGAAATGCAATTCAAGCGAAGCATACAAAAGTGGATATTCCTTTTTCCGGGTTAAAAGAGGAAATTACAAAGATACTGGTAGAATATCGATATATAAAAAATTATATCAAAATCGATGATGGCAAACAGGGCTTGATAAGAATTTACATCAAATATACTGATGATGAAAAAAGTGTGATCAGAAAATTACATAGAGTCAGCAAGCCTGGTTTACGGCAATATGTTAAATCAACAGAAATCCCTCGTGTGTTGAATAACCTGGGAATTGCAATACTTTCAACCTCCAGGGGTGTTGTTACAGACCGCGAGGCCCGGCAGCATGGTGTTGGGGGAGAAGTTTTGTGTTACGTATGGTAAAAAAAATATTTAAAGGAGTATAAAATTGTCACGAGTTGGTAAAAAACCAATTAAAGTTCCAGAAGGAGTTGATGTTCATATTGATCAAAATCTGATCAAAGTCACCAACGGAGATAAATCCCTTCAACAGGAGATAAATCCTTCGCTTACAATGGATTTTAATACTGAACAAAGAGAAATTCTTGTCAAGAGAACGAGTGAAAATAAATACCAGCGGGCTTTACATGGACTGTATCGCTCTTTACTTCAGAATATGGTAGTTGGTATCACCGATGGATTTAAAAAGAAATTGGAAATTGTGGGTGTTGGATACCGAGCGGAAATTAAGGGAAATACATTGGTTTTGAGTTTAGGTTATTCCCATCCCATTCTTTTTAAACCACCTGAGGGAATTCAAATTTTAGCGCCGACGCTTACAAATATTGAAGTGAGTGGAATTGATAAACAACTCGTTGGTCAGGTAACTGCAAAAATCCGATCATTTCGTCCACCTGAACCTTATAAAGGCAAAGGAATTAAATACGAAGGTGAATTTATCAGGCGTAAAGCAGGAAAGACTGCTGCTTAATATCTATACATTGGAACTCTTGCACAAGAGGTAAAAATATTCTTGACTTGATAACAGCAGTAAAATTTATGATAAAGGTCGAGATCAAGATCAAGAAAAAATCAAATTTTTCTTGACCTTGATCTCGACCTTGATCTTGTCTTGTTGCAAGATTTATGGTTAATTAACCTATAATTACTGTCTATAGGAATTTTGGTTTATCCAGGTTAAGTGAAATAAATTTTAAAATTAAAAGGATCCAATGCTTTATGAGCATACCAAAGAATAAAAAAGAATCATCCAGAAAAAGAGTCAAAAAACATATCAGAAAAAAATTATCCGGAACAGCGGAGAGACCACGTCTGGTTGTATTCAAGAGTTCAAAACATATTTATGCGCAATTGGTCGATGACACAAACCAAAAGACTATCACCGGCGTTTCAAGCCTGACAAAAGATGTAAAAGCAGAAGTTGAAAAAGCCGGTTCAAAAACAGAAGCTGCGAAGATAATCGGTAAAAAAATAGCGGCTGTTGGAAAAGATAAGAAAGTTGAGAGCGTTGTATTTGATCGAAACGGTTATCTATATCACGGCAGAATAAAGGCGGTTGCCGACGGGGCAAGAGAAGGTGGTCTGAAATTTTAGGGGGCGGGATAAATATAGTTCAACATGTTGAATATGTAATTTATCGATTTGAAAAAATTTAAAAATTAAAATGGGAATCCGGGCGGATTTTATCCAGCCCCCTAAAACAACAAATTTGGAGATAAACTGGTGAAAAAGGTTGAGCGAATTAACCCAAATGAATTGGATTTAAAAGAAAGAGTGGTTCATATAAATCGAGTCGCTAAGGTGGTCAAGGGTGGACGTCGTTTCAGTTTTAATGCGATCGTTGTTGTGGGAGATGGCAATGGGCACGTCGGCTATGGTTTGGGAAAAGCAAACGAAGTTACGGATGCAATTACAAAAGGAGCAGATGTAGCAAAAAAAGCGCTTGTAAGAGTACCGTTAGTAAAAGGAACCGTGCCGCATCAAATTACTGCAAAATATGGCGCAGCCCGTGTTTTTCTAAAACCCGCTTCACCAGGTACAGGAGTTATTGCCGGTGGGCCTGTTCGTGCGGTATTGGAATCAGCAGGCGTTCAGGATATACTAACTAAATGTATTGGCTCAGCCAATCCACACAATGTTGTGAAAGCAACAATGATCGCATTAATCGATTTATTAGATGTGGCTTCAGTTGCCAGGACAAGGGGCATAACATACAAAGAAGTATTTAATAAACCGATATCATAACGCACTAAAGTGCAGGCGAAGGCTGAGGCAAAGGCGAAGGAAGAAAATCCTTAATCCTGTAATCTTATATCTTGCTTCGCCTCAGTCTTTTCGTTGTAATTGTTAATTGAACTGGCTTAAAAACTTTTGCAATAAAAAC
>JADHVV010000167.1 GCA_016783825.1 Candidatus Zhuqueibacterota bacterium | reverse complement strand
GATTCGATTTTTGTACCGTTATCCGCTGCACTTGGTCTTTCTATCACCATCGAGCGAATTTTGGAATTGGCTAAAAATCTTTTCGTGAGGATTTTTAGCAGGAAAAAAGGAAAAAAAATTCCCACTGACGAAGGTTATGAAAAAGTCATCAAAGGTTTGGAACGTCGCTACAAAAGAGATAAGCTGGCGCGAGAAGTTGAAAAAAGAGCTAATGAAGTTGCCAAACAACGCGATGAACTAAAAAATCAATTGGCAAAAGCGACTGACCGTGCTGCCAGGATACAAGTAAAAAAAGAATTGAAAGCGCTGGAAGTTGATGGTGAATGGAATGAGAATTTTTCAATTACCACGATTTTAGTTGAACCTGCTAAAGACCCTGCTGATAGCAATACGTTGAGAGTTTTGATTCTTCAATTACTTGGTTTATCGGCTGGAATAATTGCGGCTCATTATTCCGGCATTCAACTTTTTAACAGTTTTTTTAAAGCGTTGAATCAACCAATTATGCCGGAGTGGTTGGATTTTCTTATGACCGGTCTGTTGATTGGCGGCGGCAGCACACCGATGCATATTTTAGTTAAGTTTATAACCCAGAATAAAATTGTGGTTGAAAAGGAAATCAGCGCAGAAGCAGAAGAAAATGTGAAAAAAGAAAAAGGTTTTTCAGCGCCGGCAGTTATCCCTAAAGTGGATTTTAATGTGGATTCATTGTGGATTGATATTCCGTATAGGGGGGGCGTTGAACGGGAGAAACTGGAATGGGTGCACCTTCGGGAGAAGAATCCGGATAAAATTGTATTTCATCATACATCATTGGATAGCCGCAGTACATTTGAAGATGTTGTCAGGGTCATAAAAGATAAGACAGACTCCGAAAGAAACCATTGGCTCACGGGATATAATTGTGTAATTCTTGCGGATGGATCAATTCATCCTTTTTGTCGCTGGGATCGCTATGGGAATCACGCTGCCGGGAATAACAAAGATTCGTTAGGAATAGCTTTAAATGGAAATTTTGAAACGAATCCCTTGATTCCTTATTCCAATGCTGATGGAAAATATGGCAATACAAAACCCACTGAAGATCAATTAAGAAGTACAGCCCGGGTGATAACGCTTTGGTCTTTCATCTATGACATAAATATTGAATTCGAAAAGAATATAATTCCTCACCACATAATCTCCAGCAAACCATGCCCCGGTTCTGGTTTTCCTTATGAAGAATTTCAAAAATGGATTGAATATTTTAGAGACCGCTGGGAAAAATCAGCTGAGATACAGGAAAAGATCGAACTCTATAAATTAAAACCATACCTGTATGCTAAAATAAAGGAGGAGCGATCATGAATGTTATTTTGGAAGTAACCGTATTGTTGACTTTAGTGTTAGCGCTGTCCTTTTTAATTGAGAGACTGATGGAAATTCTCAAAGCCATTTATGATCTTTTGGACAGTCGATTGGACTGGTACAAATTCTGGACGATCAGAACTTACAAGGTACGAGATAAATTGGCACATAAACTAAAAATTGTAGAATATGTCAGCGAAAAGAATTTGGCATCTATTCTAAATAAATTCGGTGAAAAATTGTTAAACAATACTAATGAATATTCGGGAACAGTTCCGGTACTGTCAGGTGACCTGGTGCGCACGGTTTCGGTCAAATCGACAAGCAAAATAATTAGCCTGATTTTAGGTATCGGTATTGCATTTTGGATGAATGTTGATTTATTAAAAATCTGGCAGGAGGCAAGTGGTGATACTTCTTTGTGGCTCAACCAGATCACGACCCCTGGTTTGCGCATTGGTATTTCAGGTGTCATCATCGGCTTGGGATCAAATCCATTGCACAAATTTGTAACCACCATTGAAAAGAAAAGTAAAAAGAAAAGAGAAAAACAAAAAAATGAGAGGGGCTAACATGATTAGTTTTGACATAATAATCGCACTAATTTTAATAGGATTAATTTTGATTATTCTATTATTCACACAAACACGTGAACAGCCAAAGAAGAGCAAAAGAAATCTAATTTTTATCGTAAGCGCTATTGCCGCAGTTTTTGGATTGAGACTTTTCCGTTCTTATCGCACCAAATCACTGAGAAAGGAATTACTGGAACGGGAAGAAAATCTGAAACAACAGGAAAAAAACCTGCTGGTTTTAAAAGGTGAATATGAAACTTCTGAAGATGAATTAAATCAACTCAGAGCAAAGTTGGAAGAACAAAGGGCTGCTTATGAAAAAACGATTTTGGATATTAATACAAAAAACAAAGCCGAAAAGGAACGGATTAATAATCTTTCCGGGGAAGATCTTCACGATGAATTTATGATAACTTTTGGTGACGATTAACTTTTGGTAACCGTTCCTCTGGCAGACAAAGAATGATTGAGATCGCGCAGGTGAAAACGAAAAATTTTGCCCAACGGATGAGTGACCAACGGATTTTGGCTGCCGGTTAATATAGATTTTTTATAAGAATGTCTCCTAATAAGTAGTGATTGAACAAAAACACCATCAGACATCAAATGAAGAAAATTTTTTCGGCTTATTAAAAGCTCTAATCCGTATCCGTTGGCTGCTCATCCGTTGGAATTTTTTAATCTTATCTTCAATGATACATGGTGAACATTTACAATTTTTGGAGGATGAAATGAGAAATTATAAATTGATACTGCTGACTTTTGTCTTTTTCTTTTTAAATAATCAGACTATTTTGAGCCAGGAAACAGAACAATGCCAGGTAGTAAAAAAATATCCCAATGGATGTTTGCTTGTTCAGTCCGGAGATAATACTTATCTTGCCATTACCGAAGCGATGGAAAAAGAAATGCTTAAAATGAAACGGGATATTATGGATGCAGAAAGAAAAATGGTGCTAAAAGATTCATTACTCGCCAATGTAAATCAAACGATTTCCTGGTATGAAACGACAATTAAAAATATGAAAGCGTACATGACGGAATTGGAGGCGGTATTAAATGGGTATAAAGGATTGGTGAAAGATTATAAAAAATTGAAAGAACCGCTGTTTGTCTTTAAAGGGGGAATTGGCGCTACTGGTAAAGATTACAAACCGGCAGTCTTGGTCGGATTAGGGATTAGAGATTTTTCAATGTGGGGAATTTTGCAGGAGAGAAATGCCGGATTGATAATTGGTAAGCAGTTTCGTTTGTACTGAGAGTTTGTATTTTAAAACCTAACCTAAATGAACCGGATTAGATGCTTATTAGATGTTGTTCTCGAAAAAACTTAAATTTAGAAAATAGCATAAGGTAAAGGCAAAGGTAAAGAAAAACAAAAAACACCCTCGGAAAAATATTGATGGGGGGTGGGTGATCCGTTGGATTTTTTAATCCGTTGGAAAAAAATGCTCTGTATATAAAGAATATTAAAAATCTAAAATACTGCCCTATGACAAATAATTCAGAAAATTTAATAAAAAAATATCTATCCGGCGATCGCAGAGCATTGGCTCGTTTGATATCAATAATTGAAAATGAAGAAGATCAGGGCTATCAATTATTGGATAAAATTTATCACCGGGTTGGGAAGGCTTTTCGGATTGGTATAACGGGTCCCCCTGGCGCCGGAAAAAGTACCATTGTTGATTCGCTCACAAAAATATACCGGCAACAAAACAAAAGTGTGGGAATTATTGCAGTAGATCCAACAAGTCCTTTTACCGGCGGCGCGTTATTAGGGGATCGTATCAGAATGAGCGACCTGTTTACTGATGAAGGTGTCTTTATTAGAAGCATGGCGACCAGGGGCAATCCTGGCGGATTGGCGCAGCGCACACAAGAAGTAGCCGATTTGTTGGATGGTTTTGGCATGGACATCATCATTTTTGAAACGGTTGGTGTCGGGCAATCGGAACTTGATATTGTGGGAGCAGCCGATGCCACAGTCGTTGTTTTAGTCCCTGAATCGGGTGATTCAATCCAGGCAATGAAAGCCGGGTTAATGGAAATTGCAGATATTTTTGTCATTAATAAAGCTGACCGGGAAGGGGCGGATCGTACTGTTTTAGAAATACAACAAGTCTTGGAATTTAAGGAGAAAAAATTATCCTGGCAGCCACCTGTTTTAAAGACAACAGCCAACATCGGTCAGGGGATAAAACAGGTGGAAAAGTGTTTGAATGATTTTCTTTTATTCCTGAAAAAATCTGATCTGATAAATCAAAGATTGGAACAGCGAATGGAAAATTATACCAGGCAGATCATTCGCGAAAGAATTTTAGCAGAATTCTGGGGCGCGGATCAGGAAAGAAAATTTGAACAGGCAATTGAACAAATTGTCTCAAAAAAGCAGTCTCCTTATTTGGTGAGTGAGCAATTGATTGAGGAATTTTTGGATAAAAAAAATGAGTAGTGGAGTATAGGGATTGTATGAAATTACATTGGTTTAATACACTCATAATACGGTTATCCAGTTATCTCCGAAAACTTAATTTTCAAATCGATATTTTTAATTATAGTTCCCCCCTTCCGAAGGGGGGCCAGGGGGGATGTCTTTGTTATCCAAGCACTTACAATGGCATCCCCCTAAATCCCCTGTTAAAGAATCTCTAGTTTCTTACATTTGTGATGCACAATGGATAACCGTACACTCTTAACCTAAAATGTTTTGTAATTTTTAAAATTATTAAAAAAACCACTTGTTTTTCACACATAACTTGGTTATATTACTATTGTTTTACCATTTAACCTTGTAAAATTAAAAAAAAATGGTTATACCCTTACTTCAGCCAACGTGTCATTGCGAGGAGCGCAGCGACGAAGTAATCTACTATTGTTTAACGAATGGGATTGTGCCCTTTGGGTATTAAAACTTCGCTTCGCTCGCAATGACAGGATAACAGTGATTATTTCTAACTTATATTATCATCGAATTTTATCACTACATTAGCTGATTAAAGGGAGCACGCATTTTAAATAATAATCAATTATTTTATTATGAATAATATCCGCATATTTGAACTGCAAAATCCCTGGCGACAAAATCGTCCTTTTTTTGACAATATCAATTACATAAAACGTACAATATTCAGTCAAATAAAAAAATGGATGAATTCCGAAGATATTATTGTACTTTTAGGGGCACGGCAAACTGGCAAGTCAACTTTAATGTTTAGGACCATTTCTGAACTTATAAATCAAAACATAAATCCACAAAACATTTTTTATTTCAATCTTGACAATATATTGCATCTTTCGTTTATAAAAGATATCACGAGCCTGTTAGATTTTTTAGATGAATTTGGAGAAAACGAGAAAAAAAAATATATTTTTATAGACGAAGTCCAGCGCTTAGAAAATTGTGGTTTATTCCTAAAACAACTCTATGATCTCCGATTACCATTAAAAATAATCGTGTCCGGTTCTTCAACGTTAGAAATTCGCGCTAAAATAAAAGAGAGTTTAACCGGCAGAAAAAAAGTGTTCGAAGTTTTGACGCTATCTTTGACTGAAATAAATAACAATGAAAATAAAATCGATATTAATTTTGATGTATTCGATTTGAAAAAGCTCTCGCTAAAGCAGCGTTTCTATTCAACTCAATTGAATTCTTTATGTCAACAGTTGTTAATTTATGGCGGCTATCCCAAAATATATTTACAGGACAACAACGAAAATAAAATATTTGAACTGCAAGAAATTTATAGTTCATATCTACAAAAAGATATTATTAATTTTTTAAATATAAAATATCCTGACGCTTTCAACAAATTAATTTTGCTGTTAGCACATCAAATCGGCAACATAGTTAACGTCGTGGAATTGGCAAATTCACTACAGCTTAATAGAAAAATAGTTCAAGAGTATTTGTTTATAATAGTTTCAACCTACATTGGACAGTTGCTAAAACCGTTCTACACCAACAAACGCCAGGAAGTTATCAAAGCTAACAAAATCTATTACCTGGATTGTGGATTACGAAATTTTATAACTGATAATTTTAATGAATTGGATTCGAGATCCGATAAAGGGGCGTTAGTTGAAAACTTTGTTTTTCAGGAGATGAAAAAACAAATTGGTTTTAATACAAATATCAAGTTCTGGCGCACACAAAATGGAGCTGAAGTTGATTTCATATTAACAAAAGCAGAGAAATTTATGCCACTAGAAGTTAAAAGTAGTATTATTAATCAACCACAACCAGGACAAGCCTTTCTCAATTTTATCAAAAAATATCAACCGCAATACGGTTTTCTCTTAAGTGAAAATTACATCGCCAAAAAAAAATTGCATAACTGTGATGTTTATTTTTTTCCCTATTCCTGGTTTTTGTTGTTTTTTAAAGATGTTTTAAAGCTTATTTGATTATGAAGATGAGTCGTTTTTTTGAATGGAAAACGAGTAAGTCAAATTGCCAATTTGACCTACAATAAAATAAAAATTCTCCCAAAGTCTAAAACCTTCAAGAGCATGTGATTTCAACAATTTAATCAAAAGCTGGCACACACTGATTGCCAATAGTTTTTACACATGTTACTGATGAAGTTTCGATTTTAATTTTTTTTGTTATCTGGGATTTTTCATACGTTTTTTTTTGCTTTTTCCCCTGCTTGTTCCTTGTTTTGATAGTGAGTATTTTTGTTGGTCATTTTAATCTTCCTCGAATTTAATGTTCTATTTTTGTGAAAAAAAAGTGCCACAAACATTCAAAGTTTGTGGCACGCATAAATTTTACTTCATCAATATCATCTTTTTTGTACTACTAAAATCTCCGGATTTGAAATAATACAAATAAACACTACTGGTAACTTTAGTCCCATTATTATTCTTTCCATTCCAACTAATGAAATATATTCCTGCGGATTTTTTCTCGGACAATAGATTTCGTACAAGCTGCCCCTGCATGTCATAAATATTAAGCTTCACAAATCCATCTTTTGGAATGTTATATTGAATTATTGTTTCAGGATTAAATGGATTGGGGTAGTTTTGTGATAAATAATACTTATCAGGCAGGGACAGTTTCTCTGCTTCTACCGAAGTAACACCGGCTGCTTCAATTGGTCCGTGGAAACTGTTGCTGCCGTCCAGACTAACAGCTTCAAGTTTGTAATAATGGGTTCCCGGATCAGTCGGTGTATCAGCAAAACTGTATGAGGCGCCAGTTGATGCATTTCCCTGTGCTGGAATTAGAGTCGTATTGATTTTTTCATAATTGTCAGCTTCATCTCTGCTGCGATAAATATTAAAACCGGCGTTATCCGGTTCTGTTTCTGTCGTCCATTGTATATTAACTGTTTTATTATTAACCCGGGCTGAAAAACTTGATAGCGTAATATTTGTGGCAGCGACCTGTTTCAGCGGAATATTATTGTTTATAATGAAAGGATCACCAGGAGCAATTCTAAATGTCCAGTAATATGGATTGTTACTGCATTCGTTAGAAACCAGTGTATTGGATGTACCATTTTTGCTTGAACCTAAAACATACGGATTTGGTCCACCTGTTGGATCCAACGGACCTGGTTGGGCTGAACAAGTTGTGCTGATTTCATTTCCGGCAGGTGGCGTGTAAGATAACGTATATTCTGCTTCTGCCCCTGAAACGAAAAACTGGTAAAAACCTGATGACCCGTCATGAACGATGTTTACGTTTGTTAGCGGATTTACTGTAATCGTCCCTCCACTCACAATTTCTCCGGTTACTTCATTATAGATCCAACCCTGTGGATCAAAGTCATGATCGTTGGGTATATTATCTCCATCTCGATCGCCATGTCCTTCGATGTCGTTTGGGATGGCATCATTATCAAAATCTGCGGAAAGTTGTGTAACTGTTGCATCATCCGGAGTTCCTGTATCCGGATCGTCAGTTAGCAGATTTGTAACACCATTTCCGTTGAACACACCCTGGTTGTTGACAGCAGTCACACCTCCAGGTACAGGAGAATTAACTGTTGCTTCAAAAGTAATGGTTACTGTGCCGCCATTTCCAGGAACAGAGCCGACATTGATCTCAACACTTGTATCGTTGGCAACGTTACCTTTTGTGATCGTTCCATTTGTTGTTGTAACAGAACCAACAATAAGTGTCGTATTTGCGTCCACATTATCTGTGAATATAATACCCTGTGTTTCGCTGCTGCCAGTGTTTGTAAGAATAATGGTATATTTAATTTTGTCGCCAGGATCAACGTTACCATCATTGTCATTATCGGTACTAAGGGCATCACTTTTTGTAGCAGTTAAGCTGTTGGTATGTGTCTGGAATAAATTGACAATTTCAGTTTCAGTTAATGCACAATTGTAAATACGAATATCATCGATAGCGCCATCATAATCCCAATGTAAAGGGCTGTCATCATGTCCAAACCAAAGATCAAATGTATTATCTGCCATTTGTGTTTCATGATCAAATTCGGTATCTAGTTCATCATTCACATATAATTTTACTTTTTTTAATGTATGATCATAAGTTACTGAGAGCATATACCATTCATCGATATTCAATTGGATATTGCCTCTAAATGTAAAATTTGTTATGTTATTACCATATGTAAAGTCTATTATTTGTTGAGCCCCAATTATTACAAATTGATACCCGTTTTCGATGTGATCGTGATGTTTGCGAATGAAGTGATGATTCCTATCGAAGGTATTTACCTTTGTCCAACAAACAATTGAAAAATTTTTGTCTGATAGATTGAAAAGATTATCATGTGGCACTGAGACATAATCATCTTCACCATCAAAAGCTAATCCCTTTCTCCCATTTTCTTCAAACCAGGTTGCATTTATAACCTGCCCATTATTGTCGTAACCGCTTGAATCATAAGCGGTGTTTCCGGACATTTCATCGAATTTCCAGTACCCGATCAATTCACACTGCGATTGCTTGGGAGAAAGTGTTAATTTGTTGATCTGGTACGGACTATAATGATCTGGATTATATTTGAATGCATATAAAACGTACTGATCATTTTCATCTTTTACGGCATGCGTATTTGTATAAACACCTTCCAGGTTGAGACCGGTATTTTCTACAAAATCGTTAGCATAATCGTATTTATAAATAACTGGATCTTTATTCACTCCACCATCGGGTGTTGGATTTCCTGAAAAAAAATAAAAAGCATTATCCGCCGGAATATGCCAATTACTATTTGGATTAGAAGTCCAATAAGGTTGATTATATGAATAAGGCATTTTAGCAGACATTGTTTCTATTTGGTAGGTTGTCGGATTAAAACGCTCAATTTGTGAACTTCTCCATGACCAGTAATAAATCCATCCGTTATTTGCAAAAGTTGGATTAACACCAATCTGTGGCATAGACATATTTCCAACTTGCTGCAGAACATCTGTTTGAGGATCATATTCGAATATTTCTGTTCTATCTGCTCCCATGTGACCACCAAAAAAATATATCTTTCCGTTAGCCTCACAATTGCCCACATTCCAAATTCGCCAGTTTGTTGGGAACGCATGGGTTTCTATAGCTGTTCCATTCACTAAATCAACATCTATTATTTTATTGTGTGATCCCCAACCTCCGGCATCACCTGTGGCAAATGAAGGTGGAACATAAAAATGATTGTTAAAAAAGGAAGCCGGAGCTTCCCCATTATCTGCAATTTCATAAGGCATTTTAAATGGTAACTCTGACCAACTGTCATTTACGATATCATAAACGCGTATTTCATCATACGCCTGAACCAGAGACGTTGTTGTTGGCAACCTTCCACCAAAAATATAAATTTTATTATCAAGTGTAAAATACGAAGTAATCAATTGATTCATTGCCAAAGGGACATCCGTCAGTTCTTCCACAACCAGATCATATTGTGAATTAACAGGAGGGGCGGGTGGCGGATCGTGCCATAATGTAATTTTATCAATGACACCATTAAAATAACCACAGCAAGCATTTCGATAAAGACTTCTTCCAATATTCACAGGATTGTTTTTATCCGGATTAATGGTTGCTGAAGTTTCATGTTCGAGAATACCATCTACATATATTTTAATTTTTCCGCCTTCCCGAACTCCGCGTACTGTATGAAATTGTCCATCACAGATATCTGTTGTGCTAATTGCCCGTTCAAAATAGCCTGTGCCATCTGATAGTTCGAATACAGCTTTGCCAGGTGCAATTCCTACTGTACCGCTAATATTGAGAAAAATTTCTTTATCGTGCCAATTTGCTGTATTATGTTTGCTCCAAATTGCCCCCCAACTTTCATTTGGAATAATATCAGTTTTAAAAACCGCTTCAATTGCAAAATCATCGGTACTAAAATTAAAAATATCATTATGTGGAATCTCGATAAAATCATCGATACCATCGAATTGTAATCCTTTTACGCCGCCGTCTTCCCACCATGTCGCACCGTGAATCGTACCGTGGTTTCCGTTGCCGCTCTGGTCTGTTAGAGTTGTTCCGGACATTTCATCGAATGTCCATTTGCCTATAATGCCTGCTTGAATAGAATGAGTAAAAGTTATTAAAACTAACAGTGAAATGATTAAAGAATGTAGTTTTTTCATTTTGTTGCTCCTCTTTGG
>JADHVV010000166.1 GCA_016783825.1 Candidatus Zhuqueibacterota bacterium | reverse complement strand
GGAACCTGCTTCTGCGATTGATTCATAATCAAGGGTCATGTTTTCGCAATCTTCGGGTTTCAATACTGGCGTTGAAGAACCGCCCGGAATGACTGCTTTCAATTTTCGTCCGCCAAGAACGCCGCCACACTCTTTATTTAAAAAATCCATGAAAGGATAACCCAAATCAACTTCATATACACCCGGCTTACGCACGTGCCCGCTAATGGATAACAGTTTTGTGCCGGATGATTTTTCAGTTCCGATAGCATGGTAAGTTTCGCCGCCATTTGTGAGAATCCATGGCACAGAAGCCAGGGTTTCCACATTATTGATAATTGTCGGGCATTGGTAAAGACCTTCAATTGCCGGGAACGGTGGTTTATTTCTTGTCTGTCCTTTTTTTCCTTCAATGGAATTCATCAACCCTGTCTCATCACCCACTACGTAAGCGCCGGCTCCTTTGTGAACGGTAATGTCGCAGACATAATCCGTTCCTGGAAGCTTCTTGCCGAGATAACCGGCTTTATACGCTTCATCCACTGCATCTTGCGTACGTTTCAAAGAAAATCCGTATTCACCGCGAATATAAATGTAAGCATGTTTCGCATTGATGGCATAAGCGCTCAAGATCATGCCTTCAATCAGCATGTGTGGATTTTCCTCAAGAATCACCCGATCTTTAAAGGTACCCGGTTCCCCTTCATCACCATTACAAATCAGGTAGATTGGTTTGTCGCCATCCTTGGGAAGAAAAGACCATTTGATACCCGCTGGGAATCCTGCTCCCCCACGCCCGCGAATACCGCTCTTTTTAACTTCGCCCAGAACTTCTTCCGGCTTCAACTTTGCTATTTTATCAGTCAAAGTTTTATAACCGTCTCTTTTAAGATAGCTATCTAATGTATGACTTTTTCCGTTTCGTTCGTAATTGAGAAGAATCTTTTTATTTGGCATCGTTATCTCTGTTAATATTTCAAATCCGAAAAAAATAAACCACGAATTACACGAATTTCACTAATTTTAAAAACTTGTACCATTTTAATTGGCATATCTTTGCCAATAGAGAGATGGCTCACCAAAATTAATTAATACTCCAACTCTCATTTTTGATGACTTTAGTGAATTTATAATTTGCGCTTCTTCATTTGGTGTACACTGACGTATTGCTTTAATTTCCACAATGATTTTATCGTAACATAAAAAATCAGGGACATAATATTTTTCTAATTTATATTCTTTATAATAAATTTTTATCTTTGGAAAATCATCAAAAGGAATATTTCGTATTTTAAATTCAATTGCTAATGCTTCCTGATAGACAGCTTCTAAAAAACCACACCCTAATACTTTATGTACTTCCATGGCAGCTCCAACAATCTTATAAACTTCGTCTTTATAAATCAGTTCTGCCATAATATTTAAAAGTTAATTCGTGAAACTGAAAGTCCGCCGTTTTTTAGGTGGATTAGTGTTTTTTTAAAAATACATTTCAACTTTTGCCACTCCCACAAAATGAGTCGCATCTGAACCTACTTTCAGAAAAACAAATTTTTGTTTCGGATATTTCTTTTTTGCTAATTTGAAAGCATCCCATTCAGTTCTGCCAAAAAAACAATCACCACTCAAAATCTCTACTGCCGCAAATTTGCCCATATTTTTTTTCTTAAAATTATTTGGCAGTTTTTCAATTATATCATTCGCTTTTTTAACTCTTTGATCAATATTCATAATTTCAAAAAGTTAATTCGTGAAATTAGTGTAATTCGTGGTTTCTTTTTTTATTTATATTCCACCCACTCCTGCGGCTGTTGCTCGTACTTTTTACCTTTTCCTAAATCTCCTAAAATGTGATTCACCTTTTCTTCATCTAACATTTCGTAATAATCATCACCAACCTGCATCATGGGAGCAGTACCACACGATCCAAGACATTCGGCTGTTTTTAAAGTAAACATTCCATCAGCGGTTGTTTCACCGACTTTTAGCTTCAGTGTTTTGCAAATGTGGTCAATAATATCCTGGCTGCCCATGATAGCACAGGTAATATTACTGCACACTTCTAAAACGTATTTTCCCTCTTGTTCTTCGGAGAACATGGTGTACCACGATCTCACTTCATCGACCCAAATTTTCGGGATGTCCAACTCTTCAGTTATCAAATCGACAGCTTCATTGGAAACATAACCTTCTCGTTTCTGAATCATCCACATCAGCGGTAACGTGAGTGAACGTGCATCAGGGTATCGTGTTCGTAAATGAGCGACTTTTTGTTTTTCTTCTTTGGTGAATTCCATATTTAACCTAATTTTTTACAATAATCCTTTGAACGTCAATTTTATGGCAAAATTGAATTTATTAATTCGCTTAAATTTAATTTTTCTCTATTTATATAACCAAAGCTACTTACAAATAAAACTTTACTTTTAACCTGGTCTTTTTTTAGATAGTTTATTAAATCAGAAAAATCATTTTTCGCATTTTTAGCGGCTTCATCTATCGTTGTTTTGCTTAATTTAATTTCATCAGGAATTTTCTCTCCGAATCCTTTTTTCTTTATTTCTTCTATTGTCTTATGATCTTCTGTTGGCTTTTTAGATAAATGAAAAAGATCCGCCTTTGTGAAAAGTATTATTAAAGGTTTGTGAAGAATCTTTTCCTTTTTATCTTCATGATAATTCAAGATATGTTGCCAGGCTATTCTAATTTCCTTTGATAAATTTGCAACGTACTCTCTGCTACTTACCGGATCATCAAGATATCTGGCTAAATCAATTACAAATATGAATGCATCAGCTCCTATTGCCCAATTAAAAAATTCAGTATTAATTATTGATTTAATATTTTCATCAGCAAATTTTTTAGATTTTTTTCCTGGGAAATCTGCCAATTGAACTTTGTACGTTTTTTTTCTTAAAAGCGAGCCCTTGGTCATATTTATTGTATAAGATCGCATTGCCTGATCAGTGGTCGGTTTTAACGAATTGCCTCTTTCAAGGGTTGCTATGTTTTCATTAATTATACTAATTGAATTTTGCCCTTTTGGTATAGCTTTTATACCAAGAATTTTATCGGCAAAAATTTCTTTAAAAATTGTTGTAATAAGCGTTGTTTTTCCTGCTTTTTCAAAGCCAATAATCGCAATATTATGAGCTATTGGAAGTACTTTATCCAAAAACCATCTTCTAAACATGGTAAAGATTAAAATGGCAAATATTGCAGATACAATCCCTACTAACACTGATGATAAGAAATCTATATTTTTAATACTTTCAATCATTTTAAATTTGTTCTTAAATCAAAACTACTTTGAATACGCGTTGCCATAGGTAACACGAATACGAAAGAGATAAATACAACTATCTCAAATGATTTTTTTATTTCTTTTGCAACTTGTATATCATGATAATCAAATAAAGTTGATGAAAATACTATTAATCCAAATAATACAAAACATACAATTGCCACTGATGTAAAAACAGTAACCCACATAATTCTCGATTGTTTTTTATCTTCATCATCCAAAATAATTTTTGCATTAAGCAAACTTTGGCTTACAAAAATACAAAACAATCCTTGAGACATTGCCAGAGTTGATCCGCTAAAAGTATTCATTGAAAACGTAAATTTGGAGCTTACAAATCGAATAAATCCTTCCAACAAAAAAGCTAATATAGGATAAAATATATGAACAACTAACCACGATTTGCTTGCTGTTTTCATATTAAGTTAAAGTATTTAATCTTTTATTTTGATTATTTTTTTAAATTGAAATAACATTATTCAAATACAAATTTATCTATCACACTCCCCACCAACCATATTCACACTACCAAAGATGGGGATAATATCTGCTAATTGGTGACCAATGATAATTTTATCCAATGCGCCCATTATTAGAAAACTCGGCGCCCGAACGTGAAGCCGGTAAGCAGTTCCCGTTCCATCGGATACAACATAATATCCCAATTCGCCGTTGGCTCCTTCAACACAGTGATAAATATTCCCTTTGGGCGGTTTCGGACCATCAATGACAATTTTAAAATGGTTGATCAATCCTTCGATGGAGCCATATACTTCTGCTTTCTCCGGGAGATGAGCCATATAATCATCTGAATTTACCGGACCTTCTGGAATTTTTTCAATACACTGAAGACAAATTTTAAAAGACTCTTCTATCTCGCGCATGCGAATATACCAGCGATCATAATTGTCGCCATATTTGCCAACCGGCACTTCCCATTCCACTTCATCATATTTAAAATAAGGCATTGCTTTTCTAACGTCGTAATCGCAACCAGTTGACCTTAAAAACGGACCAGTAATTCCCGCATTAATTGCATCTTCTTTACTTATTTCTCCAACACCCTGGGTTCGATCTAAAAAGATGCGGTTTTTATCTATCAAGCCATGAACATCGTGTAACAAAGGAATATTGTCAAGTAATATTTCTTTCGCTTTATCCAACCATTCCCTGCTGACATCTTTAGCCAATCCGCCAATCCGCGAATAACTATAAGTCTGGCGTGCCCCGGTTGCCCAGTTAAAATGTTCCCAGATGTAATCACGAGCTTGCATTAAATAGAGAAATGGTGTCATTGCGCCAATCTCGCTGCAAATAGCTGCCTGGCATGTATAATGATCTGTTATTCTTGATAATTCCGAAAATAGCGTTCGCAACCAGGAAGTACGTTCGGTTATCTCAATTCCGAATAATTTTTCTATCGTTGCCGCATAACCAAAATTATTGATAAACGCGGTTACATAATTTAACCGGTCTGTATATGGAAGCGCTGAATTGTAGTTATGAACTTCGCACATCTTTTCCATGCCGCGATGAAGGAATCCCGGCTCAATATCTAAATTGACAATCGTTTCGCCGACCAGTTCTGCAATCATCTTTATTGTTCCATGCATCGCTGGATGGGATGGACCGAGATTAATCCTCATTGGTTCATCAGTTGGACCCGCAATCGTGAGTTCAAGTATTTCCTTGCGTTTTAATACTTCTTCAACTTTATATTTTGCAGGAATTTCAATTTCTGCCATTGTCTTGCTCCGGATTTCGTAATTCTAACCTGGGTTGTTCACCCAATACTGGGTAATCTTTTCTTAATGGGAAACCTTCAAACTCGGGATACATGAGCACTCGCCTCAAATCTGGATGTCCCGTAAACTTGATACCAAACATATCCCAGATTTCCCGTTCTAAATAATGCGCTGCCTGCCACCATTTATAACAGCTCAATACTTCGGGATTTTCTCCACCGCAACTGGTAATTAATCGAACACGCTTGTTTGTGCGCATTGAATAAAAATGGTAAATAATGTCAAAACGCGTCTCGGAATATAAATCTTCTTCACGTCCTGTTAAATTTGGTTTTTCCGCGTAATCGCTGGAGAGGTAATCAACCGTGGTAACATCCACCAGCATGTCCATAGGAAATTCGTCATGATTCTTAAGAAAGTCAAACACTTTCTCCAAATCTTTTGAATGAATACGAATATTTGATTGACCGAATTCTTCTGAATATTTTACGTCCTTAAATAAATCAAAAAAATCTTTCAATTCGTCTTGTAATAGCCAGTATTTTTCCATCTATTGTACCTGTCTATAAATAATGTTTGGATTTTCTTATCTTTTCCTGAAGCGCCATAATGCCATCAAGAATCATTTCTGGTCTTGGCGGGCAGCCAGGAATATAAACATCCACTGGAATAACCAGGTCACAGCCTTGTAACGTTGCATAGTTTCGGTAAAATCCACCACTAACCGCACAAGCGCCCACAGCAACAACATATTTAGGATCAGCCATCTGCTCCCAGATTCGTCTCAAAACCGGCGCATTTTTATGATTAATTGTTCCCACCACCATGAGCATATCAGACTGTCGCGGTGAATAGCGGGGCATCGCAGCACCAAATCTATCCGTATCATAATGAGAAGAACTCACTGACATAAATTCCATGGCGCAGCATGCTGTTCCAAAAACATATTGCCATAGCGAGTAGCTTCTCGCCCAGCCAATGAATTGATCTAATTTTGTTGTAACTATATTTTCAGGGATATCATTTTTTGACATTTATAAACTACCTCCAATCAAAGGCTTTTCTTCTATAAGCATAAATGAATGCAACAACCAGGAAAAATAAAAATATAAAAATTTCAATTATAGCAATTTTACCGAGTGAGCGACCAACAACTGCCCAGGGATAGAGTAGAATTCCTTCCAGATCAAAAAGCACAAATAACAGCGCGATCAAATAAAAACGAATACTTACGCGACGGTTATTATCCTGCAGAAGATCAGATCCGCATTCAAAAGGAGTTAATTTTGACGGATAATCTTTTCTATGTTTCGCTTTGGGTCCGAGTAATTTATTGAGCAATAAAATGAGTGCTGCTGTTAATGCGGCTATAACAATGTAAAGCAGAACCGGTAAATATTGTTCAGTCATCGGTTATATTCCTTTTTATTAATAAATTTTGTGTCAATACATAAAACGAGGGAATCAATTTGAAGAAAAAATTGTTGGGGTAAAAATGAGGTAATGTTTCGGCTCCAATAAAAATTGGAGTTCATACGCGTATCCTTTTCTATAAAAAACAATCTATTAAAAATTAGATAGTTACAAGCGACTGTCGAATCCAATCAAATTATTGCAAACTCAATAATTTTGAAGAAACAAGTATATGAAAATTTTTTTTAAAAGTCAATAGAAAAATACAATATTTTTTTATTATAATTTTGCAACATTACTTGTAAATGTATTAAAAAATGATTATATTTTTCAGAAGCACCACACACCAAATCTTTGAATTCAACCAAAACAATAAAATTTAGCAACAGAATTCATCCAAAATGAATAAACAAATTTCAATCAAAATACTCTTTATCTTGATTAGCCTGATTTATAGCAACTCGGTAGTTTTCCCCCAGGCGGTTAAATTAACGTGGAAATCCAGCCAGGAAACAAATGTATCTCATTATAATATATACCGCTCAACGCATAGATTATTAAATTTCCATTTTATTGGCGCTTCTGATAACACACATGCAGTTTATACTGACGATAATGTTACTAATGGAGATCATTTTTTTTACGCTGCAACGGTCGTTCTTCAAGACGGAACTGAAAGTTATTTTTCAAACATTGCGGAGGTGTACATTAGGAACTTGGATAAAAATGATGTTGGATTTGAATTGAAGCAAAACTATCCGAATCCTTTTAATCCTTCAACCAACATTCACTTTTCTTTGACTAAACCTCAATTTGTAACTGCAAAAGTTTATGATATTCGCGGGCAAGAGATTTTAACTTTATTTGAGGGTCACAAAAAAGCAGGTCTCCACAAAGTAGTTTTTGACGGAAAAGACATGATGAACGGAGTTTTTTTCATTTGTGTCAACGCCGGAGGAACTGTGAAAACGCGAAGAATGATATTGTTAAAATAAGTCGTTTACGATAATTTAAAAATCTCCTTAAAAACATACACTTGTATCAAACCTTAAGTGAATAAAAACCACCTTCATCAAAAAAGAAAACGAAACTTTTCTTTCTTCATTTCGCTATTAAATTAAAAATCCAACTTTTTAATAAGGAGTATCAAAATGAAAAAACTATTTTCATGTTTTCTATTAACTTACATTGTCCTTATTTTTACCCTTCCATCCTTCAGCCAAAAATCCAGAGAAATCAAAAAATCTTTCAGATTCAACAGGGAAGGTCGTGTTTCTATTGATACATATAAAGGAAGTATCACAGTTAAAACCTGGGACAGATCGGAAGTAAAAGTTGTCGTAAAAATCGAGGTTGACGATTGGGATAAATATGCGGAGAAAAAAGTTAAGTTCACTGAAATTGATTTTGATCATTCTCCGAAGCATTTGAGAATCAAAACCGATTACAATAAAATTAAGAAAGGATCATCTTCTTTTTGGGGCATTTTCTCAAATGACACTGGTTCTTTACCACTGGTTCATTATGAAATTAAGATGCCTCGTACAGCAGACCTGATCATAGAAGATTATAAATCGGACACAGAAATTTCGGACTTACGCGCTTCGGTTGAGTTAGAAACCTACAAAGGCACTGTGGAGATCAATAATTTGGAAGGATCAATCGATCTTGAGACCTACAAAGGCGAAGTCGAAGTGGATTATAAAAAAATGATCGGGAGAAATCGTTTTGAGACATATAAAGGCAGCATTGAAATTTCACTGCCTGAAAAGACTAATTTTGACCTGGATTTAGATCTCGGGCGCAGGGGTGAATTGGACTCTGATTTTGATATTAAAACAGACAGGAAAGGCAGAAAAGACCGGGAAAAATATTATAGAGGATCTTTTAACAAGGGTGGTGCAAAATTAAATATTGAAACTGATAAAGGCGAGATTCGGTTAAAAGCGAAATAGTTTCTAAACTGTGAATTTAATGCACAATGGGTAAAATTTATAGTAAACGATCACTGGGGTAAATTCGTTTTAACAATCAGCCCACAGCAACAGAATCTTCGGCAGATTTCTTCAATAGATTGAAGATGCGTTGTCTTTTCTGGCGCATTGATCCGCCAAACAAACGGCGGACAGGTTCGCCGAAGGAGAACACGCCACAGAAAAAATATTTTTTTTGGTTTTTTTCTGTGGGATTTCTTTTCTGTGGGAGAATTGCCACATTCACTAAATAGTGTCTGTCCGAAAAAGCCCAGTTTTTGTCATTCCGGCAATCTTTTAAGCCGGAATCTCCTTGTAAAACAGAATAGATTCCCGCTAAAAACATGCGGAAATGACATCTCGGACAGACACTAAATAGTAACAATTTTTCATTGCTTACGAACAATCTCCACCAGTGTTTCAATGGCGCGCGGATTTTCACTTTGACCTAACCAGAAAATCGCCTTTTTCCGGACTTCACTGTTCGGATGTGTTTTTGCTAACTTAATTAAAATTGGGATCCCTTTATCGTCATCCAATTGCGTAAGAGCGAAAATGGCTTTTTTCTGAATTTCAATATCATTTTCATTAGCTGCCACATCTTCCAGTGTTTCAGCAGCCTTTTTGGAAGCCTTCTGTCCCAGCCAGAAAATTGCTTTTTTCCTGGACTCCTTATTGGGATGTTTCTTTGCCAGTTTGATTAAAATATTGGTGCTTTGATCGTCTTTCAATTGCGAGAGTCCGAATATTGCTTTTTGTTTAATTTCTTCATCCGCATCATTGGTAGCAATGTTTTCTAAAATTTTGGCAGCTTTGGGTGATTCTTTCTGACCGAGCCAAAAAATCGCTTTTTCACGAACCTGTCTTTTGTTAGCATGATATGCTAAATCAATCAAAGCTTCATCTGCTTTCTCCGTTTTCATCCTGTAGATGCTAAAAACTGCCTTTTTCCGCACATCAGTGGAGCGATCCCTTTGTGCCGTTTTTGTCAATAGTTTCAGCGTCGTTTGTTTTACCAATCCAGATCAATGGCACATTGTCCAGGTCAACAGGAAGTAATAAATTACTGATCTTAACTTCACTAATGTCCTTTGATGATTTATCAAATCTAAATAGGAATGCGACTTCTTTTAAGATTTTTTTACCAGGCTTATTTGGATTTTCCAATTCTTCTAATACTCTTTTTGCCGCTTTCCTGACTTTTTGGTCATCAGTGAGATTTTCTTCAAGCGGCTTTATTCTCTTACCGTATACTATTTCAGCAAGGCTTTTTTCTTTCCAAGATCGGTCGCTGTTAAAACTTCCGGTGTATGAATTCTCTCCCATTAAGCGATTTATGCTGTAACCAATCCAAAAGCCATTTTGATGTTCACTTTCTTTTGATTTCTTTTCTGCCCATTTCCAGCGTTCGTTTAGATTTTGAGTTGAATTAGGATGTTTAATGATTGTTTGAGTAAATCCTTGTGTTTGAATAAGTAGTAATATCAAAAAAGATAACAAACTATTTTTTATTCTATTTATCATGATGAATTTCCTTATAAATTAATTGTGTTTAAGATTACAAACATACACAGTCCGGACCCTGTGTATGATCCTGTAAATAAATGATATCCTGAATTAAAACAATGATGGACTAATTACCCACTGCACTAATCACCATTAACCAATCACATCTCACCAATTATTTCTTTTCCAAAATCTTCACCAACGCCTCCTGTGCCTTTGGCGTACCAATCTCACCCAACGCCATTACAGCCGATTTACGGACTTCCACGTTATCATCATGTTCGACCACGTATAATAGTGCATCAACTGCTTCATCATCTTTTGAGTTGGCTAAAGAGCGTACGGCGATTTTTCTTAATCCTGCATCCTTTTCCTGTTTCAAGATTTTTGCAATCACTCTAATCCCGGCATCATTATTCTGCTCAGCAATTGCGTACAGCGCTGCTTTTTTCACTGCATCAAATTTAGATGTTTGCAAAATTTCTAAAATCACATTTGTATCGTTTCCACGCAATACATTGGCTAACGAATAAACTGCTGTTTTGGCTAACTTCTCATCTTTATTGTCGGTTGCAACTTTGATTAGAATTTCTCGTGCATCCTTACTTTTCATTTCTCCGATGGCATAAAGCGCTGCTTCTCT
>JADHVV010000165.1 GCA_016783825.1 Candidatus Zhuqueibacterota bacterium | reverse complement strand
AGAAAATCAAACTACTAAATACATAAAAATTTTAGACTCTAAAGAAGCAAAAAGTTTATACAAAAATATTGTTTCTTTGGCTAATACGCCTCTTTTGGCAGTGGTTTTTAATTTTATCGATTTTTTGGCACATAGCAGAAGTGAATCTGAAGTGCTAAAGGAAATCGTACCGGATGAAGCTGCTTACAGGTCATTAACCCGCTCCTGGTTTGAACATTCCATTTTTCTGAAAATTCTAAAAAATTTAGCTAAATTAGGAAATACCATAATAATTTCATCTGATCATGGCAGTATAAGAAGTCTGCATGGCGCAAAAGTAATTGGTGACCGAAACACTTCATCAAGTTTGCGCTATAAATTTGGCAAGAACTTGAAATGTGATTCTAAATTTGCCATTAATGTTAAAAATCCAGAAGAATATAAATTACCAAAGAAGGGGATAAACACGAATTATTTAATCGCAAAAGAAGATTACTATTTTGTTTATCCAACAGACTATCATTATTACTTAAATTATTACAAGGATACTCTCCAGCATGGCGGTGTTTCAATGGAAGAAATGATATTGCCGGTGATTAAATTGGAGGCAAAATAAGTTTTAATGAAGTTTTCATTTATTACCAACAACGAAAATGAAACGATAAAATTGGGCGAACTGCTGAGCCAATCGCTCAGGCCGGGAGATATCATTGGTTTTTTTGGAAATTTAGGCAGCGGCAAAACCCACATAATCAAAGGAATCTGCTCCGGGTTGAATTGCGCAAATCAAGTATCCAGTCCTACTTTTACATTGATTAACGAATATCGTGGCAAATATCCGGTTTATCATTTTGACTTTTATCGAATAGATTCTGAAATTGAAATATATGATCTCGGCTACGAGGAGTATTTTTATGGATCCGGAATATGCCTGGTAGAGTGGGCGGAACGTGTGGCTTCTTTTTTACCAACAGAATATATTGGAGTTTATTTGAAAGGGATTTTTGAAAAAGGAAAAGAGAATATTCGGGAAATAACTATAGGGTTGCATGGTAAAATGGTTGATGAAAGATCGTGGGATGTGTTTCACAACAAGCCGGAACCAATTAGGTAACAGGGTAATTAGTTGATCGGGTAATTTGGATTGATAATACTGATCAATTTTTATTACCCAATTTCCTTATTACCAAGTTCCCTTTCAACTGTACTTTTAGGAAAAGGATTTAACAATAAATAGTAGAATTTATAATAACGATAGAGACTTCTAAATTGAAAATTTTAGGAATAGATACAGCTACTGATATTTTGGGTGTGGCATTAACCGAAGATAAAGAACTAATAGTCGAAAGCAGATCAAATATTAAGCGTGCCCACGCAGAAAAATTAGTTCAAACGATTGAAAAAATTTTAAACGAAGTTAAATTAAATCCGATAGAACTCGATGGCATCGCTGTTTCCATTGGTCCGGGTTCATTTACAGGATTAAGAATCGGACTGTCTGCGATTAAAGGATTAGCGTTTGCTGCAGACGTTCCGGTTGCCTCAGTACCAACTCTTGATGCGCTAGTGCTGCAAACACAGTTTTATCCTTACCAGGTACGTCCTCTGGTGAAAGCCCAGGGAGACGAGGCATACACAGCGCTCTATCATTTTGAAAAAGGAGTTTTGTCGCGGGATTCAAACTACCAAGTAATAAACATAAACCGCATTTCGGAGTTGATCAGGGAGAAAACCCTTATTTTAAACATCGGCATGAAAAATTTGGAAAAATGTGTTCACGACGAGAAGAGAAGTTTAATTGAAATAGCGCCCCGGGAATTTTGTAAAACGAGCGGATATGCTGTTGCAAGGATTGGATATGAAAAGTTATTAAAAAATGATATTGAGGACATAAATCAATTAGAACCCTTTTATCTCAAAAATTTTAAAGCGATTAAAAAGATTGGCATCTAATACTCACAACCAGGTTGCGGAAAAAGCGTATCAAAAATTGTTAACTTGTTCCTGGCAAAATGACTTAAAAAAGGGAATTAATTTTGATTTGCCCGGGGAAACAAAACTTTCTGTCAGGTGGATGGAAGAAAAAGATGTTTCGGAAGTGGTTAAAATTGAAAAAGAAATTTTTCCTTTTCCATGGCTCAAAGAAGGCTTTTTATATCGATTGGGCGAACTTGATTTTAATGTCTCATTAGTTGGTTTCATACAGAATAAGTTGGTTGCCTACACTGTTTCTTATATTGTTTATGATGAATTGCATTTCGATAATTTAGCGGTGAAGAAAAATTTCAGGAATAATAAAATAGGTGAGATTCTTTTATGGCTGAGTCTGCAAACAGGAAATGAAAAAAAGTGCCTGTGGAGTTTTTTAGAAGTGAGAAAAGGAAATACTCAGGCAATTCAATTATATAAAAAATTCGGATTTGAAAAACTTGGTGTTCGTAAAAAATATTACAGGGAAGAAAACGAAGATGCTCTGTTAATGAGCAAATGCATACTTGTTAAGGATTAGAATGAAACATTTGATCAATTTCCGATTTATACCCTTCGGGCACAGGCGAATTCGGGTTTCGGAATTTTTCCTCCATCATTAAGGGAGTGGGCATTCCGAATTCCGAAATCTAAAATCCGAAATAAAAATGCAATATTTTGAAGCGAACCCATAGCAAGTTTAAATAACCGGAGAATTATCATGGCATGGTTTAAAAGAGAAACTTTTGGATTAGTCACGCAACAAAAAAAAGATATGCCCGGGGGACTTTGGCTTAAATGCGAAAAGTGTGGAGAAATAATCTATAAAAAAGAACTCGACCGCAATTTGTACGTGTGCTGGAAATGTGGTTACCATTTTCGCATGGTGGCGAAAAATTATATAAAATTATTATTGGATGGCGGCAAGTTTGAAGAGTTCAATGCAAATATAAAATCAGATGACCCATTAAAATTTAAGGCAGCCAAAAAATACAGCGACCAGTTAAAGGCAAGCATTAAAAAAACAGGGACAAATGAGGCCGTCTTAACCGGACATGGAGAGATAGATAATCACAGAGTTGTGTTGGCTGTAATGAATTTTTCATTTATTGGTGGTAGCATGGGGTCGGTTGTTGGTGAGAAAATTGCAAGGGCGACTGACGTTGCCATTAAAGATAATCTGCCGCTAATTATCATTTCAGCTTCAGGAGGCGCCAGAATGATGGAAGGAGCGCTTTCCCTGATGCAAATGGCAAAAACTTCAGCATACCTTGCAAAACTTTCGGAATCGGGTTTGCCATTTATCTCGTTAGTTACTAATCCAACAACCGGCGGGGTCTCGGCGAGCTACGCCATGCTTGGAGATGTAATCCTTTCCGAACCGGGCGCGCTGATTGGATTTGCCGGTCCCCGGGTGATTAAACAGACAATCGGACAGGATTTGCCGGAAGGATTTCAAACATCAGAGTTTTTATTGGAACATGGATTTCTTGATGCGATCTATCCGAGAACCGAATTAAAAGAAAAGATAGCCCTGTTGTTAGATTTTTTTGAGAAAAAAAGCGAGAAAGAACATGAAGAAGAAAATAAAAATCTTATTGACCAACGATGATGGAATAACTGCCCCAGGATTGTTTGCCCTGCACAAAGAGATGAAAAAGATGGGTGACATATCCGTTGTGGCACCGGACAGCGAAAAGAGCGCAGTGGGCCATGCAATTACGCTATCAGATCCACTGCGGGTTTCGGATTACAAAAAAAATGGCGATTTTTTTGGATACGCTGTAAATGGCACTCCAGCCGATTGTGTAAAACTTGCCTATTGGGCACTGGGAATAAAGCCGGATTTATTGATTTCAGGAATTAACCTAGGTTCAAATACTGGGATTAACATCATCTATTCAGGAACCGTTTCGGCAGCTACCGAAGGTGTGTTCTTAAATATACCGTCTTTTGCAATTTCTTTAACGACATTTTTAAATCCAAATTTTAGTGTCGCAGCTAAATTTGCCAGAAAATTATCACAAATAGTTTTAGACAAAGGTTTGCCCGAAGGAACGCTGCTGAATGTAAACGTTCCTTCTGTTAAAAAAGAAAGCGATCTGCAGGGAGTACAAATAACTCGTCAGGGCACTGCCATGTACCACGAAGAATTTGACAAAAGAACAGATCCGCACAAACGGGTTTATTACTGGCTAACCGGTCAAAAAGTAAAATTGGAAAAAGACCCGGATGTTGATGACCGGGCAATATTAAATAATAAAATATCCATTACCCCGGTTCATTTTGATTTGACAAATCATGATTATTTGGATGAGTTGAGGGATTGGAAGATAGAGTATTAGAATTGCTGATGTTGTAATAATTCACCACCCAATTTTTTTTATATGAAAAAATGATTTACGAATAAAGATTAACGATTTTTGATTTATGAAGGAGTGCTGTATTGAAAAAACCAACAATATTTCAAAAATCGTTAATCCCTCGATAAATCGGGATTTTCAACTTGTTCTGAGATCAAAATAAAGAATTACACAGATGGTGAACTGTTACCTGGTTTTTAATTTAAGTTGAGGAAAAGATTAGCCTCAAAAAAACAAGTAAAAGTTCACCTGTGCTAAATATTGCCACAAAGACACGAAGGCACAAAGATTATTCAATGATTTTGAGAATAATATGTTGACATCAAAGTAGCAAAATTTGCGGAACTTCTTCATTAGATTAATAAATTCTAATTTCTTTTGTTTCTTCTTCGTGTCTTTGTGTTTTAGTGGCTAAATTATTGAATAGCAAAATTCTTTACAAACAGAGCAAGTTTTTCCCAACGAATAGAAACAACCCAGCAGATTTTATTTTTATCCGTTGGATCGTTTCTATCAGTTGGAAATTAAATCGTTAAAAACTTGTCGGTTTGAGGTGACCGAAGGAAATGCCCCTGGTGCGAAGCTTCGCTAGACTATTACAAAATTAATGCAATATTTCAACGTTTATATTTTTCAAAAGGAAAATAATTTGAAATGAGTACCCATCACAACGAAACAATCCTAATCCTCGACTTCGGTTCACAATACACACAGTTGATAGCAAGGCGAGTTCGAGAGCAGGGAGTCTATTCGGAAATAAAACCGTTTAATTATTCCCTGAAAAACATTAAGGAAGTGTCGCCAAAAGGAATTATATTATCCGGGGGGCCTTCTTCGGTATATGAAACCAATGCACCGTTAATTGACAAAAGTATTTTTGAACTCGACATTCCTATATTGGGGATTTGTTACGGTCTTCAATTAACCGGTTATCTTTTGGGCGGGAATGTTGTTCATGCCGACCATCGTGAATATGGTTTTGCCCTGTTGAATCATTCGGAAACAGATCCGTTGTTTGAAAAAGTTAAAAATCCTTTGAAAGTATGGATGAGCCATGGTGATCGCCTGGAAGATTTGCCACCCGATTTTTCGATATTAGGACATACATCAAATTCTCCGTATGGGATAATTAAACATGAGTTGAAAAATATTTATGGGCTTCAATTTCATCCGGAAGTAGCGCACACAGAACAGGGCGCGCAGATGTTAAGAAATTTTGTTTATAATATAACCGGCTGCAAGGGTGATTGGACGCCACAGTCATTTATAAAAAGTACGATAAAATCTATTCGGGCTGAGGCAAATTCAAGCAACGTTATTTGTGGATTGTCAGGGGGGGTGGATTCTTCGGTGGCGGCTGTTTTGGTGCAGCAAGCGATAGGAGACCAATTGACTTGTGTTTTTGTGAATAATGGTTTGTTAAGAAGTGGCGAAGCAGATGAAGTCAGAGATATATTTCAAAATCATTTTGAAATGAACTTTCGTTACATCGATGCAAGCAATAAATTTCTTTCCAGGTTAACGAATGTAACAGAGCCGGAAAAGAAGAGAAAAATAATTGGCGCTGAATTTATCAAAACATTTGAGAAAGTGGCAAATGAAATACAAGATGTTGAATTTTTAGTGCAGGGCACGCTTTACCCGGATGTGATAGAAAGCGTTTCCACAAAAGGACCATCCGCGGTGATTAAAAGTCATCATAATGTTGGCGGGTTACCCGAGAAAATGGATTTGATGTTAATAGAGCCGTTGCGGGAATTATTTAAAGATGAGGTAAGAGCCGTTGGCAGGGAACTTGGTTTGCCTGACGAATTAATTAGCAGGCACCCTTTTCCTGGTCCCGGTCTCGCAGTCAGAATTCTTGGGGAAATCACACAGCCAAGGCTATCATTGGTGAGACAGGCAGATAAAATTTATATGGAAGAATTAAAAAGCAGTGGCTGGTACGATAAGGTGTGGCAGGCATTCGCAGTTCTTCTGCCGGTAAATACCGTTGGCGTAATGGGTGATGAAAGGACTTATGAGTCTGTGATCGCGCTGAGAGCGGTAACAAGTGAGGATGCAATGACTGCTGATTGGGCACAATTGCCGCCAGAGCTTTTGGGAAGAACTGCAAATCGCATTATCAATGAAGTGCGGGGAATTAACCGTGTTGTTTATGACATAAGCTCTAAGCCACCAAGCACAATTGAGTGGGAATGAAAGTAGCTCCTGAAAATATGTTCGTTATAGGTAAAAAAGTACTGAATTCAAAAAGAGCGCATGAAAGGTAATTTGGTAATGGGGTAATTGGGTAATAAAAAAAGTGTCAGCATTAGAAAATCCCAATTACCTATTAAACTTATTACCCTGTTACCTTTTTGGTTCAGTTTGTCCAGGTTGGTTTTGGTAAAGTTAGGAATAAATAGTTAATAAAATACCGGAGAAAATTATGTGTGGCATCGTAGGATATATCGGCAACCAGGAGGCAATACCAATTTTATTGGGTGGTTTAAAGCGATTGGAATATCGCGGGTATGATTCAGCTGGTGTGGCAATGATTTCCGGGCAGAAGCTTTCTGTCAGCAAGCAAAAAGGAAAAATAAGCCGGTTAGAAACATTGTTGTCAGAACAAAACCTGAATGGAACTATCGGGATCGGTCATACCAGGTGGGCAACTCATGGTGAACCAAACACAGTGAACGCGCACCCACATACCTGTTGTGAAAATAAGTTTGCGCTTATTCATAACGGCATAATTGAAAATTATTCTATTTTAAAAAAAGAGCTGCAGGGTAAGAAACATAATTTTCAAACAGAAACCGACACCGAAGTTCTGGTTCATTTGATCGAAGATTTTTATAAAAATAACAATAATTTTGAATTGGCTGTTCGGGAGGCATTACAAAGATTAGATGGCACTTATGGAATAGCGGTCGTATGCAGTGATGAACCCGACGTATTGATTACAGCCCGAAAGGGCAGCCCGATTGTTCTTGGTCTGGGTAAAAATGAATATTTTGTGGCGTCAGATACCGCGGCAATTGTTGCACATACCCAGCAGGTCAGCTATCTCGATGATAATGAGATGGCAATCATCAATCGAAAAAACATGGTCATTAAAACGATTGACGATCGCCCGGTTGAAAAACGAGTGGAACAGATTGCTTTTGATGTTAAAAAAATAGAAAAAAGCGGTTACAAGCATTTTATGTTAAAGGAAATTATGGAGCAGCCGCAAACTGTCTTTGATTCCATGCGGGGGCGTTTGTTAGACGAAGAAGGCACAGCAAAATTAGGCGGAATAGAATATGAAGTTGATTCATTGCTTCGCTCCAGAAGAGTTCTCTTTTCCGCTTGCGGAACTTCATGGCATGCTGCTTTGATTGGCGAGTACCTGGTTGAAGAATATGTAAGAATACCGGTAGAAGTAGAATATGCTTCGGAATTCAGGTATCGAAATCCAATACTGGATAGAGATACTGTTGTGGCGGTAATAAGTCAATCCGGTGAGACTGCCGATACATTGGCTGCAGTACGCGAGGCAAAACGGAAACGTGCAAAAGTGCTTGGGATTTGTAACGTTGTTGGGTCAACAATTGCCCGTGAAACTGATGCCGGGGTTTATTTGCATGCGGGACCGGAAATAGGCGTGGCTTCAACAAAAGCGTTCACTTCCCAGGTAACTGTATTGGCATTAATGACGCTGCTCCTGGCACGCATGAGTTCCATGTCTGCGAGCACAGGTCGTTCGGTTGTGCAGGAATTTAAACTTCTTCCTGAAAAAATAGAACAGATTTTGAAAAATCGAAAATTAATCGAAACTATTGCTGATAAATATGTCGATGCCACAAATTTTCTCTACCTTGGACGCGGCATTAATTTCCCGGTTGCTTTGGAGGGCGCCTTGAAATTGAAAGAAATTTCTTACATCCATGCTGAGGGATACCCGGCTGCTGAAATGAAACACGGCCCCATTGCCCTGATCGATGAAAATATGCCGGTGGTGGTTATTGCCACAAAGGATTCTACTTATGATAAAATTATGAGCAACATTGAGGAAGTGCGGGCAAGAAAAGGAAAAATAATTGCCATTGCAACTGAAGGAGATGATTTTATCAAAACAAAGGTTGATCATGTTATTTACGTACCTCCTTTTACCGAATTTTTGCTGCCAATACTCACAATAATTCCATTACAATTATTAGCCTATTATATTGCAGTAAAACGCGGTTGCGATGTGGATCAACCCCGAAACTTGGCAAAAAGTGTAACTGTCGAATAAAAAAAGGATTTGTAAATGAAAGAATATGTAAAATTTGAAACAGCTTGTATTTTTGTTTTGCTCTTGAACAGTATTTTCTTCGCTGGAAATATGTACGGACAAAC
Source organism: Candidatus Zhuqueibacterota bacterium (assembly GCA_016783825.1). Classification (GTDB taxonomy): domain Bacteria; phylum Zhuqueibacterota; class Zhuqueibacteria; order Thermofontimicrobiales; family Thermofontimicrobiaceae; genus Nigeripontimicrobium. The sequence goes on along the minus strand of JADHVV010000165.1, from coordinate 1,951 downwards.
CATGAAAGCAAAAAATGTTGCTTATATTCCCGATATTGAAGTCAGGTTTAGTCACGGCATCAATTACTATCAAAATGGAAACTATGAGATAGCAAAAGATGTTTTTAATGAATTGATAAAATCATACCCGGCACACCAGCGCATCACTGCATGTTATGTTCTGCTTGGAGGTTGTTATTACAAATTAGAAAGAACCGAACTGGCGGTCTCTGTTTTAAATGAGTTACTAAAGAATTACCCTCAAAGTAATTATGTTAAAGATGCTCATTATCTTTTGGGGTTTTGTTATTACCGCATGGCTAAATATTTCGATTCCTTAAAAGAATTTCTACTCGTTGCTGACTTAGCCCAAAAAAAGAAATTGGCTGAAACAAGCAGAAATTTCGCGTTAAAAATTATTGATAATAATATTCCATTAACCGAGATAGAACAATTAAGAGAAAAAGAGAGCGGAAAAATCTCAGTAGCCATCCTGACGATAAAATCAGCGTTAAGACATTTAAGTATCGGAAAACGGGAAAGGGCAATCTCCCTGCTGCAAAACTTTACTCAGCAGCACCCGCAAAATCCATATATTTCATATATAGAACAACTTTTGAAAAATACTAACACACCATTAGAATATAAAGAGGTTAAGATAGGAGTGATTTTACCTTTGTCCGGAGAATATGCCGAACAAGCTCACGGCGTATTGGCTGGAATCCGATATGCACAAAAGACATTTAATAATTCTTCGGCTGTGAAAATAAATTTAGTAATAAAAGATTCGGAAGGTGATATAATAAAAGTTGTGCGAGCTGCACAAGAGTTATCCGTAGATAATAGAGTTGTTGCTATTTTAGGTGAATTGGAAAGGGATAAAACAATTGCTGTCGCGGCAGTTATAAATGATAGGAATATTCCCCTGATCACGCCGACAACTTCTGGCAATGGTGTTACATCATTAAACGAATATACTTACCAGGTCAACACAGATTTGGAAAACAGGGGGAGAATTTTAGCCGAGTATGCAGTCAACAAATTAGGATTAAAAACATTTGCTACGCTGGCGCCAGCAGATAATTATGGTAAAAATATGACGGATAGTTTTACGTTAACGATTGATGCGTTGGGTGGTACAATTGTCGCTCAAAAATGGTATTATGCGGGTACTGAGGATTTGGGAAGACAATTTAAAAGTATCCGGGAATTGGGATTCAATATGATGAATAAAGATTCCCTGATTAGAGCATATACCGGCAATTTGACTGATTTTCAAAGGAAAAGGTTTGATAGGGAGGATATACCGGTTACCTCAATCGATGGTATATTTTTTCCGGGATATGCGGATGATATTAAATTTATTGCCCCACAATTTGCTTTTGTAAATGTTCGCGCAAAAATGTTTGGGGGTGAATATTGGAACGACCCGGAGCAATTACGGAAGGTTCAAAAGTATGTAGAAGGAATGACCTTTTGCAGCAGCTACCATATAGATGAAACCGATCCCGAATATATTAAATTCAGAAATGACTTCAGGCTGGTAATGAAACGCACACCGGAAATAATGGAGCTTTATGGGATTGATGCAATGAGTGTGATATTAGATGCGATTAGACAAAAAAAATTCTCCAGAGAAGACATTGGATCGCATTTAAACAATCTGGAAAATTTTGAAGGATTTAGAGGCCCCATAAGCATTAAAGGTAATAATCGTATTAATTCTCAAATCAGGTTGTTTACGTATCGAAATGGACGAGTGGAACCGATCCAATAAATGGATGGCCTTTACAAATATAAAAAGCCTTATTAAAAACAACTTTAATATTGTCAATATATAGTATTACAAGTTCAATCTTTGTTTTTTGTGCAAAAGTTTTTAAATCCAGAACAATAAACTCATACAACGAAAAGGCTGAGGCGAAGGCTAAGGCGGAGCAAGGTAGAAGATTAAAGCACCCTTCGGGCACAG
>JADHVV010000164.1 GCA_016783825.1 Candidatus Zhuqueibacterota bacterium | reverse complement strand
CTGTGCCCGAAGGGTGCTTTAATCTTATACCTTACTCCGCCTTAGCCTTCGCCTCAGCCTTTTTGATGTAAGAGTTAAGTGATCTGGGTTAGAAAAAACTTTTGCACAAAAAACAAAGATTCAACTGGTAATACTATAGGGAAGGAGTAATGGAGTATTGGATTGTCGGATCACTGGTTATTTCATCCATCCAGAACTCCATCACTCCAATACTCAATTCTCCATAATCCAACACAACAAAAACATCCTACGAAAAACCTGCTGTTACCACAATTACCAAAAACAGCTTGACATTTTTTTAAAAAATCTCTATATTATTTTTAGGAAAATAATTGTCTTTAATTAATGGAGATTACATCATGCAGGGAGCAATTACTTTTGATATATTTACTTATGCAAAAGAGCTCATGTCTGCAGGTTTTACTGAAAAGCAAGCAGAGGTTCAGGTTAAGACTCTGGCTAGAATTATTGACGAGCGTTTGGCAACCAAACAAGATATTCTGGCTCTTAAACGAGACATGAAAGAATTGGAAGCTTCTTTGAAGCGAGACATGAAAGAAATGGAAGTCTCTTTGAAACATGACATGAAAGAGATGGACACATCTTTGCGAAAGGAAATGGGAGAAATAAGGCGGGATATGAAAGAAATGGAATTACGCTTGAAACATGATCTTACGATAAGGCTTGGCGTTATGATGGCTGCCGGGATAACCATAGTTGCTGCACTGGGAAAATTATTATGATTATCCCCATTTAGCCATGGCGGTAAACCGCAGATTATAATTATCCTGCAAAAAAATAACACCTTTTCTCCCCACGGCAAACAAAAAATGTTGTACTCCCATTATTAAATAACCCAAAAATTTGAACTTCATACGGAATCGTTCGCTCCCAGATAAAAATTTATTTGTTACAAAAAAATATATTGACTAAAAAATAAAATTTTCGTATATTTAAAATCCTGGAGGACTAGTCCTAATTGGTAAGGCAGCGGTCTTGAAAACCGCCGCGCTTTGCGCTTGGGGGTTCGAGTCCCTCGTCCTCCGCCAATTTTAGGAGAGGTGCCGGAGCGGCTGAACGGGGCGGCCTGCTAAGCCGTTGTAGGTCTTTGATCTACCGAGGGTTCGAATCCCTCCCTCTCCGCCAATCTTTTCAATTGGCAATTCTAAATTGTCAATTGACAATTGTCAATTATATTTTGGAAACATGTTATTTGAAAATAAAAAAGTCCAAGTCAGATTTGCTCCCAGCCCAACCGGTTATCTTCATGTCGGAGGCGCTAGAACCGCTGTATTCAACTGGCTTTTTGCCAGGCATCACAATGGAAAATTCCTTTTAAGAATAGAAGATACCGATTTCTCGCGATCAGACAAAAAAATGGTTCAGGCAATTTTTGATGGACTTGGCTGGCTGGGGCTTGATTGGGACGACGATGTTATTTTTCAATCCGAACGATTAAGTTTGTACCAAAACTTCTGCCAGCAATTAATTGATAGTGGCAATGCTTATTACTGCTATTGCAGCCAGGAAAGGCTGACAGGACTCCGGCAATCAAACGAAAAAGACCGGGGCGCTTTTTTTTACGATACGTTTTGTAGAAATTTATCCGAAGAAAAAAAACAAGAATTAGAAAAACAGAATATCCCCCGGATTGTTCGCTTTAAAGTAGATCCGGGAAAAACAGTTTTTAAAGATGAAGTCCATGGCTCTTTGACATTCGATAATAATGAGATCGATGATTTTGTTATTTTACGTTCTGACAATATTCCAACTTATCATTTGGCAGTAGTTGTTGATGATTTTGACAAAAAAATCACCCATGTTATCAGGGGAGATGATCACCTAACCAACACGCCAAAACAGGTATTGCTATACCAGGCTCTGAATTGGACCGTCCCCATGTTTGCTCATGTGCCGCTTATTCTTGGCAGTGATAAAAAACGGTTGAGCAAAAGGCATGGCGCCACGTCAGTATCCGACTTTGAAAGCCAGGGTTATTTACCCGAAGCAATGTTGAATTTTTTATCGCTTTTAGGGTGGTCTCCCGGCAATAATCAAGAGGTTCTGGATAAGCAAGCGTTGATAGAAAATTTTGATTTACAAAACATCAATAAAAATCCCGCGATTTTTGACGAGACCAAGTTAGCCTGGATGAATAGTCAGTATATCAGCGAAGTAAGCGTTGATGACCTTTATGAGAAACTTCTTCCTTTTTTAAAAACAAAAGAAGAATTTAACATAAACAACTATTCTGAAAAATATATCAAAACTTCAATCGAGATGTTGAAGTCTCGCTTGAGAACATTAACCGATTTTGTTGAATATGGATATTACTTTTTCAAAGACCCGGATGAATATGAAGAAAAAGCCGTCAAAAAGCATTGGCGCGGCGAGAATTTGATTGAACGGTTAATAGAATCCAAATCGACATTAGCGAATCTAAAAGAGTTTGAGGAAGAAAGTATCGAAAATTCAATTCGCCAATTAGCCGAGCATTTAAATATTGGCGCCGGAAAACTGATCCACCCAATCAGGATTGCACTAACCGGCGCAGCGGTAAGCCCGGGGATTTTTGAATTGATCGCTGTTTTGGGAAAGGATGTTTGTGTCAAACGTTTAGATAATGCAGTAGAATTTTTAAAAAAAAAGTAACTGTCAGCACAAAAAATTTTCTCCCACGGAAATGAAATTAAAATGCTTTTTCAGTGACAGTTCTCTTTCGGCGAATCAATCTATAATAAAAATCTACCGAAGGAAGATTCTAATCTTGTGAGAGATATTTTTCTTTTCTATTCTTCAATGAGATTCGCTGAATAGTTAAAAAAAAACAATTAAAAACTTGGGGAGTCGTCCAGTGGCAGGACACACGGCTCTGGCCCGTGGAACCGGGGTTCGAATCCCTGCTCCCCAGCTTTTGGTGAATGGTTAGTGGTGATTGGTAATTGATTACTGGAGAGTATTCTTTTTACTATTCACCAATAACAACTCACCAATCACCAAACCGCGCCCGTAGCTCAATTGGATAGAGCATCTGACTTCGGATCAGAGGGTTTGGGGTTCGAGTCCCTTCGGGCGTACAAGTGGTGAGTGGTTACTGGTGAGTAGTAACTGGTTACTTGTAAAGTGATATATTCACGAATCAACAACAACAACTAACCACTCACTAATTGACAATTATTAACGAAATAAACAATAGCAATTGCCTTAAAGCGGATAAAATGAGGCAATCAAAAAATTATTTTTTTGGGCGCGTTCGTCTAGTGGTCTAGGACGCTGGCCTCTCACGTCGGTAACACGGGTTCGACTCCCGTACGCGCTACTATTTGGTGAGTGGTTACTGGTGAGTGGTAATTTGTAAATACTACTTTTTACTACTCACCAATCACCACTAACAAATCACCAATAAGTGATAGTTATTTGTGAGTAGTGTTTTATAAATACAATTTTCACCACTCACCAATCACCACTAACAAATCACCAAACCGCGCCCGTAGCTCAATTGGATAGAGCGTCTGGCTACGGACCAGAAGGTTGGGGGTTCGACTCCCTCCGGGCGTACTAATTTTTATAACCGCTTAGACAGGTTTTCTTTTTGCCATTGACTATGACTTATCATGAAAAATGGATGAAACAAGCTTTTTTAGAAGCAGAAAAAGCATACGATAAAGAAGAAGTCCCTGTCGGAGCGGTTATTATTTTTGAGGACAGGATTATTGGCAGGGGACATAACCTGGTTGAAACGCTTCAGGATCCGACTGCCCATGCGGAGATAATAGCCATAACAGCGGCTGCTAATTATTTAGCCCATTGGCGGTTGGAAGAAACGACAATTTATGTTACGCTTGAACCCTGTCCAATGTGCGCCGGCGCTATTCTTAACAGCAGAATCCAGAATATCATTTTTGGCGCCTTTGATGTGCGGTTCGGCGCTTGTGGCTCGGTAACAAATGTTTTAGAAAACAATGGCTTGAACCTTCCTGTGAATGTAATTCCCGGAATTTTACAGACCAATTGTGAGTCTATTATCAAAAATTTTTTCGTAAAATTACGGACACGCTCTTTAGAAAACAGAAATAATTAAAGTTCGGAGAGGTGCCAGAGCTGGCTTATTGGGGCGGTCTCGAAAACCGTTGTGCCTTCGGGTACCGGGGGTTCGAATCCCTCCCTCTCCGCATCATTATTTCTAATTGTCAATTGAGAATTGTCAATTCACAATTGTCAATTAGAAATAATCTTTGTAACTGTATAGCGAAGCTTCTCCTCAAACCGACAAGTTTCGAAAGATTTAATTTCCAACGGATTAAAGAACCCAACGGATTCAATCAGTTGGGTTCTTTAATCCGTTGGAAAAAACTTTCTCTGTTTGTAAAGAATTTCGCTATTCAAATATTCAACTATTCATTGAATTGAGAATGTCGATAGGAAATTATGTAAAACCCTATTCATAATTCGGTGTTCGACACAGAATGTCCGCCAATTTTTTAAGGTTGATTCGTTATTTCTTTTTTTGAATATCGAATAATTAATTATGAATAACGAATATCGAACAAAATAAATATTAAGAGGAGAGATGCCTGAGCTGGCTTAAGGGGCACGATTGGAAATCGTGTGAGGGGTTTATAGCTTCTCCGAGGGTTCGAATCCCTCTCTCTCCGCCATTTTTTTCATTATCAATTCGCCAAAAAGACGGCGGACGTTCCGTTGTCAATTTGATAATGGGGCCGTAGCTCAGCTGGGAGAGCGGTACGTTCGCAACGTACAGGCCGTGGGTTCAAGTCCCATCGGCTCCACACGGCTGTGCTAGATGGGGAGCCAGCGGTGCCCTGTAACCTGCAACCCGCTATAGCAGGATCGAATTCCTCTTTTAGGTTTGCTCGTCAGGTATTATGTTTTAATAAGTGGTGTTGATAGTTAAGTCCTGCGCAATAGAGTAATGCCCAACTCCGTCAGGACCGGGAGGTAGCAGCGGTAAGCAAAATCTTTATGTGCCGCAGGTCAGCTTGGCTGGAGCTAACTGTTAAAACATTTTATCAGAAAAGAGAAATCAACGGGAGGTGCACAGCCTTAATTTTTTACTTGAAAGATAATTAAGAAAAGCAATCCTTTATAGTGCAATCAAGTGCTATTTGAATTATTGACGATGCTTGATTCTAGTTACTGGATGGGATGCGGGTATCCAGCAGCAAGCATCGAGTATCCAGAAACAGTGTGTCTAAAATTTTTAGAATAAGTAAAGAAAAATTAAGTTTTAGGAGTAATAAAACAAACAACCGGAGGGATAAATGTCTTACCTTGTGTTAGCCAGAAAATGGCGACCTCAAAAATTTGAAGAGGTGGTCAATCAAAAGCATGTTGTGCTAACACTTCAAAATGCTTTGAAGACCAAACGCCTTGCTAACGCCTACCTGTTTACCGGGCCCCGGGGGATCGGTAAAACAACCATTGCCCGCATTTTAGCAAAAGCAATCAACTGTGACCAGGGACTAACTGACAATCCGTGTAATCAATGTGATAGCTGCACTGAAATAACTTCGAGTAGAAATTTAGATGTTTTTGAAATTGATGGCGCTTCCAATACCGGTGTGGATGATGTTAGAAAGCTGCAAGATCAACTGAAATATGCCCCCACTCCGGGTAAGTATAAAATCTATATTATTGATGAAGTCCACATGCTGTCGGGTTCAGCCTTTAATGCGCTTTTGAAAACGCTTGAAGAACCACCATCTCATGTACTGTTTGTTTTTGCCACAACAGAACCTCACAAAATACCGGCAACAATAATATCGCGATGCCAGCGCTTCGACTTCAAAAGAATTTCCATAAACGAGATCATCGATCATTTAAAAATTATTTGCCAGGAAGAAAAAATTGACATCGACAACGAGGCGCTCTATCTTATCGCGAGAAAAGCTGAAGGCGGCATGCGAGATAGTCAAAGCCTGCTAGACCAGGCAATCTCTTTTTGTGGGACAAAAATTAAAGCGGACGATGTGATCGACCTGTTAGGTGTTATTGATTGGGAAATCTTTTTTCAATTTACAAACTATATCGTTAACAAAGATGCTAAAAACGGTTTTAAATTAGCAGAAAAAATTTTTGTCAATGGTTATGACCTGGTTGAGTTTTTAAATGGAATCAATGAGCATTTAAGAAATATTTTGATTTTTAAATCGACCGGGGATATGGCATTTATCGAATCTTCGGACAGTTACAAAAAGCGCTATTCAGAAATTGGATCATTATTTGAAGAATCCGACCTGTTGAGATTGATACAGATCGTTTCCGATGCCCAATACAATATTAAACGGAGCAGCAATCCTCGCCTGTACCTGGAAATGATCATCATAAAAATGATTCAACTCAACAAAGCACAAAAAATTGAAACGCTGCTTCAAGGTATCGACACGTTAAAGGAAAAATTATTTCAGCCCAATGTTTCAAGTAATGTTGGGACTCAACATCGTCCCGTTGAGACGAAAACAACCCCGACGCCAATTTCTCAAATTCCTTTAAAACAAAACATCCAGCAAAATACCGAAGTTGTAAGAGACAAGCCGGAAGAAAAAACCGAACAAAGTTCGGATGAGGAGAAAACAGAAGAAACCGAGTCCAATTTGAGTTCGGGCTCTGAAAACGGCGCGAACATCTCTATTGAAACAGTGAAAGAACATTGGCAGCAACTCATCGATGAGATGAAAAAACAAAAAATCGCTTATGGTGCATTCTTAGAGGAGGGGCTCCCCGTTAAAGTGGAAAATAACACTTTAACAATCGCGTTTGGAATGGACAATGGATTTCATATCAGCTACCTGGAGCGAAACTATCAAGATGTTGAAAAAATTGTTGCTAAAATTCTTGGCGCTCCATTAAAAATAAAATATGTAAAAGCAAAACCAGATAATTCCGAAGGTACTCCTTCAAAAGCCAGCTATGCTGATAAAGTAGGCGAAAAAATACCCCTGGTTAAGACTATCGTTGAAGTTTTTGACGGAGAGATTGTGGGTTAACAGGGGAACTTTCTCTTTTTGAATAAGTAACATTTTAATTTGGGTATATAACCATATTTAGAATATTTATCTATTAATTTAAGGAGATGTCGGAATGAAGGGCATGGGCATCACAAACATATTGAAACAAGCGCAACACGTTCAGGAAGAAATGAAACGAGTAAAACAAGAATTAGGTGGAATGAAGGTAACAGGCAGCGCTGGGGGCGGCATGGTAACTGTTACAGCAAATGGAAAGCAACAAATTCTTGATGTAAAAATTGATGCTGAAACCATTAAAATGGAAGATAAAGAAATGCTTGAAGACTTAATTGTTGCCGGCGTCAACCAAGCGCTTGAACGGTCACAGGAGTTGGCAAATGAACACCTAAGCAAAGTAACCGGCGGCATGCTAAGCAACCTTCCGGAAGGCATAAAAATACCGGGACTTAATTTATAACCATCTTGATATAGTAAATCAAACGATAAATATAATAATGTTTTTCAAAATACGTTAACAAAGTTTTTCATTATGTCATCAGCTTATCTCTCAAACTCAATGCACAGGGCAGTGGAAGAACTTTCTAAACTCCCGGGGATTGGGAAAAAATCAGCGCAACGGCTCGTATTTTATTTGTTAAAAATCCCACGGGAAGAAGTGGTTGAATTATCCCAGGCTCTAATCGATGTTAAAGATAAAGCGGCTTACTGTTCAAAATGTTTTAACATAACAGAGAGCGATCCCTGTGCAATTTGTGCTAATATGGGAAGAGATCAAAGTGTAATTTGTGTGGTTGAAGAGGCAAATGACGCAGCTGCTTTTGAGAAGACCGGTGAATATAAAGGTCTGTATCATGTGCTGGGTGGAACATTATCACCTCTAGACGGCATTGGTCCCGATGATTTGAGAATTAAAGAACTTATGATTCGCCTGACTGATGAAATTACAGAAGTAATTTTAGCCAATAATCCAAACGCTGAAGGCGAAGCAACAGCGCTTTATTTGACAAAATTAATAAAACCGTTGGGAATTAAGATTTCCAGAATAGCCAGGGGAATTCCGGTTGGAACAGATCTTGAATATGCCGATGAAATAACCTTACTAAAAGCGCTTGAGGGCAGGACGTCCCTATAATTTATGTTTATTATTCGACGCCCAAGTGGAGTTATATTTTTATGAATTTAGCTAATCAACTGACTGTTTTAAGAGTAGTTTTAACACCAATTTTTTTATACTTTCTATTTCTTGATGGAATTACCTATAAACTTATCTCCCTGGTAATTTTTATTATCGCCAGCTTAACCGATAGGTATGACGGCAAGTTAGCCAGAAAACATGGTCTTGTTTCAAAATGGGGAACATTCCTGGATCCCCTGGCAGACAAATTATTGATTTCCAGCGCGCTATTCGCTTTTTACTATCTTGGTTATGTAAAATTATGGATGGTGCTAATCATTGTTATCCGGGACTTTTTAGTTACCTTTCTCCGTTTATATGCAATTCACAAGCATAAACCTGTTGTTACCCGCTACCTTGCCAAAGTAAAAACCACCGTACAAATTGTAGTAGTTTTTGTCGTTTTTGTTTTTCTATTAGTCGACCAATATATTATCATGCAAGGAATAGAACTCGCTGTAATTACTTTTTTGAAAAACATTTATTTCATTGACATATTCATGTTTGTTGTTATGGTTCTCACCGCTTACACAGGGATCCAATACTTCATTGAAAACCGTGATCATCTTTATTCTATTTTTAACCTGGGTAACTCAGAATCCCGATAACCAATAATAACTTGTTGAATTGCAATAACATGAAAAGGTCGAGATCGAGATTAAGAAAAATATCAGTTTAAATTTTTTCTTGATCTCGATCTTAACCCCTGTGCTCGAAGGGTATTGACCTTTATTTTTGGTTTTACAGCTTTTATTAGAGACAAGAATTACGAAGCATGAAAAATGAAAAAGCAAAGACCATGACCTTTTTAGCAAGAATAATTTCCACCGGATTAGGAATCGGGTACTTCCCCAAAGTGCCTGGCACTGCGGGATCGCTGGCAACAGTAATTGTCTTTTGGTTTTGCCCAGACCTGCTTACGTTGCCATTCATTTTTTTATGCGTATTTATTATCCTGGTTGGAATTATTACTTCATCAATAACCGAAAAAGAATTTCAGCAAAAATCAGGTGATAACACGTTGCATGATCCCAGCATAATTATCATTGATGAAATTGCAGGTATGCTGGTTGCTTTAATAGCCTTACCCAAAACATTGCCATTTGTTATTGCAGCCTTTTTATTGTTCCGGTTTTTCGATATTGTCAAACCATTCCCGGTTAACAAAGCCGAAAAGCTCCCAGCCGGCTGGGGAATTATGTTAGATGATGTCGTAGCAGGAATACTCGCGAATGTTATTCTTCAATTGGGCAGGTTGATTTTAAATTAATCGTTCACTACTTATTATTAATCAAGGTCGAGATCAAGATCAAGAAAAAATCTAATTTTTCTTAATCTTGATCTCAACCTTGATCTTTTCCTTTTGCAAGATTTATTCAAATTAACCTTTCATTTCGGTTCATAGGAATTCTGGCTCATCCAGGGTAGGTAATAAATCCACTCCCCTATTATTACCGATTCTACTAATTATCCAATTACCTAATTTACCAATTACCTAAAATTTAAGGCATTAATGCCGCTTTAAACTCTATCGGAACATCAACATCTGCCGTAATTGGCTCACCTTCTTTTTTTGCAGGTAACCATTTCACACTCTTAATCGCAGCCAATGCAGCTGCGTTACATTTTTTATTCATCAGCAACTTCACAAACTTCGTATGTATAATTTTACCTTTTTCATTGACTTTAACATTGATTACAATTGTCCCGGAGATTTCTCCATCCTGTACTATTCTGGGTAATTTTAAATTTTGTCGTATTTTTTTAAATCCACCTTCAGGCTGAGGCACACTTCCTTCTTCAGCAAGCTTTTTCAGATCAACCTTTTTCTCTTCCTTGATGCTATCCTGTTTTGCAGTTTCTGTTTCCGGCGGCTGACTCTTTTTTTCTTTTGTTTCTTTTTCTGCTACCCTTTCATTTTCTTTTTCATCTAACCCGGTAATTTCCTTTTCGTCAAGTTTGGCACCTTCTTTCTTTTCCAAATTACTTTCGTCTTTACCTTGTTCTTGTGGATCTGCAATTTCTGTTGCCGGAACTTTTTCATTTTCCTTGTTTTCTTGTGCTAATATTACTGAACTATCAGCCGCAGCTGCGTTCACTTCATCCTCTTTTATCACCCCGGTTTTTACTGAATCTTCTTCTGTTTTTGTAGAATCTTCATCAATCGCACCGTGTTCCAGCAAATAGGCAACCAAAACCGAATCCTTTTCTTTTTTTACTATCTTTATTGGCGTCACCTCGTTTTTTGTTATCGCGTTAACATCAGCGCCATTCTCAATCAAGAATTTTACTATTTCAGTAAAATGATAATCCAAGGCATACAAAAGCGGGGTATAGCCTAATATGTTTCTCTCGTTAATATCGGCGCCATTCTCTATGAGCAGTTGCATAATATCTAAGTGACCATTTTGAACGGCAAACATAAACGCTGAATTACCCCGTCGGTTCTTTTTATTCGCTTTCGCACCTTTTTCGAGTAAAAAGTTTACAGACTCATAATGTC
>JADHVV010000163.1 GCA_016783825.1 Candidatus Zhuqueibacterota bacterium | reverse complement strand
CCTGAACCACCCATTCTTCAGATTTAATATTTTCTTTGATCTTTTTATCCCAAAGATTTTGGTCTGTTTCATTGCCAAGAAAAACATCTTTTCCGCCGTAAGATGAAGCAGGCTTTATCACAAATTTATCTTTGTTTTCAGAAATGAATGTTCGCAGGTCAACTGTGAAACCATTGTTAGTAACTTTGTGATCTTTCAGTACTTTTGTCCATGGAATTAATTTCTCAATCAGATCGATTTCTTCCTGATCAAAAATATGCTGGAAACGCGGCTCCTTAATCCAATACTTTTTTATTGCCAACAATAAAGGATTTTATTGAATTTTGCTTCCTGAACATTTTTCAACAGTACATTTTTGAAGCCTTTTGCTTCCCGAACACGCTCATCATTGGGCAGGTTAAAAGCAAGTGTTTGAACGCCGGCGCGGGTATCGCCTGCAGTATAAATTTCCTGAACCACTTTTATGGGTGAAAAGCCGCCGCGCTTAAAGTTTTTGTATTTTTCTTCATAGGGAAGATTTTTTTCCAGATCGGTCAGATATTCGGCAACAACCTGGAGTTTCTCGCTTTCAACCGGATCAACAACGCAAATGAAAGATTCAAAAGCTGCTTTGTAGCCCATTAAGTTATCTTCGTAAACCTCGTACGGTCCGATGACAACTTCAATTTGGCTATCCAGGTTCATCCAGTCGATGTCACTTTGAAAATAATCATTGCTCAAAAAAGCGTCTGCCCGGCTGTGGAGAAATTTTTTCAGTGATTCGTTTTCCGAAAGATCGGCCGCCTCGTGAAGTAGTTTTGCAGCAGGATTCAATAAATCTTTGTAAGCCTCAGAATAAGGGATAGCCACCAACTCATCACCTTCCCGGCGAATGATGTGAAACTCACTTTCAAAATTCTTTTTGTCTTCTGGATGGTCTTTTATCCATTGCTGGAATTCTTCTTTTGTCAAATCCTCCGGGTAATAATTGGCGCCTTTGGGAACTGGCATGGTTCCGAGAAACAGCTTATTTTTATCGAGCCGATTGATTGGTCCAATCATGATGTTAAAAAGTTCAAGATAAGGTTTGTCTTCCGGGTTTTTGGATTTTTCTAGTGCGTCTTTAATTTCTTCATTTTTAGAAAAAACCTGGCCCAGGAAAATTTTGTTCATGTAATTTGCTGCCTGAATTAATTTATCCACGACTTGCTGGTCCTTTTCCGAAAGGATGGATTTATCGTAAGCAATAGTAACCGGTGCGAATTTACCTAATGTTTCTTTGACGTATTCCATATCTGCCTTTTCCAGTTTTAAAGGTTTTTCACAATTTAGTATTAGCACAAAAATGGCTAAAACCATTAATAAAATAATAATAAATTTCTTCATAACATCCTCCATTGGTTTGATTATTATAATTCAATGAGCTTTTTAAAAATCCCAAGCTCCAATAGCCAAATTCCAAAACTTGTCCCGATTCTTTTTCATCTGGATAAATTCCAAACTCCAATATTAGTAGTTTGGAAATTGGAATTTGGTATTTGGAGCTTGGAATTTACGGCGAAGTCGTCTGATCCCTTAACTGAAAAATAGTTCTTTTAACAGCCATCGCCGCTTCCGGATGATACATAATCAAAATATCAGCTCCGGCATATAATAAATTGACAGCAGTTGAAAGCTCCCACATTGCTGCTCTTTTGTTCAGATCGCCCCATTCGGGGAAATCTTTTTCCGACGCATTAAATTCTTTCACTTTAATACATTCCTGTCCCGTGGTAACAATCATTGGTCCGGTCAACATTTTATCGCCGTTTAAGCCGGTCAAGCGGATTCGCTCCATTACGGAATAGGTGTACTCGATTCCATAACCCATGGAACCGGTGAGTGGATCCATCACGATTTGTTCCGGTTTGATGTCCATATTGGTCAACAGGATATTCATCTGTTTGGAGATATTCACATCTATCGGGCTCTGGGAAACGATTGAATGACCATACGCCAGCGCCGCTCCGGCGATGGTACGATAATTATCCTGCTCAACCCAATTGAGCAATAAATTTTCTCCGGCACAAGCTTGCGCTACAGCTTTCATCACATCATTGATGCGCTCAAAGTTACTGTGCCCGGTCACGATCAGCGGCACATCCACAGCTTTTAAAATTGATTGCACCAATTCCACAGATTGTTCGGGTGTGCGATTTCCTTTTTCAGGGTGAGTACCTTCAAGCCGAACGCTGACCAGGTCTGCGCCGAATTTTTCCACGCAGACTTTTGCCATCTCTGCCGGATTAAACAGCAAGTCACCGTAAATATTTCGTAGGGCTTTTGGGTACTTTTCACTTACCGAATCAAACACTTCCATTGCAACAAGCGGACGAAATGGCATCTCACCTTCCCAGAGATGAAACGGCATACAGGTTGCGCCGCCAACGGTATAGGTTTTCCCGCGCGTTCCGCCCTCTGCTTTTGTAGCGCCAAGTTTAACCGTCCAAATTGGGATTTCATTCTTTTCTTTTCTGATCGTGAAAGTCTTTACCTCTGCCAACCGTTCAGCAGCAGATGGACCTTGATGTTTGATTTCAAAAGTTGCTTTTGCAGGCTCAATAGTTTCTTCGGATTCTTTTTCATCTATTTTTTCCGATGAAGAAGATTCCAGTGAAATCATAGCATCTTTTCCATTGCCAAGAAATTTATCATTGAGCGTTTTAATAATTTCCTGAACAATATTTTTTGTAATTGAAGTTTTTAATTGTTCGGAAACTTCCCGGGTAATTTGTGCTTTGATTTCTTCAATTAGATTTTCAGATATTTGAGCGGGGCTTTCTTTTTCCGGCATCGTTTCCGGTTTTACGTCTGTTCTTTCTTCACCTGGTATTGAACCAGCAACTTTTTCGATCGGCTTTTCTGGTGCTGTCACCGTTGTTTCTGATTGTGCAAAATTGCCCATGTCTTCCATTTTTATGGCTGGGTGCCCGACTTTCTCCAAAAAGGAACGGACATCATGCGCTTCGGTGGCTACAGTTTCATCGGCGATTTTGTCTAACAGATCAGGAACTCCCTGTTCAGTGAATCGTTTTTTAAGATCGTCTTCAAGAAGTATTTTTAATTCTTTAGGCATCCATACCAACCGTTTGTAGCCTCCTTCGGAGAAAAGGAATTTTTTGGAAGTAAGAAACACTTTTCCCACGCCCACAAATCCCGGTGTCTGCTGACCGCCGCCGACATTTCCTGCCAGTGATGAAAAGGTCATGCCCACCGGTGTATCGCCCTGAAATTCCCTGTTCACAGCCATCACGCCGTTGCATTCGGGAACGTACGCGCAAATAACTTCAAAACATCCACAGCTTGTCATCGGGCGATCCATGATGGAGTAGGCACAAAAACTGGATACTTTTTTGTGACTGTTCACATAAACATAATCATCAATTCCCTGCCAAACGCCTTTTACCGGGTCGAGACAGTCACCTTTTTTAACCGGTTGATTGGGCCCTGTTTCATCTATTTCATAAGCAGCTTTACCGTCCAGCCAATTATAAGCGCCGCACAGTCCCAATCGTTCCGGCGTAATAATACAAACATGATCCGGCGCAAATGACTGGCAGAGCAGGCAGGAATAAAATGTATCAACCGAATCATCGGTCATAGCTTCGAGCCGGCGGTTGCGTTCATCGTAAACTTTGCGGGCATGAGTCAGCCTTTTTTCAACTTCATCTAATTCGGTGATCATCGTAACCTTCACTTTATCGACAATGGCAGGATAGTCGGAAAGCAGTTTGGCATGAAGAATTTCACCATAATGACGCAGCCGTAATCCCCGGGCAAATCCATTTTGAGAAACACGGGTCCAAACAATATCGCGTTGCCCCATGTGCCAGATGCCTTCGGCGCCATTCAGCAAGTGATGAATTTGTCGTTCGAGAATCGGCTCAAAATCTTTCTGCATTTTTCTACCGGCGACTTCAACCCAGATAGCCAATGGTAAAGCACTGCCTTCTTCAACCTCATCAATATCCGGCCCAATGATATTTATTTCACCATCATTGATTTGATTAATTTCCACTGAAGACACAAATTCAAATGCCGGTGTAATGTTGCCGCCAAACTCGACATGCGTATCAGTTTTACGAATCCGCTCTCCTTCAAACGCAGCTCCATAAGGCACCGGGATTGGCACTTTGGTAATTTTAATTTTGCAGCCGCGCACCTCAAGCGCTTTTTCAACCATTGAATCATAAGGTACTTGAGAAACCACGTGTTCATAAGTGCAAACACCGGTCGGCAAAATTTCCGGAATATCCGTGTCCGCGATAACCGGGAAACCGTAATTAATGGCTCCCGCAGCCACAGCATATTTATCAGGAGTAACTTCACCGAAAGCCATTACAAAGGCAAAAATTCGGTTTTGGTTATATTTTAAATTCCCCAGTGAATCTCCGGGTTGAATACCGCCAAATGAGAGCGCTGCTCGATTGGCAAATCCTAATGCATAAATGAGTGCGGAAACATCTTTGCCAAAAGGTACGAGACGCGTTTCCCAGCCAAGTTGTATTCCTTCTTCAGCCAATTGGTCGGCAAATTGTTTTCCGTTGGAACTGCCGCCCATAAAAACATAAAGATTTTTTTCCTGAAGCTGGCGTGCGATCTTTACAGCAATTTCGTTTGATGGTGCCGTGCCAGTGATTGCAGCAAAACCGGGCGCTGTGCCATCAACAAATTCGATGCCGCGTTCCCGCATGATCACATCGCTGGCAGCGCCAAGCCAAATTCCGTCCTCCGGGTTGGGTCCGATTAAATATTTACAGGCTTCTATGATCTCACAGGCGAACAGCGCTGCAACACCGGCATCGAGTGTATTACCCAAATATGGCAGCCACACTTTTTCCGAAGGTCGCTGCGGCAGCAGTTCTTTTGCACGCCGTAAAATCCGGCGCAGGTCGCCCAGGGTTTCAGCTTTCTCGCCGGTAAATGAATAGATTACCGGAAGGTAATAAGCGGTGTTTGGGAAATTCACCGGGCAAGACTCTTGTTTCTTTTTTATTGTTTCATCAAGTTTCGCTTCTGCTTTGGCTACCCATTCAATGGATCCATCTATTGCACTACTGCAAATGAGCTTTGACATCCAGTTTTCTCCTGTCTTTCATATCATACAATTTCCGTTCAGCCTTTTTATCAATTCCAAGATTTTTTCTTTTCTGGTCAAGAAGTTTGATGATTTTTTGGTATGCTAATTGGGGATCTTCGCATACGTGAAAAGAACCGCCAAAAATATCTTTTGTTTTTTCGTTCAAAAATTGGGTAACATTTTCCGATCCACCAATGTGAAAAGGATAACCCAAAATAACATCGATGCCCGAAGCAACAAAATAGCATCCAATGGAAACCGCCTTTTCACTCATCCATTCCGGCGCCACTCCCACTGCAGGAATTTGGGACAGGTCATCTCCCAATCCACCCTCGAAAACGACTTCTGTTGCAGCTTCCAAAATTCGCGAATTATCGACACAGCTGCCCATGTGTAAGATTGGCGGCATGCCAACAGCCTCGCAGACTTCACGCAGACCTTTACCCGCCTGTTCAAGCGCTGTCTCCGGGGTTAACATTCCTTCTTTGGCAGAGGCAATGGCAGCGCAGCCGGTTTTCAAAACAAGAACATTTTCTTTGATCAATTTTTGTGTGAGTCTATTAA
The DNA here is from genome assembly GCA_016783825.1 of Candidatus Zhuqueibacterota bacterium. GTDB lineage: Bacteria > Zhuqueibacterota > Zhuqueibacteria > Thermofontimicrobiales > Thermofontimicrobiaceae > Nigeripontimicrobium. The sequence continues at coordinate 5,028 of JADHVV010000163.1, read as the reverse complement.
TGTAGTCGTCCAATTTTGATTTTGGATTGTTGCAACCGACAATGCCCACCACGCCTTTAATCCTGTTTTGAATGATGGCGTCGTTCAAAGGTCTGAAAGAAGCGCGAAAGTTCCCACCCAACATATATTTAATCGCATCAACGCTGAATCCTGCTACCATCGGTTTTGAGGTTGATGGAATAGCTACTTTTTGGGGATTGCGGTTTTTGTAATTATCGATTGCTCTTTTAATCAAATTTTTAGCATAATTCAATGCGTCTTCTTCATCGAATGAGAGATGGGTCGCTCCCCTTGTTTTTGCAATATCTGTCGTAGAAACAATTTCAGTATGATAAGCAGCAGCCAAATCAGGCAGGCTGGGCATGCAGCACTGAACATCGATGAGCATCATTTCCACAGCGCCGGTTACAACAGCCAATTCCTGCTGCAAAAAGTTTCCGGCGACGGGTATGCCGTGTCTCATGAGAATTTCGTTGGCTGTACAACAAATACCTGCAAGCGTAATTCCCGTGGCTCCGGCCTTTTTAGCGTAGTCAGTAATTTCTGGTGTCTGCACCGCAACAGCCAGCATTTCTGATAATTCCGGCTCATGACCGTGAACGAGAATGTTGACGGTATCTTTTCCTAAAACACCGAGATTTGCATTACTGCGAACAGGCGTTGGCGTCCCGAAAAGAATGTCAGATACAATTGTGGCAATCCGCGAACCTCCCCAGCCGTCCGAAAGTGCGGTGCGAAATGACTGAAGCAGCAGGTTGCGATAATCGTGGTCAACGCCCATGTGCGTCCGGTGCATGGATTCCACTACCATGCGGTCAATTCCGGCTGGACTCACACCCTGGTTTTGCCAGATACTCTGTTGTTTCACCGGGGATAAAGAGAGTGTTTTCAGGGATTCTTCTTGCTCTGTAAATTCTTTTAAAAACAGGCCGGATAGTTCCAGTGCAATTTCTTCTCTGCTGCGACCGTTCTCTTCAATTTTATACATACGGGCAGCCGAACGCAAAGCTTTTTCATCCCTGATCTGGTAATCACCGCCTTTCCCTTCAGCCACTTTTTTTAGCAGCAACACCAGGTGCCTGCCGTGGTCAGAATGTGCAGCAGCACCCCCCACTACTTCACGAAGAAAGTTTCTTGCCACAATCGTATCAGCATCAGCGCCGCATACACCGCGTGGCGCTTTTGATGTGATCCGGCAGGGACCCATGTGGCAGATGCGGCAGCAGATTCCGTTAGTGCCAAACTTACATTGGTGCTGCTGCGTGTCCATTCGTGTGAAACAGGTATCAACGTTTTCCTGTGCAGCCTTAATTAATGTTTCAATCGAGGCAGAATCCCAGGCACGGTCTTCGGCTTTTTTTACTTCTTTGGGCATTTTGATACTCCGGACTTTTTTTGACAGGAAATACTGGATTTTGCTGGATTGACATGAGAAGAATTGAGAATTATTTGATTCCTATTTTCATTATCTCCGTTTAGTCACATCCCTATCACATCTATTGTCATTGATAATTAAGAACTTATACGGTAACAATGTAATATATTTAGCGTTCAGTTACATCTTGTTACATGAAAATTATCCGCTAAATAATGAGATTTCTTATTTTAGTTTTTTATCATTTTCTAAACTAACACCAGCGCTTATTTTAGATTTTTGCTAATTTCTAAAATAAGACTGTGCATATTTTATTTTCTCATTACTCTCAATTTGCTTTTTACTATTACACTGATAAACATCGTCATGCCTAAAATATTCAATTTTTTGTGCACGTTATTTTTAAATGCACAAAAAACAGCATTTTTTGTGCATGTTAAAGATACATACACAACAAAAACCTATTTTTGTGCATATCTTTGTTTGAACAGGTTGTACAATTCAATATTAATAAAATAATTACTTTTGCCAAGTTTTATTTTTTCCAGTAATCCAATATCAGAAAGCTGGTTCAAATAATAGACTGCAGTATTTCGGTGTACATGAATTGATTTTTCAACAAATAAAATTTTTGTATAAATATGCTGAAAAAGACTTTCCAATAACTCTTTGCTGTATATTTTAGGTGCCTTTTGTTGAATAATTGTTTTTTGCTCTGACATCAACTGTCTGATTCCCTGAATCAATTGAATGGTCTCTTCCGCGGTTTCTTTCACACCGTTTAGCACCCAAATAATCCACTTATCCAACCCTCCTTTTTCTCTAACTGTTTGCAAATGGCGATAATATTCCCCTTTATTTTTGATGATATACCGGCTCAAATACAACACAGGAATATCCAACAATCCCTTTTGAACCAGGTAAAGAATGTTAATAATTCGTCCGGTTCTGCCATTGCCGTCATAAAAGGGGTGAATGCTTTCGAACTGGTAGTGAATAATAGTTATTGGTCAATAACCGATGTTCTTTGACTCGTTCAAAACCATGTTTCAAAGCAAGTGAATAATTCTTTACTTCCTTCGCTGCTATATTATCGAATGTGTCATCAACATCTGCCCGATAAAGATCGTCCTGGTTAGTAATAATATTTTCAATTTCGGAACTATCCTTTGCTTCCTGTAATGTGAGTGTATTAATCAGAATCGTTTCGTTTGGAATTGTCTTGGACTCCCCCTTTAATTCCGCTAAAGCCCGGCTCGCTTCTGTGAGGTGTTTATAAATTTCGATCGTTCTCAAATTTTCTTTTGGTGGAAGCAATTGTAATTTCAACTGGCTCATACAAGCATCATCCTTTCAATTTCATAGACATAATCTATATTCCCAGTATTTTCCCAACAAATTCATCCAATTCTTTTACCACATTATTCCCATTAGAAAGCAACTTCAAACTTTTCCCATTTTCAGCAGCATTTGCCAGCTCTAAATCATCAGGAAGCCCAATCAAAAAATCTGCGCTAACTTGTTTTCTAATTTCAGAAATTCTTTTAGGTAATTTTTCAGTGCGCATCCTATTTATGATAACTGCCAATTTGTTATACTCAATTCCCATCTCGGTGGCTAACACAAAAAGCCTGTTTACTGTTTCTAATCCTTTTTGGGAAGGATCGGTTACCATCACCAACACATCCACGTTTTGAACGAGCCTTCGGGATAGATTTTCCAGTCCGGCTTCATTGTCGAGCACAACGTAAGGATACTGGGAGGTGATTTCCGAAAGCACGGATTTTAGAACATTGTTGGCGTAGCAATAGCATCCCGGACCTTCGGGACGTCCCATGGCGATGAGATCAAAATCATCGGCTTCAACCAGACTTTCGGCTATTTTTAATTCTAATAATTGCTGTTTGGAAATGCCGCTGCTCATTCCTTTACCCGCAGCTTGCCTGGCATCTTCACGGACACTTCCGACCGACTTTTCTGCTTTTACTCCCAGTGCAGCATCGAGACAGGTATTGGGATCAGCGTCAACTGCGAGTACCGGTTTGTTGCCACGGGCGATCAATCGTAATGTGAGCAATCCGGCTATTGTTGTTTTGCCAACGCCGCCTTTTCCTGTTATGGCGATTTTAAAACTCATCTTTTTTCTTCTTCTGTGATGGATTAAAGTCAATTCATTATTTCCTAATATGACTAAACCAGATATTGTTAAAAGTAGATCTTGCTACCGGACACTTTTTGCAAAATGGCATTTTTTGGGAATTTGTCATGCCCGAATGCCTGTACAGTTACATTATAATATAAGGAAATACAGACTGTGCTTCTATCGGGCATCCATTTGATTAATATTGAGGAGATTCCCGCTAAAAACATGCGGGAATGACAACTCGTTCCGGCATAATATAAAAAGTGTCCGGTAGTGAAAAGTAGATCAAGGTCGAGATCAAGATCAAGAAACAAAGATTTCGGAATTCTTTCTTGATCTCGACCTTAACCCTGTGCCCGAAGGGTATTGACCTTTTATAAAAATCTCGAATTCCTTTGCTTAATGTGCATCAATTTCATTGTTTAGGACTTAATTGTAATTTTAGTTGATTCAAAATTTCTGAAAAAATATTTTCCAAACCCTCACTCATCCCATCCAAAACAGATTGATCATTTCGATCAGCCTTTCGAATTTCTTCAGAATAGGGAATTGAACCAATCAATTTCTTTCCAAGAAAAGCTTGTTTGATAAAATTTTCATCTTCCGTTCCGGTAACCTTATTCGCCACGATTTGAATATTTTGCAGCCCAATTTCTGCAGCCATTCTGATCACTCGCTGGGCGCTGTCAATCGATCTTTGGCCCGGTTCGATAACGATGAGCATTGTATCAACACCGCGGGCAGTGGCGCGTCCGAGGTGCTCCACACCGGCTTCCATATCCATTATCAGAGCTTCATCTTTGTTCAGGATCAAATCTGTAACCAGTGCTCTGATTAAAACATTTTCCGGGCAGGCACAGCCACCGCCGCCCTGTTCAACTGCTCCCAGAACGAGTAGGGCAACTCCTTCATGAATTGTGGCATAGCTATCTGCAATATCTGAAACTTCGGGATTGAGCTTAAAAATTTGTCCGTATTGTTTAACTTTTGCGCCGGTGCGTTCTTCAATTAATGCAGCCTGGTGGGAGATGGGCACAATTGTTTTCTGTTTTTCTTGCGGAATACCGAGCGCAGAAGCCAAATTGGCATCCGGATCTGCATCAACTGCCAGAATTTTTTCTCCCTGACGAGCTAACAGCAAAGACAATGCTGCTGCCAATGTTGATTTTCCAACGCCGCCTTTTCCTGATATTGCTATTTTCATATTTTAATGTTTTTTGGTTATTATAGTCGAATCGGTGAAATTAATGGAAAGGTAGAGGTAAAGGCAAATACCCTTCGGGCACAGGGGGCAAGGTCGAGATCGAGATCAAGAAAAAATCAGACTCATCTTTTTCTTAACCTTGATCTCGACCTGCCTCTTTACCTTTACCTATAGTATTACCAGTTGAATCTTTGTTTTTTGTGCAAAAGTTTTTTCTAACCCAGATCACTTAACTCTTACATCAAAAAGGCTGAGGCGAAGGCTAAGGCGGAGTAAGGTATAAGATTAAAGGATTAAGAATTTTTT
>JADHVV010000019.1 GCA_016783825.1 Candidatus Zhuqueibacterota bacterium | reverse complement strand
AAAAAATTCTTAATCCTTTAATCTTATACCTTACTCCGCCTTAGCCTTCGCCTCAGCCTTTTTGATGTAAGAGTTAAGTGATCTGGGTTAGAAAAAACTTTTGCACAAAAAACAAAGATTCAACTGGTAATACTATAAGAATACTTAGCATTCGTAGTTTGAATCCATGATCCAGTATATTCAGCAGGGTTTTGACCAATTGATGTCATATTTTTATCAATATTATCAACAATAATTGGCGTAATTAAAGTAGTCGGTTTATCTAAAAGTAAAATACCATCGAATGGCTCAAAATCGACCCTGGAAAATTCAGAACCATTATTAAATTCCGGGGTTTGTTGTCCTCTAAAACAATAATAAGGTCCTCCTGTAAGTTGAGAACTTGTCACAGACTTCGCTTCACCGGAAATATTTGTAATTATAGCTCCATTGTCAAAATATCGAACATATACTCCTGTATCCAGGGTTTCATAAGGTCCTTTCGGATAACCAAGATTTGCCATATACTCATCATGAAGAAATGTCCAACGATGCGCAAATGAACCCTCATCATGACCAAAGAAAGCATCAACTATTTGTGCCGATGTAAAGTCACATCGAAAAACCGCGCCACTCCCTTCTGCCATGCTATTTGCATAAATTATTTGTGGCGCTACACAATCAGTAGCATATCTTTGTGCTCTGAAAAAATTCTCTACACGACTAGCAACTGTAGCTTGCGTCCAAAATTCAAACGCATTCCCATTAAGATAGCTTTCACCTGCTTCATGAGCCAATATTAACTTATCTGTCAATCTCCTTACCTCATCAACCGCCAGAATTTTTGCATCATTCCATCTATTATATGAATCGCTTTGACCGTCAGCGACACCATCATTGTCAAAATCGATATCACCATAGTTTGATGTAAGCCATTGTATATTTGAAATCCATCCGTCAAAAAATAATCCATCGAAATAATTCCAGTCTGTATTTTCATTATAGTATGAAGCCACGAATTCATAAAATTTTTGTTGACCATATACAAAATTTACTTCAGGACAATAGTCGGTCATATTCATTAAATATCCTCCCCAAAGAGGCATTTTGCTTCCATCAGCCCAACGTACAAACCACTCTTCTGGAAACTTCTCTCCAACTATTATTTCCATCTCATCACCAGTAACTACTGCACTCGCACCTAAAAGAAGAACATCAGGATTCTTTTCCTTAATCGCCCTAGCATCACTTCCACGATGATTACGAATAGCTATTAAATCATGATCTTTCCAGATAGTTGGTCCTGCTCCTGCAGAATAGAAATTTACTTGTCCAATCCTTGGATAAGGAGGATTTAAATCTTGAGCAAATGCTGTATTTACAAATAATATATAACTAATTGCTATAAATACCACCCCGCCCCGCTTCGACAAATCGTTATTTATAGACATGATCGTCATCCTTTTGGTATTTATAAATATTAATATTATTAATAATAAAAAACGCACAAGTATTAAAAAAATTATTGTGCGTTTATTTTAAATTTCTTATTTGAAATAAGATATCACCAAAATGGTAATTTTGTAATTTGTAATTCTGATAGCTTTTTTATTACCCATTTAACCAATTGCCAAATTATCTTTCAAATCTTATTTTTAATTTCAGATTCTTTCGATTTATTTGGTATGACACTTACTTTTTTAGAACAAAAGCTATTTTCCTAAACCATCCCTTTGCAAATTCCATTTTACCCAATCCGACTGTTCATCTTTGTCATTGGCATTAAAATCACCCACGTGCGTTATTTTGCCCTTTTTATCGAATACAATTTTCTGCATGTTTCTGACAATATAAACCCATTCTTCCATGGATACTTCGTGTGGTCCTTCTATTTCATAAGGTCCGGGGATTTCGTAAGGTTCGATTGTTTTTGGCGTTATATTAGATTTTTCCGGCGCATTGGTTATTTGCACTTCTCCATTATAAACTTTCAGTTCAGTGGATGAATCCGCAGAAACGCCCATTCTCAAAACTGTTCCGGTAATTGCTGCCACTGCCACAGGCGCTGAAATATCAAATTTTGTGGATTTGTCTTTCTTTTTGATTTTTGCCCAAATATCGCCTTTCTGCAGAGCGATCTTTGTTTCTTTTTGCTGTGTTTTTGTTTCTTCGTATAACTTTACAACATCAATTATTGTCTCCGGCGCCATCCTGATCATGTCTAATTCCAATAACTCTAATTCTGCCCGGGACCGCTTGTAAGTTCTCACCCTGTCCCCGGTTAATACGGAAGAATTTACATCTGCTTGTTTCCACTCTTCACCAGTTATTTCTTTTTTCCGAACGCGGCCATCTTTGTATGTTATTAATCCTTTTTTGTCTTTTTTTGATGTTTCATCAACTGCGGTTGCAACGGAAAAAAATAATCCAAAAATAAAGAGTAGTAAAATTATGCCCCCGGTCATTTTTTTGATATTATTGGTTTTTCTCATTTTTTCCTCTTCTTTTTAAATTTAAAGGTAAATGGGTAATTAATTGATTGGGTAATTGGGCTTTAATAATACTGTTGATTTTTTTATTACCAATTTACCTTTTTACCCTATTACCTAACAATTTTCCTATCGACAACTAACTCTTCAATGTTAGTTAACAAGTGCCTAACAAGTGGTGATGAAAATCACGAATTGTTTTCTTTTATGATACGTGCAACATCGCCGATTTGATCATTCTCTCCTAAACGAATTAAACGAACTCCCTGGGTTGCTCTCCCCATATTACGAAGTTGTTTTATCGCCTGTCTTATTACTTTACCATTAGTAGTAATGATCATTACGTCGTCATCATCCCTTACTTCCTTTATGGCGATCATTTTTCCAACCTTATCAGTTGTATTAACTGTAACAATTCCTTTACCGCCGCGTCGGGTAATTCTGTATTGTGAGATCAGCGAACGTTTACCATACCCATTTTCGGTAATTACTAATAATGTTGAATCAGTCCGAACCGTTACCATTCCAACAACACGATCGTCTTTCCCCAATGAAATTCCTATTACCCCAGACGCGCCTCTTCCCATGTCTCTTACATCAGATTCGTAAAATCGAATTGCTTTACCATTCAATGTTCCTAAAACAATTTCCTGGTTGCCATCAGTCAATTTGGCAGTAATTAAGTTATCTCCTTCACGAATATTAATGGCGTTTATTCCACCACGACGAGGATTACCATAAGCTGAAAGAACTGTTTTTTTAACCAGTCCCTTTTTAGTCGCCATGATAAGAAAATGTTCATTATCAAATTCTTTTACATTCACAAAGGCAGCTATTTTTTCATCTTTTTGAATATGCAGCAAATTAACAATCGCCCTGCCTTTTGATCCTTTACCTGCCTGGGGAACTTCGTGCACCTTCAGCCAGTAACATTTTCCCTTATCCGTAAAAATTAAAATGTATTGGTGGGTTGATGCAATGAACATGTGCTCAATAAAATCTTCCACCCTGGTAGAAGCGCCCGAAGAACCGGTTCCACCTCTTGCCTGCCGCCGGTAACCGGAAACAGGAAACCTTTTGATGAAACCAAAATGAGAAATTGTGATAACCATTTCTTCTTCAGCGATCATATCTTCAATGGAAAATTCTTCAATACTTTCAATGATCTCTGTTCTTCTGTCATCACCATATTTTTCTTTTAATTCAAGCAATTCTTCTTTAATAATGTTCATGCGCATGGGTTTGCTTTCGAGAATTGCTTTCAGTTTATTAATTAATTTTATTGTTGCTAAATACTCTTCTTCAATTTTTTTCCGTTCGAGCCCGGTCAGCCGTTGCAAACGCATATCCAGAATTGCCTGGGCTTGAATTTCAGACAATTTGAATTGTTTCATTAAATTTATTTTTGCAGTCTCAGGATTTCTTGATTTTTTAATCAGTGCTATTATTGCATCTATATTGTCTAACGCAATTTTTAATCCTTCTAAAATGTGCGCTCGTTTTTCTGCTTTGTCCAATTCATACTTCGTTCGCCTGACAACAACACCATGGCGGAAATCAATAAAATGTTGTAGTATTTGTTGTAAATTCAGGACATGTGGAACACCATCAACCAGAGCCAGCATGATAACACCGAAGGTAACCTGCATCTGCGTGTGTTTATATAACTGGTTTAGAATAACATGGGGTTGCGCATCACGGCGTAATTCAATGACAATACGAAAACCATCTTTATCAGATTCATCCCGGATTTCAGTAATTCCATCAATTTTTCTATTATTTACCAATTCAGCCATTTTTTCGATCAATTTAGCTTTATTGACCATGTATGGAATTTCACTAATTATTATCCTATCTTTTCCCTGCCGGGTTTGTTCAATGTTAGCCTTGCCTCGAACGAGAATTTTTCCTCTTCCTGTTCGATATGCTGAGTCAATTCCTTCTCTTCCATAAATTATAGCGCCTGTCGGAAAATCAGGTCCCTGAATAATCCCCATTAATTTTTCGATTTTTAATTCTGATTTTTTAATTAACGCAACCAGCGCATCAACAACTTCCGTTAAATTATGAGGCGGAATATTGGTAGCCATTCCCACAGCAATTCCTGAAGAGCCGTTAACTAACAGGGTTGGTAAAACTGATGGTAAAACTGTGGGTTCTTTTAATGATTCATCAAAATTTGGTGCAAAATCTACCGTATCTTTATCCAGATCTCTCAACAATTCTTCAGCTATTTTCGCCATTTTAGCTTCTGTGTACCGCATAGCTGCCGGAGAATCACCATCCACAGAACCAAAATTCCCCTGTCCATTTACCAGGGGATAACGAAGAGAAAAATCCTGAACCATGCGAACCATGGCGTCATAAACTGCTGAGTCACCATGCGGATGGTATTTTCCAAGTACTTCACCCACAATTCTGGCGCTCTTTTTAAATGCTGTATTTGGTCGTAAACCGAGATCTTGCATGCCATACAGGATTCTTCTGTGCACCGGTTTTAAACCATCCCGTACATCCGGTAATGCTCGTGAAACGATTACCGACATCGAATAATCGATGTAGGAATTTTTCATTTCTTCTTCTATATGAATTGGAACAATTCTTTCTTTCTTTATGTCCATATTTTATCTCTTTTCCTTTTATCCAAAGGATTTATCAGTTGGGTTCTTTAATCCGTTGGAAATTATTTTTAAAACTTTTTATTATGTAGTTTCTCTAAATGTTTTTAATAATGCTTACTTTAAATCCATTCGTTTTACACGTATCAGACGATGACCGACCATGTCAACAGCAGCATGGGATAGCTCAAGAACGATGTAGCCGACTAAAGGTTCATAATTTCCATTTTCAGGTTCCATATCCACAAAAACAACTTCACTATATATTCTTCGAAAGCCCTCAATTTGGATTTGTACAGGTCCGCAGATTTCACCTTTTACAGTTGTTTGTGTCGCTGTCTCCAATTCAGCAATTTCTATTAAATCCAAATCCCCCAAACGTTCTTTCCATGCGCTTGGCAGGATCATATAAGAAGCACCGGTATCAACCATAGCATCAATATGAATGGACTTATCCGGATCTCTTAAATTTTTTATTTTAACTGGTGTAATAATTCTTCCCATTTTTTCACCTTTAAAATATTCGGAGTGCATCGCCTTTATAGTATTACCAGTTGAATCTTTGTTTTTTGTGCAAAAGTTTTTTCTAACCCAGATCACTTAACTCTTACATCAAAAAGGCTAAGGCGGAGTAAGGTATAAGATTAAAGGATTAAGAATTTTTTTTCCTTCGCCTTTGCCTCAGCCTTCGCCTGCACTTTAGTGCGCTGGGTTATGCGTATTTTTTTAGTTGGACAAAGGATCTACACATCCAAATGCTTAACATACTTCGCATGCTCTTCAATGAATTTTCTACGCGGTTCAACTTTATCTCCCATCAAAGTTGAAAAGATCAGATCAGCAGCGGCAGCTTCTTCAATAGTCACCTGTAGTACAGTTCGTGTCTCCAAATCCATAGTAGTTTTCCAAAGCTGATCCGGATTCATTTCTCCTAATCCTTTATATCGCTGAATATTAACGCCATTTTTGCCCAAACGATTGACCGCCTTTTCCAGTTCATCTTCATCATAAATATAGGTTTCCTGTTTTCCCTTTTTCACACGATACAATGGCGGTTGAGCGATATAAATATGACCCAACTCTACCAACTCTTTCATATATCTGAAAAAGAAAGTCAACAGCAAAGTACGAATATGCGCTCCGTCCACATCGGCATCAGTCATAATAATAACTTTTCCGTAGCGTAATTTTGATACATCAAAAACATCTCCGCCGATACCAGTTCCCAGGGCGGTAACAATTATTCTTATTTCTTCGTTTGATAGAATTTTATCCAACCTGGCTTTTTCAACATTTAGGATTTTACCTTTTAATGGTAGAATAGCCTGAAATCTCCTATCTCTTCCCTGTTTAGCCGAACCACCTGCAGAGTCGCCCTCAACCAGGAATACTTCACAATGTTCGGGATCTTTTATGGAACAATCTGCCAACTTACCCGGCAAACCGCTGCCGTTCAAAGCTGTTTTCCGGCGTGCTAAATCCCGTGCTTTTCTCGCTGCTTCTCTCGTACGCGCGGAAGCCACACTTTTTTCTATTATCTTTTTACCTACTGAAGGATTCTCTTCCAAAAACAGGGACAAACCGTCACCAACAATACTTTCCACAATTCCTTTTACTTCGCTATTGCCCAATTTTGTTTTTGTCTGTCCTTCAAATTGTGGTTCCCTATGTTTAATGTTGAGAATTGCTGTCAAGCCTTCCCTGACATCTTCTCCGGATAAGGTGAAATTTTCATTTTTTAATAATTTGTTTTTCGTGGCATAAGTATTAAGCGTTCGCGTAAGTGCAGCTTTAAATCCCACTAAATGTGAACCACCCTCAATAGTATGAATGTTATTTACGTAGGAAAAAATGTTTTCCGTATAGCCATTATTATATTGCAACGCAACTTCAACAGGGACGGTATCCCGCTCACCTTCAAAATAAATTACCTTTTTTTGAATCGGATCACGATTCTGATCCAGGTATTTTACAAATTCAACAATACCACCTTTGTATTTGAATGTATCGGTTTTTTCTTGGTCTGTCCGTTTATCTTTTATTCTGATTGTCAAATCTTTATTTAAAAATGCTAACTCTCTCAATCGTTCACATAATATATCATAATTAAAATTCACTTTATTGAATATTTCTTTATCGGCTAAAAATGTTGTTTTTGTACCGGTTTTATTAACACTTCCTTTGGATTTTACATCAGCCACAGGAAATCCATGATCATATTTCTGGTAATAAATTTTACCATCGCGATAGACTTCAACTTCACACCACTCGGAGAGAGCATTGACTACAGAAACGCCCACACCATGTAATCCACCCGATACTTTGTATGACTTATCGTCGAATTTTCCACCGGCATGTAGCATTGTCATGACAACTTCCAATGCAGATCTATTCTGTTCCTTATGGAGATCCACTGGTATTCCACGACCATTGTCGATCACTGTAATCGAATTATCCTTTTCGATCGCCACATCTATTTGTGCACAAAAACCAGCTAACGCCTCATCGATACTGTTATCAACAACCTCATAAACTAAATGATGAAGTCCGCGAATGGATACGTCGCCAATGTACATTGCCGGTCTTTTTTTGACCGCTTCCAATCCTTTTAATATCGTAATTTGACTGGCGTCATATTGGTTTGAATTTTCTTCAAATATGTCTTGTTGCTCTTCTGACATAAAAAAAACCTCTCTATAATTTAATTAACTGAAGTCTTTAAAGTAGGGTAAGAAGAAAAGGTAATTTGGTAATATGGAAATTGGTTAATAAAAAAATAATCCCTATTTCTAATTCCCAATAAACTAATTACCTAATTTCCCGGTTACCTTAATAAAACTTTATATCTTCGACCATCCTTTTACCAATTTTTTTATTTAATTTATCAATGATGTTTCTTTTATGAAAAAGTAGTTCGTTTCTCCAACTGCTATTCAATACTTTTACTATTAAAACCTTGTTTTCAATTTTATTTGCTGTGCTTATTTCTGCGATTCTTTTCCCGACTACTAATGACCACTCATTTAATACTTGATTTTCTAATACCCTATTTTCAATTCCCAAATCTTTTATTAATTTATTTATTGCCTGTTGTAATGTTTTCATTTTTTACTCGTTAATGAGTATAATTTTTACGCTGGCTGTACAGTACCGCTCTTTACAAAAAAATGTTTACTCTTTTCTTCTTTTGAATCCTTATTATGGATTTCTGTGGAAGTAATAAAAACCTGACCGAATCCTTCAAGCAAATCTAAAATGTTATTCTCTCTATTTACATCTAATTCGGAGTATAAATCATCAATTAACAAAATTGGCGTTTCTTCAGTCAATTTTTTGATCAATTCGTATTCAGCAGCAGCTAAGGAAATTAAAACAGTTTTATGTTGCCCGCGTGAGCCAAATTTCTTTAAGTCATGCCCATTGATTTTGAAAATAAAGTCATCGCGATGGGGACCGGCAAGGCTTGTTCCTCGTTGCACTTCCTTATAAAAAAGTTGTTTTAATTTATTTTCAAAACAACTTTCAATTTCTTCGGAACTGTTAAATTCAACGTTCGGGTGATAGGTAAAATCCAATTGCTCATTATTCTTAACTAATTTGGAGTAGATGTCCTTGATATTAATGGAGAGTTGTCCTGAAAATTTATTTCTAAAGTCAATAATTTTGCTGCCGATTTCAACCAATCGTTCATTCCATGGTTCCAACTCGATTTGATTTTGCTTTCCTGTTTGTTTCCATTTTTGTAAGATTGCATTTTTTTGTTTAAGAATTCTAAAATACTCAATGAGAAAATGAATATATTTTTTTGAAACCTGGGACAATAAAATATCAATAAATTTTCTTCTCTCCGGTGGCGGACCGGTCGTTAAATTGTATTCTTCCGGGGAAGAAAGGACAACAGGAAAATTGCCAATAAACTCTGAAATTCTACTAATTCTTTTTCGATTTACGGAAATTTCTTTCCCTTTATTGTTAGAACATAACAGGGTTACTTTTTGTTTGTTCCCGTTATCAAACTTAAATTCAGCTTTTAGAATAAAATTTTGTTTAGAAAATGCTATTGCTTCTTTCTCGTGAGATGTTCGGAAACTTTTTGACAAGCAGGACAAATAAATCGCTTCTAATAAATTACTTTTTCCCTGGGCATTATTTCCAAAAAGAAAATTTTTTTGATCAGCAAAATCTATTTTTTCCTGTTCATAGTTCCTGAAATCGATCATTTCAAGCGAAGTCAAAATCATACTGAAAGATTAATCCTCACTTAATCGTATCGGCATAATCAACATCATCAAATCTTCTTTTTCTTTCTGAGTCGATGGCGTAACAATAGCAGCGCTCACTGAATCTTTTAAAAGAAAATTCACTTCATCAGTATCGATGTGCTTTAACAGATCGATGACATAAACACCGTTATAAGCGACCTCCAAACTATCAGCATCATATTTAACATTAATTACTTCATTCCCTTCGCCGCCATATTCAACATCTTCGGAACTAATTTTCATTTTCGTTCCATCTACGGCAAACCTGATCTGATGTGTGAAAGAGTTTGAAAAAATGGATACACGACGCACCGCTGCTGACAGTTCAGTTTTATCAACAGTCAACTTTTTGTCATTGTCAATGGGAATAACGTTTTCATATTTAGGATATTGCCCTTCGATGAGTTTTGAATAAATGAGCGTGTCCTGCATATTAAAAATGATGTGATTTTCCCCAATGGAAAGATTGACATTAATTTTTTCAGGATCTTCAATTGTTTCAATATTCTTTAAGATCAGGGAAAGCGCTTTGGTTGGAACGATAACGTCTTTATGAAAATCAGGAGATTTTACCTGGTAATTAATTATTTTTACCAGTCGATGTCCGTCAGTGGCAACACATCTTAATTCTTCAGCAGAAAACTGAAAATAGACTGCCATTAATGTTGCTCTTAATTCATCTGTCGAAACTGCAAAGACTGTTTTATTGATCATTCTTGATAATAAACCGGCATCGATATCCAATTGCCCTTCGCTATCTTCCAGTACAATACTGGGAAATTCTTCTTTGGGCTGACTGCCTAAACGATATAAACCATTTTGTGTTTTTATGGTTATTTTGTTTCCATCTTCCAGTTGAATATCGAGCGGAAGTTCCGGTAGTTCTCTCAAAATTTCATTCAAAGAGCGGGCAGGAACTGCGCATGATCCATCCAGGGTACCATTAACCGATATGTCAGTAGAAATACAAATTTCTAAATCAGTTCCGGTTATCTTAAGTTTTTCGCCCTGTAGATCAAGTAAAACGTTCTCCAGAATGGGAATTGTTGTTTTTGTCGGAATAACTCCCACGACTTTTTGCAGCCCCTTTTGCAGTACACCCTTAGATACTGTAAAGTGCATTTTAATCTCCTTTATAATTCAGTACTATTATTCAAAAAACAATATCTTTAAATATAAGAAATAAAAACTTAATTATCAATATTTTTTTATTTTAAAAAGTTTTTTTTTATTAAATTGGATTATATTTAAATAAGTATTTAAAAAAAATTATTAGTTTGTAGTTATAGTAGTAGTGTGAATTATGTTGATAACATTATTTAACATGATTTATTTTTATAATAATTAGGACATTATAAGAAAATGATCGACGTTGATAACTGGTGATAATGTGTGAATAACCTGTTAATAATTTATACAGTTATAAACATGTGGAAAAGTAAGAGAGATATTAATTGGAAAAAAGATGAGTTATCAACATTGAATCCAAATATATTTATGAAAAAGTGGGGATAAGTTGTTGATAACTTCAATGTCAAAAAATATTTATTTTTAAATAAGTTATAATATTATTTAAGATAATTGTTGTGGAGAGGTGTTGATAAGTATTATAAAGTTTTTAGAAAAGGTTGTTGTAATTAGTGTTTGTCCGAGATGTCATTCCCGCATGTTTTTAGCGGGAATCTATTCTGTTTTACAAGGAGATTCCGGCTTAAAAGATTGCCGGAATGACAAAAACCGGGCTTTTTCTGACAGACATTAATTAGGAAAAAAAGGTTATTTTCTCCGTAAGCTGGCGGATGTGCAAAAATATTTTTATTATAAACAATAAAATAGAAAGGACAGGTAAAGGTAAAGTTTTTTATTTACCTTTACCTTTGCCTGTCCTTTTTAGATACTCTCGATATCTATTTTTCGTTCAAGCACTTTTAAGTCATTCTTAATTTTTTTATTAGTTTTCTTTGCTTTTACAATTGTTTGTATGGCATGAACAACTGTTGAATGATCTCTACCGCCAAAGTGCAAACCAATGGTTTTGTAAGAACTGTTTGTCATATTTTTAGACAAATACATGGATATTTGTCGAGCTTGAGCAACTTCCTTTTTTCTGTTTTTTGCCCTGATTAAATCTTCGGGGATGCTGTAGTGATCGCATACTATTCGCTGTATCTCTTCGATGTTGATATCTTTTTTCTTTCCAAGACTGAGATCTTTTAAAACATTTTTTGCCAGGTCTAAAGTAATATCTTTGCTATCAAGTGACGATTTGGCTAACAGGCGAATTAATGAACCTTCTAATTCACGAATGTTGGAAGTAATATTAGTGGCAAAAAGATTGATAATTTCTTTTGGCACCGTCAGTTTATTTTCTTCAGCTTTTTTTTGCAGGATTGCTATTCGTGTTTCAAGGTCCGGTGGCTGGATATCAACAACCAATCCCCATTGAAACCTGGAAATTAACCGCTCTTCAATTCCTTTCAACTCTTTTGGAGGGCGGTCTGAGGTTAGTATGATCTGCTTTTTCTTTTGATGTAATGTATTAAAAGTATGAAAAAATTCTTCCTGTGTGCGTTCTTTGTTTGTAAAAAATTGAATATCATCTACAATTAAAACGTCGACACCTCTATATTTATTACTGAAGTCGGTTGTTTTATTATTTTTAATGGAGTCGATAAAGTCCACAGTAAATTTTTCGCTGGAAATGTAGAGTACTTTGCCAACTTTACCATTTTGTTTTATGTAATTTCCTATTGCCTGAATAAGATGCGTTTTTCCTAATCCAACACCACCATAAGTAACGAGAGGATTGAAGGTTGTGTCACCCGGCGCCTGTGCTACTGCAAAAGAGGCGGCCCTGGCAAATTGGTTATTGCTACCTTCAACAAAACTATCGAATGTATAGCGGTCGTTCAGATGGCTTTCAAAATTTGTATCAATTGAAACAGACCCCGGTTTAGAGGGAAGTTGCAAAGGTTTGTTGTTATCATTTAATAATTCGTTCTTATCATTCATTACCACAGAGTAAATAAGTTTTACACCATCACCCAATGTTTGTTTGAGTGAACTTCTAATTATTTCCTGATAATGAGTTTCTAAAAATTCATAAAAAAACTGGCTGGGAATTTGAACGGTTAATTTGTTTTGTTCAAAATTGAGAGGTACAATTGGCTTAAACCATGTACTGTAAGATTGGTCAGACAATTTTTCCCTGATGTTGTCTAAAAAATCAGACCAGATATCAACGTGATTGACTTCCATTTGCAGCCACCTTATTTATATGTTAAATTGAGTTATCCACAAGTTGTCAACACAAATAGAGTAATAAATTGAAAAATATGGATTTCTGATTACTAAGAAAAATAAAACCGTTATAATTCATTGGTTTTTATTACGAAAAACCAAATTAGTTTTAATGTCTTAAAATATAATAAGTAACACGGTAAATTATACCAACAAAAAAAATAAAATAGAAAAAAAGAAAAAATATAGGAAAAAAACAAAGAAAGAAAAAGCAACCCCGGTAAGTTTATCCACAATTTTTCAAAGCAGAAAAACAAATACTTTATAGTTTAATTTAAAAAAAAATATGTTAATGTCAATAAGAAAAATAAAAAGTTTAATTACAAAATACAATTAACTATTCAAACAATACGAATAAAGACTCATGTTAATATATTTATCCGCAAATCTATTCGGCGTTTCATTCTTTGAGACGTCAGGTCTTCGGTTGAATTACTTTACGAAGTTTTTTGTATGTAAATATAATCGGGAGTTATGAAGGGTCAACTATCAACAATAATTTTACCAGTTGGGATAATTTGAGAGCTGATAATTGAAAGTTGCAAGATCTTCCAAAGTGTAATTGACACTACTTCTATCACTTACTCAGTACTTCATTCTGTCAAGTCGTTGGGAATCGGCATCAGGGTTGGGCTGTGTACCCAACTCAGCTAATGATTATAAAAAACAGAACACCATAAGACATTATAATTATGAGAGTAAATTCGCATCTACTAAATTTTCAATATTTAAGGTGCTCATTTTATATAGTATATAAGGATCAATATCTAAAGGTGCAGGTATAATTGTACCATCAATATCTTGTATTTGTATTCCATTCTCCCAATAGATTGTTGTTCCATCACACTTAACTTCAAGAAACCTTTTTTCATCTAACAATTGAGCATAAGAATTATTGGGATTTTTTGCTTTAGTTTGAATGAAATATGTTAAATCAGTAGTTCTGATCTGGTTATCATCCCATAAACTAATTACAGAATATGGAAAAACATCGATTATTTCTTTAATCCATTTCATTTTAAAGGCATAATTTTTTTATAAGTTTGAATTTCAGCTCTCAATGAATTAAAATTATCTAATAATTTATCTTTATGAATATCTGCCCAAACTTGAACATATTTCAGTTGTTTAACCGGTAACTCACCTTCTAATAATTCACCAGTATTTATATTAATCAAGGCTCGATATTCGTTATAGACAGCGTGAAAATGCGGAGGATTATGATCATTCCCAAACATTTGAATAATGATTCCAAAGAAACGGCAAATTTCAGCCAATTATGGATTCCAAAAAGAAAATTGATAGAATAAAATGTTACACAGAAAACGGTTAAATGATCTCAAGTATTAATATAACCAAATTATAGTCAAAAGCCAAGTTATATTTTAACAATACTAATAACCGCACGTCACTATTGAGAAAAGGACTGTTGGATTAATGGAGTGTTGGATTATTGGGAAATCCATTCCTCCGATAATCTATTACTCCAATATTCCATTATACTAAACAGAGACAAAATTTTGTCGATGTTTGTACCATTCGTGCTATTATCATGCTTAATGTGGAAATTTTACTTGACAAAAGAATTAAAAATTATTATCTTAACTTATATTAAACTATTTTTATCATTTTATTTTATTAACAATATAAGGAATTAATTTTTTTACAGTGAAGGCAGAATGGGAACGGTATTTCTTACATACAGAGAACGTGCAATTTTAAATTCGATAGTAGTAAATTTTATAAACTGCGCTTCTCCAATAGGTTCAAAATTTATTGCTAAAGAGAATAAAAACAATATCAGTCCGGCAACAATTAGAAATGTAATGATGTCTTTGGAAAACAAAGGATTTCTTACTCATCCTCACACTTCGGCAGGAAGAATTCCCACTGATTTAGGTTACCGTTATTATGTTAATGGATTGATGAAGGTTGAGCGATTAACCCAATTAGAGAAAGATAAAATTGATTATGATTTGAAGCAGGCATCAAATAAGAATGTGGAAAATATTCTGGAAAAAGCCTGTGATTGTCTTTCAGATATTTCTAATCAACTTGGCGTTGTATTGTCTCCTAAATTTGACAAGGGAATATTTAAGAAATTAGAGTTAGTTATCCTTAATGAGCGTAAATTACTGGTCATTGTTTCGGTTTCTTCAGGTTTTGTTAAAAAGATTTTGATGGAGTTCAATTATAATATTCCTTCAAATAAAATTGTTGAAACGGAACGAATTATAAATGAACGGCTGGCAGGATTAACGTTACAACAGATAAGGAATTCAATTAATAAAAGAATGCGCGATGTTAATTATGGCGATAAAAAGATCATTGAAAAAGTTACAAAGTCAGCCAATAAAATATTTATAATAGAAGAAGATAATGTTCATTTTAAGGGCACGTCAAATATTTTTATACAGCCGGAATTTATAAAATCCGGGAACTTAGGCAATATTTTAAAGCTTATTGATAACCAAAAAATATTGATACAAATAATAAAAGGTTCAACTAAAGAAGAAGAAAAAGTTTCTATTACTATTGGAAAAGAACATGATGAAACCTTAGTGGATAGTTGTAGTTTAATTTCCACAAATTACAAAATAGGTGATATTACCGGTACATTGGGGGTGATTGGGCCGACCCGGATGAAATACGAGAAATTGAGTGGGTTGGTTGATTATATTGCCAGGGGGCTCAATAATTTATTTAGTTAATCGAAATGAAGTTGAAATTAATTTTTAAGAAGAATACAGAAGTTAAGTTGGAAGGAAACGAAATTTATGACTAAAGATGATGATACCAAGGAATCAAAAAAGAAAACAGCGACAAAAAAACCCGCAACTAAGAAATCAGCAGAATCGAGTAAAATAAAAAAATTAAAAAAGGACGTCGATAATTTAAAAAAAGAGTTGGCAGAAGCAAACGATAAATATATAAGAATGGCTGCAGAATTTAATAATTTCAAAAAGAGAAGCGAGCGAGATTTTGTTAATTTGATTGAAAATGCAAACAGAAATCTTTTTATAGAATTGCTTCCAATAATAGATGATTTTGAAAGATCTCTGAATTCTGACAGCGCTGAAAAAACAAAGAAAAACGACAAATTTTTTAAAGAAGGAATTAATTTAATATATCAGAAGTTGATTTCAACATTTAAAAAGCAAGGTTTAGAAACATTAGAATCAATAGATACTCCCTTTGATCCGGAATTTCATGAAGCTTTAATGCAAATTGAAAATAAGGATAAAGACTCAAACATAGTTTTAGAGGAGATCCAAAAAGGATATCTTTTGAAAAACAAAGTAATCAGACATTCAAAGGTAGTTGTGAATAAATAAAACCCAACGTACCAAAGAGCAGGTTTTAATACTTTAGTGCAAAGGCTGAGGCTAAGGAAGAAAGAAAATCCTTTATTCTCATACCTTGCTTCGCCTTAGCCTTTGCGTTGTAATATTTAATTGATTTGGGTTAGAAAAAGTTTTGCAAAAAAACAAAGAAGGATACGTATTAAAAGAATATGGCAAAAGATTATTATGAAGTATTAGGTATCTCAAAAGACGCTGGATCGAATGAGGTAAAAAAAGCTTATCGAAAACTTGCCATGCAATATCACCCGGATAAAAATTCCGGTGATGAGCATGCTGAAGAAAAGTTTAAAGAAGTATCAGAAGCATACGAGGTTTTAAAAGACCCGGACAAACGCGGTCGCTATGATCAATTTGGAAATGGCGGATTAAGGGGTGGCTTTGAAGGCTTTGGTGGTGGATTCGGCGGATTTGAATTCGACTTAAGTGATGCATTGAGAACGTTTATGTCGGAAGGCTTTGGTTTTGGTGATATGTTTGGTGCATCCGGTCAAACCAGGTCTCGAAGAACGCGAGCACGAGGGCAGAATTTACAATTAAATCTCAAACTGACATTAGAAGAAATTGCTGAAGGAATCACAAAAAAAATTAAACTGAGGCGATACATTCGTTGTGAAACATGTCAAGGAACAGGCTTAAAAGAAGGAAGTTCTCCTGAAGATTGTTCATATTGTCACGGCGCAGGCGAAATAAGACAGGCTTCCAAAACAATTTTTGGCCAGTTTATAAATGTAACAACCTGTCCCAAATGCGCCGGTGAAGGAAAACTTATCAAGGACCGATGTACAAATTGCTCCGGTGATGGCAGGGTTATGGGTGAAAACACAATTTCTGTAAATATCCCTGCGGGTGTTTCAACGGGCAATTATCTGACCTTGAATGGAGAAGGGCATATCGGGGCGCGGGGTGGTTCAGCCGGGAGTGTGATTGTGGTTATGGAAGAGAAAGAACACTCGCAGTTTGAGCGGCATGGAGATGATATTCTGTATGACCTTTATTTGAGTTTCAGCCAGGTTGCTTTGGGCGATAACGTAGAAGTGCCAACATTAAAAAGTAAAGCAAAGCTGAACATCGCGCCAGGCACTCAATCGGGTAAAATATTAAGAATGAGAGGAAAGGGGATTCACCATCTCAACCAGTATGGCAGCGGGGATCAATTAGTCAGGGTAATTGTGTGGACGCCTACAAAATTATCTGAAAACGAAAAGAAAGTTTTTCAACAGTTGTCTGAACAGGACAATATAAATCCGCCAACCGGGGATAAAAGCTTTTTTAAAAAAGTGAAAGAAGCGCTTTTTGAATGATAGACTTTTTAACTAAACAAGAAAAAATTATTTTTGTTTTTTTAATATCGGGTCTTCTAATCGGAAGCGGAATTAGATTATTTTATACCAAAGAAGAATTTAAACCAAACAGCCAAGATGAATTAAATTTAATAAAGAATCATTTAATTGAAAAGTCAAAAACCATCGATTCTTTGTTGGTTGATGAAAAAAATAATTCACAGGGCAAAAAACAAAGCGCAAAAACACAAAAAGTAAATTTAAAAACAGGATCAGTTGATATAAATAAGGCGGGATTCGATGAATTAATACTCTTGCCAGGTGTTGGTCCTGTTTTGGCAGACAGGATCATTGAATATCGGAAAACTAAAGGAATGTTTTCCAGCCCGGAAGAGTTATTAAAAGTAAAAGGTATTGGAAAAAAGAAATTATCTTCATTTATTAAATATATATACGTAGCGCACTAAAGTGCAGAGGCTGAGGCAAAGGCGAAGGGAGAAATATCCTTTAATCTGATATCTTGCTTCGCCTCAGCCTTTTTCAGTGAATTTAAAATATGTACATCTGTCAGGAAACTTTAAACAATTAATTAACTTGTAATATAATAAATAATATTTAACTATTTTTCTTGAACTATTTAAGGAGGGAAGATGGCACGCAATAAAGCAAAAGGCTCTAATCTTCTTGAAATTATTGCCGTAATTCTAGTTGTTGGTTTAATCGTTACAATTTTATATCCCAAAAAAGTTTGGGATGAAGAAGAACAAAACACAGCTGACTGTAGAACAAACATGGATCGTATTCTGAAAGCTGAGTTAGTATATCAGAAGTTTCATAATACTTATACAGACAGTCTGCCAGGACTTGTTTCGTTCATTAAAAACGACAGTACAAAAGAAGCGATAGTGGATTACTTTTATGCAGATACAGCCCTGGCTGAAGATATTATCGAGCACATCACAAAAATAGATTCTCAAGCGGCAAAAGTTATTGAAAATCTAAATGCCGATACATTATTTTATGCTATTATCGAAACGATAAACTACGATTCAAATTTGGCTCGAGTTATTCTTAACAGGTTTGAAAATACTGAATTTGCCGATTCTGTTCAAACAAAAAGAGCAACCGATAGCAGCGATGTTTACATTTTAAAGGAATTAAAGCAAGAGTTTTCCTCTTTTGATTTATACCAGCCAATAAAAGATGATGATTCTTTATTTCTTGTTTTTGCACGAATGATGCCGGAAATAACGACAGGCTCTATCGTAGATACGCTTTATGCGTTGAATAGAAAATGGGCTGAAATAGTAGATAGCTCTGTGGCGCACACATTGGATAACATGATAACCTGTCCAACAGTAGGGCGCGAATATCATGTAACAGTAATTGACACAAATGTGATAAAATATGTTAATATCGAATGTCCTTTGGACTCAACAGATATTGAAGCGAATAAAGGTGACTTTGTTAAGTACAATTTTGGGCATTTACGTTTAAAGAATCACGGCAAAATTACTGAAACCGGGGAAAAGAGCTGGCTTTAATAATTTTTGATTGATTACCATTTTATTAATGCGAATAACTTAAGAGAAAAGTATACTTGTTAAGGATTAAAAGTAACTATGAACCCGAAAAGCAGCAGTTGCTTCAGTGCTTTGTTTGTTGTAGTGCCACTGCTACTGCAACTTTGTCTAAAACATAAAATTTGTGTTAGAAAAAGCACTATTGCAATGTTACAACCTAAACCTTAACAAATATATAAGCAGGGGGTGCAAATAGGGGAACAAACTATGAACAAAGTTGACGAAGAAGAAGTACGGTTAGGCATATATTTAAAAAGAAATAATTTTAAAATGGTTGAAATTGAAAAATCGTCTTCCGGTCAATTTCGTATCAATAGTCTTATTCAGGTTAATTTAGATACAAGCTTAGATTTAAATTCAATCCAGAATGATTCTCAAGTGACAGAAATTGGTGACCAAATTTCTGAAATATTTAATGTTTTTAAGGCTGAACCAAAACAAGCTATTTTTACTTTGGAGAATCCTTTTGCACTTGTAAAAATAATCCCGGTTGACTCAAATCTTTCAAAGGATGAACTGATAGACCAGGTTAATTGGGAAGTTAAACAATTCTCTTATTCCCCGGACGATGAATATATTGTTGACTTTCAACAATTAGATTCTTCAAACGGAAAAACAACAGAAGAAATAATAATTGTTTCTGTACGACAAAAAATAATTCAGCAATTAAAAAAATTATTTTCCGCGGCAAAGATTTCTGTTCGTGTAATAGAATTAGAGCTTTTTGCAGCCATTAGAGCCGTTGAAAACAATTATGATTTAAAAGCAGGTGAATTGGTTTGTTTAATTGAAATTGATTTTCAGGGAATTCAATTCACGATCTTGAAAGATAAAAAGTTTTATTTTTCACAGGATATTCCTTTATCCAAATTAGGGATTGAGGGAGACAGCTTTAAATCAATCGATGATAATGAAATGGCGAAAATTATTTATAGAGAGCTAAAAAGAATTATCCAGGATCACCAGTTAGGAGATAGTGTAGAAGGATTTAGCAGGATCTTTTTATACGGTGATAATGTTAGAGACGGGGCCCTGGAAAAATTCCAAAATAGCTTCAACGTAAGGATTGATAAAACCAATCCATTCCGAAATGTATTTATTGGTCCGAATGTCAATGTTGATGAAAAAATATCATCACATCCGGAAACATTTACAGTATGCGTTGGCTCAGCACTCAGGTAAAAAAGCGCTTCATTTTATTATTTATTAAATTACTAAGTTCTACTTGATAACTTTATTTAAGGAGAAGTCATGGTTGATATTAATCTTATTGGAGATGATCAAGACCAGTTTGAGGACGATAATGAGAAAGATTTTAATGATAATTATGATTCGGATTCAAACGATTTTGATCAAAGCTCATACATGAAGGGCGGAACGATGGACAACCAGGACTACACGAAAGTTATCAGGAAAGGTGGGTCCAAAGCCGGCGTGTACATTTTATTTATTATTGTGATTGCTTTACTTGCTGTCGTCGCTTATATTTTATTTAAATCTGAAAAAACAGAAGAAATAGCTCAACAGGATTTCCCATATACCGAGACACAGTTAGAAGATGATACGGCAGGAACAAATATCGATCAGCCGGATGAATTTGACTCATCACTGCCTTCTGAAACTATCTCCCCGGAGTTAAAAGAGAAAGTCATTCAGTGCCAGGTAGGAATAAATACTATTGAACAAATTGTTAATACAATTCCTGCTAATGTTGATTTTACAATGATTACATATAGCGATGGTAAATTTTTATCCGAATTGCTGGCAACAAGAGAAGGTGATATTGATAATGTAAACACCCAGTTAAAACAAAGAATAAATTCAGCAACGATAAAAATATTATCCAGGGATAAGAGAAATGTCAAGGGTAAACAATATTATCAAGCATTAATTAATGGCAGCTTAAACCAGGACGCTATGACAGGGACAGCTCGACAGCCAATGTTTTTATCATCAGAGGAGTTTCGTCAAAAGCTGACCACAATGTGCCAGGAATCTAATTTAACAGTGAAACAATTTAACGTGGCAGTTGAAAAAAGTGAAGGCAGCTTAATTATTCAACCCATAAAATTCAGAGCATTTGGGTTGAAGGCAAATGCAACATCTATTCTGAAACAGATTTTAGCTGAAAATTTAAATATTAGCTTTTCAAAAATTTCACTGATTGCAAATGATATTGATCTATCTAATCCTTATATTGCGTTAGTAATGAATATAGAATTATACAGAGAGTAATCTGTAAACGATCACAGATTAGAATGATTTAGAAAATTAGCCCACAGAAACGAACAGGTAACAGAAAATAAATTATGTAATGGTTTTATTCTGTGGGATTTCATTTTTGCGGGAGAAAAGGTTTGTTTTCTTTTTGACCTAGTGATCAGTTAGAATGATTTGTTTATAATTTCAAGTTAGAATATTTTTAATTTTAAAAGCTGTTTCACCGCCCTGGGATAATAGTAAAGTTATCAAGATTAATTCGGTGAAATTAAATGCGTGTGATTGCAGGTCAGTGTAAGGGGCGGGTGTTATTTAGCCCCAAAGGAAAATCGATCAGACCAACATCGGACAGAACCAAAGAGTTTATTTTTAATTATATTGGAGACTTTGTATTAAACGTAACGTTTTTAGATTTATTTGCAGGCACCGGAAACATTTCAATTGAAGCATTGAGCCGCGGCGCACAATCTGCCACATTGGTGGATAAATCATCTGAAGCTATAAAATTAATTCATAAAAATATTGATTTGGTAAATTATGCATTAAAGTGCTCAATTATTCGGAAAGATGCCGCTAACTATTTGAAGTTTGCAGGTAACAAAACATATAATTTTGGCTTAATTTTTGCTGATCCACCTTATTCTGATACAATTTATCAAAAGATTCTGGAAAAGATTGATAAAAGTGACGTCTTAAGAAAAGGTGGATTATTTATTTTGGAACATAGTTCAACCGATATAAATAATTTAGAATTAAAAAATCTCCGTTTGAAAAAATATAAAAAAATGGGTAACTCCACAGTTACGATTTATGAAAAAAAGGGATAAATAGATTGAAAATAGGAATATACCCGGGAACCTTTGATCCGATCACAAATGGACATATCGATATTATAAAAAGAGCGGTATTGCTGTTTGATGACGTGATCGTTGCAGTTACCACCAATTCAGCCAAAACGCCTCTTTTTTCAATTGAAGAAAGAATTGAAATGATCAAAGATTCGACGCGGAAAATAAAAAATGTTGACGTGGACAGTTTTCATGGACTTCTGGTTGATTATGTTTCAAAAAAGGAAGCGACCGCGGTAATTCGGGGACTTCGCGCCACGTCAGATTTTGAATTTGAATTTCAGATGGCGCTCATTAATAGAAAGTTGTCTAACAATTTGGTGACGGTATTCTTAATGCCGCATGAAAAATATACTTATTTGAATTCTTCGATAGTTAAAGAAGTGGCGACTTTTGAAGGAGATGTGAGTTGCTTTGTGCCTGAAAATGTAAATAGCAAACTAATAGATAAATTAAAAACAGCATGTTGAGGTGTGATGATGGAAAACATCGGTTTAAACAGTGATATCCAGGCGGGAGATAAAAGTTTTCACATTCAGACGCAATTTTTAGAACCCAGTGAAAAAATTGTCTCCAATGTTTTTGAAAATGGAAAAGTCATCACCAGCAGAACAGTACCGGTTAACGGCGAATTAAAAAGTCAGGATCTAAAAATAGAGGTACAAAAATTACACAGAGGGATTAGTGAAGAATTAGAATTATTATTTTATATTTCCGAAAAAGTAGCTACTATCCAGCACGCACTTTCGAATAATAAACTCGGAATGGTTTTCCTGGGAAAAAATTTATTTGACGAAGCAATCGAAGAATTTAAACGCGCTTTGCAGATTGATGCGGATTTTGCCGAAGGATATAATAATTTGGGAGTTGCATATATAAAAAAAAGGATGTTCCAGGAAGCGCGGGATGTGCTAATTCAGGGTATCGAGAAAAATGAGAATTACGCAGATTTGCAAAACAACTTAGGACGCGCATATTTATTTTTGCATGAGTTTCAACCGGCTTTTAAACAATTTAATAAAGCGCTTCAATTAAACCCGGATTATGAGGGCGCTTTATTTAATTTATGTCTGGCGAATTTAAAAACAATTGTTGATAACGCACAAGACAGCTCGTTGCCATCCATCAATGACAGAATAAGAAACACAAAAAGTTTATTAACAGCTATTCGGGAGAGTAATCAGGCTTTTAAGAAGCAATACCTGAATTCAGCCCTGGAATTTATTGAGGAAAGTAATTATAATGAGGCTTTTAAGGCATTAGAGAATGCAGAATCGGATCAAGTTACAACGAACGAATTTATGAGTCTTGAGAATGAATTCTATTTGAACTTTATGTTTGGTGGGAAAGGGAAAGATGATAAATTCGTAGAGGGTTATACAAAAAAAGTGCAGAGAGAAATCGAAAAATACCCGAAATATGCAGACTTGAGAAATAATCTTGGAATTGCTTATTTAATTCAGTGCCGAAACCTGTTTTTAAAGGGACTGAATGAATTCCGAAATGCGTTAGAAATTAATCCTGAATATAAACGCGCAGAAAAGAATTTGAAGCTGGCAGAAAATGATGGTAAAGGATTTTTAATATTATTAAGAGCTATTTTGAAGTGATAATTTTTTTGTACTGTTAATTTGGTAGATAAAGAATGGATGAGATTGAGCAGTCAAAAAAAATATGTCCAACGGATGAGCAGCCAACGGATTTTGGCTACAGCTTTAAGTAGATTATTTATAAGAATTTCTACCAATAAATGGTGATTGAAGGAAAATAACATCAAACATTGAATAAAGAAAAATTTTTAGGCTTATAAAACGCCCTAATTTGTATCCGTTGGAAGCTCATCCGGTGGAATTTTTCAGTCTTATCTTTGCTGACACCTGGTGAACAGTTACATTTTTTAAATCTCATAAACGCATGCTGATAACGGCAACCCGCACCAACTCATCGTTTTATCCACTTTTGCTTACGGTTGTTGTATGACATGGTATAGTTTTTGCTTAAATCATGTTTTACTGCCATATTTTATTTAGGGTTATTGACTATTTGGTAATAATATATACAATAATTTTGACGAACATCACCGACTGACTGAAAATTAATCATTAATATCCGGGTATTGTTTTTAGTTTCAAATAATGGATCCGATGTTAATTTTTCTTTGGGAGAAAAGCGATGTATCTATATGAAACATTTAAGAGGAGTGATACAAGGATTATTAAACGTTTCTTTATCACGCTGATACTTTCTATTAATATTGTTTTTGGGACAAGTACTTTTGCTGCTCCCGAAGATACGGTAACTGTAGAGGTAAAAAATCCCCGGGCAGAAGCCCGTTCGATTTATCAAATTAATTTTTTGATTTCAAAACCAATTTCTCACAAGGCAATAATTCGTGTGAGGTTTCCCATAGAATTTGATTTATCAAAATTGTTGGTTGCCGGGTCAAATACGATAAATGGTGGTTTCGAAATGACCGTGGAGAATGATGTTGTAACCATAAAAAGATCAGGATTGGGAAGAGAAATTAAAGCAAACGAAAAAGTTGATGTAAAGTTTGCTATTGTCAAAAATCCGATTAAAGCGGATGATAACTATTCGGTTCAGGTTGAAGTTTTTGATGATAATAATGACAGCATAATTCAAAAACAGGAAACAGTAAAGATATTGCCGAAGATAGAAAAGCCGGAACCATTAAAATAAACGCTTAGCAAATATTAATGATTAGTCTTTGTAATTAGAGTTTTTTTACCCACGAGCTTTAGAAAAATGTAAAAAGAGCAACACATGAGAATGAAACTTTTTAGCGTTTTAATTTTTTTAGTTTTTTATATTTGCGGTAACACATTATTTGCCCAGGGGACGCTGACAAATGTAAGTGTAAATTTAGTAGATAATGAGGCCGGTGTCGCAACGATAGATACATTCAAGTTTACAACGGATGCCACTGGAATTCCATCAGATGGTAAGATAATGATCACAATGCCGGGATTTGGCATAGCTGACCCTGTCATTGCCCAGACAACAAATAGCTTAACTATGGATGGTGGATTGAAAGCTGCGGGCGCAGGTGGTATTTTATTATTAGAGCGCGATGGCACAGGAACACCGGTCGCCGGTGGCGCAGCAGTAAGCGTTCTGGTAGCTATCATAAAAAATCATCAAACAGCTGCAGATTATACGGCAGCAATTCAAACACAACAAAACGATGGTACGGTAATAGACTCGGGTGTTTCATCACCTTTTACCATCAAACATAGTACGTTAGCCCAATTTGAATTTGCCGCGATCAGTGATCACATCGCAGGCGAAAATTTTGCAATCGACATTACAGCAAAAGACGAATACGGAAACATTGTTAAAAATTTTGAAAATACGGTTGATCTATTTGATACGAGCGGAACAATATTTCCTTCATCAACGGCGAATTTTCAATCAGGAGAGTGGAGTGTAAATGTTCATATAAAAAGGGCTGGCGCCAATAATGAGATCACGGCGTTCGCCCAAAACAAGTCCGGTGTTTCCAACAAATTTAACATCACTCATGGATTATTAACCCGTTTTGTTATTGATGAAATATCCAGTCCACAAACAGCAGGCAATTCATTTAGCATCAGAATTGTTGCACAAGATCAATTCAAAAATATCGTTTCCTCATTTAATAGCACTGTAGCGCTAACGGACTTATCCGGTTCATTACAAGCTGTTCCTGGCAATTTCAACGCCGGTGTTTTAGCAAACCAATCAGTGATAATAACAAAAAGTAAACAAGATAATTATATAACAGCAACAGACCCGGTAACGAGTATAACCGGGCCATCCAATTTGTTTAATGTGGTGCCAGGAAATTTGGCAAAATTTTTTATTAACCCAATTTCCGATCAAACCTCAGGAGAGGCGTTTCCAATTACTGTGATTGCACAGGATAATAATGATAACACAGTGAGTAATTTTACGAGTAAAGTCACCATTGAGGATAATTCAAATTCAATAAATCGTTCTTTGAGTGATGAGTTTGCTGGTGGAATATGGACAGGGGATGTGAAAATTTCATTACCGGAAGCGAATAATGTTATTACGGTTACAAAGGTTGCAGGCACCGAAACCGGGTTCTCAAACGCTTTCAATGTAACAGAAGGCGGTTTGCACCATTTTACGGTTGACAATATTTCTTCTCCCCAGGTTGCAGGAACGCAATTTTCAATTACAATAAGAGCAAAAGATAAAGAAGGAAACACCCTTTCTTCTTTTTCAGATAAAGTAAATATAAATGATTTAACCGGTTCCATAGACCGCACACAATCAGACAACTTCACAAGCGGAGTATGGACAGGGTTTGTTATCATAACGAAGTCTAAAGCAAGCAATCAAATAATTGTTTCCGGCGGCACTAAAGAGGGCAATTCAAACCCGTTTGATGTGAATCCCGGAACATTATCCCATTTTTATGTTTCTAATATATCAAGCCCGCAGACTGCCGGACAGGATTTTCCAATCTCCATTGAAGCGCGTGATGCAAATGAGAATATTGTAACAAGCTTTACAAATACCATAAATTTAATTGATGTGACAGGTACAATTTCTTTCACCCCAATCCCCGGTTTTGTTGGAGGATTGTGGTCGGGTAGTGTGAATATGACCCGGAAGTATGAAAACAACAAAATAACAGCAACCGATCCTTCATCCGGGAAAAAAGGAGAAAGTGGTTTTTTTAATGTTCGATCTGCTGGTGTAAATCATATTACCATTCGAGATAACACGGGTGGCTTGGGAAGCGAAGTTAGAACGAAAGTCTTTAATATCGGTGAACAAATAATATTATATGCAGCCGGTTATGATGAATGGGAAAATTATGTGAGAGAAGTTACTGCAGATTGGGACATAACCGGAAATATAGATCCCCCATCACCGCTTCAGGGCACAACTACGGTTTTTACGCCGGCAACTCCATTCACGAGCGGGCGAATATATGCGGACAGTGTGAGTGTTGGCGCGGATTCAACAGGGCTTTTTACGGTTGGGGTGATTCATCATGTACTTATACGGGATGCTGCCGGAGGCGGAGGAAGCGTTGCGGATGATGACATAGAGATTGCTGCAGATGACTCCCTGGTATTGTATGCAGCAGCTTATGATGAAGGAAACAGCTATCTTGGACCAGCTACAGTAAATTGGTCAAACAATGGCAATTTGCAACCATTGGTCTCAAGCGCCGGCAGCAGATTTGTTTTTCACCCGACAACGGCAGGTGTTTCGGGACAGATAATTATTTCTCATGCGACAGCGCCAATCGCAACAACAGGACTTATTGCTGTTTATCCCGGGGCGCCGGTGGGAACAATTGTGTTACACCCGGCGCCTCAAATAATTGAAGCACATCCCGATTCATTTTCAATAATTACATCGGATGAAATTTTCGATACCGATGGAAATTTGATTGCTGAAAATGAACGGTTCACTGTAACTTCAAACCTGGGAACAATTACTTCTCCTGATGAAGATCCCGGGATAAATGGTGTTCAAATAAAATCGGATTCAGAGAGTAAGCTGACGTTTGTTGTGAATGGTGGCACAGAAGGCGGAACTGCCCAAATCTATGTCAATAGCATTGGCAAAGGCAATGCTTTTGGTGAAACAACCCTGATCATTGCCAATCTTAAAATTGTCTCGGTTAACATCGATGTTGAACGGCTGACCAGGGGACAAACCAATGTACCGATACGTATGGTCGTTAATAACGTGAGCTCAGAAAATATAAATATCGTTAATGCCGGGTTAAAATTTTTTGGACCGGCGCCATTAAACAATACGCTAACCGGGGAGTATTCTGTTTCTCGCACCGATGTTCTGACACAACTTTTAGCCAGGACTCAAAGCACATTAAATTTTGAATGCGATTTAGCGGGTGATGCAACCACAGGGCTCGTAACAATCGATGGCTTTATCACCGGGGAATTACAAGGAATATCAGTGATTGACACATCAGCAAATCTAACAGAACAGGTTATTATTCAGTCACCCCCGGTGTTAATTATAGAAAAAATTGAGGCTTTTGCAGACACGGTAATTCAGGGAACCAGCACCACAGTAGCAGCGACAATCCGCAACGACGGAGAAGCCTCGGTTAAAATTGACAGCGACAGCCTCACTTTTTGGGCGGTAAATTTTGGAGTTGATGAAACAAAAAAATATGGACTAACTCCTCACATTTCCAATCCGGACACAATTATCGGCAACAGTTCGGATCTATTCACCTATACCGTTCAGGTTGGAGCCAGTGCGTTAATTGATACAATTACATTGAATGGGAAAATAGCCGGACACGATATAAATTCCGATGAAATTGTCTCGGACATTGGCTCGGATGAATTGGATGGCTGGTGGGTTAAAAAGGCGTCTGATGTCGAAATTACAGAATTCAAAACAAGCCAATTGACTGTTACTGACGGACAGGAAGAGGATTGGTACATTTCTATGGTTGTGAATAATTCCGGTGGAGCAAATTTAAAATTAGATAGCGTTGTTGTAAAGTTTTCTATCGGGGGGGGGGATGTCTCAGGTGAATATACACTAATTTATCCCAATGTCTTCATTACAAGCGGAAACAATATCCTGCCAGCCGGCGCCGCGGATACATTGAGAGTGGTTGTTGATAAAACAGGGATAACATTGGGAACAATCACAATCACCGGTATTGTGTATTTGGGTGATATGATTAGTGGGCAGATCATTAAAAACAGCGTAACAGGAATTACTGTGCAGTCTCCGGCGCAACTCTTTGTTGATAATATTCGTACTTCACAATCCGAAGTAACGGTTGGGCAAAAATCTCCCTGGCAGGTTATTTTATCTCTGACGAATACAGGTGGTGGCGATATTGCAATAGATTCAACACAAGTTACGGGATTTATCAACTTTGAGGATGGCAATGCTTCATATACCATTACAGCGCCTGCGGGATTTTATGGAAGTAACACATTTATTTTAAAAAGCGGTAAAACAGACAGCCTTATTTTTACTATTAATGAAACCGGAATTGTGCCAGGAAATAAAAACATAAATGTAAATATTTTGGCGCGCGAAATGAATAGCCAACGACAAATTTCTGCAGTGGACAACACACAAATACTCATAGAATTGCCGGCAAAGATAAAAATTACAAGCACTGAAAATTTTGCGCCAAATTCTCCGCATGTTGATACGGAACAGGATTTTCAGGCAAGAGTCGTGGTAGTGAATATCGGCGAAGATGCAGCCATCAACATAAACGTTTCGCTCAATAGTGATAGTTCGTCGACAGTTTTAAGTCCTACCGGGAACATCCCGCTCTTGCAGGGAGGCGAATCAGATACGCTGAATTTCAATATTCAGGCATCTTCAAGCACGGTTTTAAATGAAATTTTTTCTTCAAAAATTATTGCGGCAACAGCAGAAAACACCGCGGAACAGGATAAAATACTAATTGAAGCACCACTGGATTCATTTGCAGTAGCGATAGTTCAACAACCGGCAGAGATAAAAATAATCTCAGTTATTTCATCAGACGATACGGTTAAAGCATTCACAACAAAAAAATGGTATCTTTCTGTGACTGTTAAAAATAATGGCGGAGCAGATTTGGTTTTAAATGAACCAAAAGAAAGTGATATTTCAATATTAATTTCAAACGTTCCCCAGGAAGGGTATTCGATAAAAGCGCCGCCGGGATTTCAATATTCACCGGATTTGATTTTAGCCGCAGGCGAAGAGGATCTGTTAATTTATGAAATAAGCCGAACCGGTTTTATTGGCGGTTTGGCTGTAGCAAAAGCTTCTCTAACCGGAAATTACCCAAATACAATCCAGGAATTTTTAGTTTCGGATTCAACGGCAGTGTACATCAAACCATCTGCTGATGTGTTTATAGACAATACAAAGCCGAACTGTTTTTACACCAGCTATGGTATCGCCCAGGTTAACAGCGGACAACTATTTAGCATCGATGTTAAAGTAGACAATTCCGGTGCCGAAGAAGTAGAAAATATCAGCGTTTCTCTAACAGCTCTGGGATATTCTTTTGATCCCCAAACAATTGAAAACATTCAACCCTCCGGGAGTTCAACAACGTCATTTAACATAACAGCAAAAGATGTAACAGACCTGGTAACATTTACGGCAAACATTGGTTCAGCCTTTGCGAGTGAAAGCGGGCTGCCGGCAACGATTGGGACGCCTTCTGATTCTACTGCCGAGGTGAGGATCCATGAATCGGCTCGGCTGCAAATAAATATTGATACACAAAAAACCATTTTTACAGCAAGCGAGATAAGCACTTTTAAATTAAATGTAACAAATTTAGGCACTGCTGAAGTTGATGAAAGCGGGCAGTTGGCTGTTCTTGCACCGGCAGGTTATCTTATTGATAAAGGCAGTGAACAGGTGCAAAAAGATACGACGAATTTTTCAATAGACCAGGAATTGAGCTGGCAAATTTTGCCTCCGTCAGGTCAGTCGAACCATGATACAATAAAGGTTATTTTATTTAATCCGCCAAAGGAGAAAAATATAAATTCGGCTGCAAACGTTCCAAAACCTTATGAAAGTTTAGTTGTTCGTACAATTCCTTCAAGCATTATTATTCAAAGATTCGAGATTTCTGAACCAGAAGGCGCTAAAGACAATATAATTTCTACCCGCCAGGATTTTTATGTTAAGCTGGGAATTAGTCCATCAGATAACCTGGATAGCCTCCGGGCATCTGTGACAATACCCTCAAATTTTGGTTACGGTATTCAGGAAGATTCTTTGAAGTTTTTGCCTTCCAATAATGGAACCTGGAAATTGAGAGCGCCGGGAGCTCCAACCACCGAGCCGGCATGGATTAAAACGACTGTCTATGGCAAAACGAATGGAAAAACAGTAGTGGCTCAGGATAGTTTTGCTGTGATTGTTAAAAAAAGAGCGGAGATTATGATCGATCGAATTTGGACGTCTTCGCTCACGGACAGCATTTTGTCATCAGGCAAAGAGTTTGATTTAAATGTGCTGGTAAGCAGTAAAAATGCCAACCAGGCAAAAGTTGAAAGTGATGCGAAATTAAAGGTAAACTTTGGCGCGACGGATATAGCAACTGAAGACAATAGGATTCAAAGCTTTACGGTTGATTCAGCAGTAACCTGGCGTATAAAAGCCCCCGACTATGCGAAAGGGAAAAGTCCGTTGACAATTTACCTGGAATCAATTCCTTTGGATGAAAATACAAATTTGCCGGCTATTATTTCGGATGAAGAAACAACAAAACAATTTTATGTTGCGACGGTTGTTTTTGGGAACATAACAACCGGGAATTTCAGGATTACCTCGCCCTATGGTGCAACGGACAAAATATTATCGAGCCACCAGGCTTTTGAAGTGGAAACACAAGTTCAATGGCAGAATAGTTCAGATATTCCTTTGGCAACACTTCAATTGCCGGCTGGTTTTTTTACATTGGAGTCTAATCCGAAAAAACCTGCAGATTCCGGTCAACAAGGCAATGTTACCTGGACCATATATGCGCCGGAAACAGCAGTTTCAAATCAAAATATTTGGATACAATTTTCAGCTAAAGATGCAAACAGCGGCGCTCCTTTTTTGATAAATTCTGACAACATAACGGTCGACGTAGTAAAGCGGGCTGAAATATTGTTGAACGCTCAAATTATATCCCCAGCCAGCGCTCTCGATGGAGAGATATCAGCAGGTGAAATTTTTGTGGTGAACGCTTTCCTGGAAAAAACAGGTGATGCGAATATTCTTGGCAACTATAGTACCGAGCTAATTTTGCCCCAGGGGCAAGATTATACCTCAGCACAAAGCTTAATACAACAGGCGAATTGGGATCAGACAATTCAGTGGATCATTCAAGCGCCGCTGTCAGCCAGAAATACTAAAAATATGATCATTGATTTAATTAGCGCGCCCCAGGACGAAAATACTAATGCAACCATTGTTGCCGAAGCAATTAATAAAGATGATGTGAGCATCCCCATTTCAACAGAAGAAAAAAGCGTAACCATTTCCACAAGGGCTGATGATGGAAAAAACACCCTTGCCCTGGGGGATACTGCTATTACTGTTCTTGGGTTGGAACTCCTGGTTTCTGGGGATGAATATTCGAACAATGTCCTGTTTTCAGGCGTTAAAATTAAGTTAAAAGATCGCTTGGGAAATATTATTGAAAATCCGCAACGCGCCATTAGCAGGGTAAAAGTTGTTAATCATCAAAATGCTGCTATGGTTTACGGTTCGGTTTCCGAAATACCGCTAACGAATCCCATTGAAATATTATTTTCTCAGGTTGACACACTTAAGCCTGAAATTCCAAATTTGGTTGATTTCAAAGTTGACGTTTCAACCAACGCGAGTATTGGGGATTTTCAATTAACAATCGATTCAAGCCAGGCCCTGCAATTCATTGATGAAGGTTCCGGGAGAATTCCCAATATTAAAAATGAGGCGGGCGAAACAGTAGTTGAATTAAATATTTTTTCGACGTCATCTGTGCTAATTCAGGCTGACCTTAAAAAATCTTTTTTCAACTATCCCAACCCGTTTGGCGAAACCGATAAGCTGGAAACCTATTTTGTCTATTATCTTGAACAGAATACGGATGTTAAAATACAAATTTACACGATATTAGGTGAACGGGTTTGGGCAAGAACATACACTGAAAATGATCCCCAGGGAAAAAGGGGACGACACGAGGGCGATATTATTTGGGATGCCAGGAATGACCAGGGACATAAGGTTTTGAACGGCGTTTATGTTGCCAGAATTTCAACCGGCAATAAAAAAGATGCAATCATAAAAATTGCAGTCATAAAATAAAATAGGATTGGCGCAATGAAAACATTGATTTTTAAAATAATTTGTTATGGCTTTTTGTTAACAGTTTTACTGTTTGCAAACCAGGCTTTTGCCCAGGGTGATGGTCATGCAGGCTTACAGAGCCCGTTTGTTCATGGTGTTGGCGCCAGGGCTTTATCGCTTGGCAATGCTTATGTGGCAATGCCCTTCGATGCATCTGCGATTTATTGGAATCCTGCCGGATTAGACCATGTACAATATAAAAATGTAATGATGTTTTATACAAATCTCATTGTTCCCGGAATAAATTTGTATTATTTGGGCTATGTGCATCCAACGACAAATTTTGGCGCATTTGGAGTCGGTGTGATGGGCGTCGGTGTGGATGGTATCGGAATAAGAGATGAGAAAGCAGTATATTATGGTGATGAAACTTATGCAGATCAACAATATTTTATTTCTTATGGCAAACAGCTTCCGTGGAATTTATCAGCGGGGATTAATTTAAAAGTTAACTATCAAAATATAGCGGGCTCTACAGCGACAGGCGTTGGAACAGATTTAGGCGTTTTATATAAGCCGAATTTTACAAATCCGTTTCTAAGTGGTTTATGTGTTGGCATGACGATTCAAAATTTGATCGGGCCTCGTTTAAAAACGGGAGGTGAAACAGATATTTTGCCGGTTAATTTGCGGCTCGGTCTGGCAAAACCCATTTTGGTAAATGAATGGGGGCCCCAGTTCACATTTTTCATGGACATTGAAAAGGGTGAAGAAAGAGAGCCGTTTAAATTTCACGCCGGTACTGAATATGTTTTTCAAAACCTGGCAATGCTGCGCGTTGGTATGAATAAAGGTGAGTTGGCTTTTGGAGCAGGCGCAAAGTTTAAAAATTTTCAATTAGATTATTCCTACGGCAAGTTTGCTGAAAATGAACTTTCTCCCAGCCATAGAATTTCATTTTCAATTAACATTGGCAAGTCAAAGAGCGAACTCATTCAAATTGCAGAAGATAAAAGAATGGAAAATATCAGGGCAGATGTGGGAAGAGAATTGAGATGGGAGCGAGAGAAAAAAGTTAACGAGTCCATGGAATTCGGCAGGCAATATTTAAAGGCGGATGATTTTGAGCGGGCAATTAGAGAATTTAACTTTGTAATGGGTTTTGAAAATGAATTACCCGAAGATCCGCGTATTGAAGAAGCTAAGCAGCTTGCAGAAGAAGCCTCGAACAGAAGTAGCAACGAAATTAAGCAAAAAGCAAAGGAAAGCCAGGCAAAAACCGAAAGAGAACGTCAGGAAAATGAACGGCATTTTAGATTAGACCAGTTTTTTCAGCAGGGAATGGTATATTATGAATCAGAGGAATATGACAAGGCGATAAAAGAATGGCAAAGAATGTTAGAAGTGGATGCGAATAATTTATTGGCAAAAGAGCATATTGCCACAGCACAAGCAGACCTGGAGAAAAAATTATTGCGTTATATAAATCAAGCAGACGAAAGGGCTAAAAAGGGGGATTTTTGGGGTGCTATACGGGAATTGGACAAAGCTCGTCGTTTGAATCCACCGGATCAAAAGAAAATAGTATTAATTGATCAAAAAGAAAACCAATACAACAATCGGTTAACTTTACACGAACTATATAAAGAAGGATATGGATATTATTTACAAAAGGATTATCCCAGGGCCATGGAGTCGCTTAGCAAGGCATTGGGTTACGATCCCAATAACAAAGAAGTGAAAAAATTGTATTTTGCAGCCAACCAAAGAGCTAACGCCAAGAAAGAACCTTTAACCGGGTTGGTTAAACAAAAATTTGATCGTATTAGAACTCTGTATAAAAATGGTCGCTATCAGGAAGCAATGTCGATTTTGAAAGAAATAGAAAAAGAAAAGCCTTTTAACAAACATATTTTAGATTATATCGATACAATTCAAAAAAAGATAGAACAACAGAAAAGAAGACCCAATCAGCCTTAATCAGCTATTTATTCAGTTTTTGAAATTTAGTAAAAAATTTTTAATCCTGATCAATAAACTGTTATAACGAAAAGGCTGAGTACGCCAGCAGGTGGATAAGGCGAAGCAAGAAATAAGATTAAAGGATCTAGGTTTTTCTTTTTTCCTTCGCCTTAGCCTCAGCCTTTGCACTAAAGTATTAAAACCTGTTTGATTTCACAAATTAATATTTACAACTAAAGGAAAAATTAGTGTTTAAATCTGTCGCAAAAGAAGAAATTCAGGTGCCCGCTCATGTTGACTACCTGGGGGAGTTGCGGAATTTTGTCACCAAATCCGGACGAAAGCATGGTTTCTCAGATACTGTGGTAAATGCTTTTAAGCTCTGCATCGATGAAGCTGCGACAAATATCATTAAGCATGCCTACCGCGACTGGGAAGGTATGATTAAAATGAGAGTTATAATTAAGAAAAGCAGCCTGACTGTTCTTTTAATCGACCATGGAAAATTTTTTGATCCATCACGCGTTAAAGACCCGGACCTTCAGCGATACGTGAAGATTGGTAAAAAGGGTGGGCTGGGTATTTTTATCATGCGCAAGTTGCTGGATGAAATTGAATACCACAAAACCGAAGAAGGCAATGAGCTGAGATTGACAAAGAACCGGGATGCCGCGAAAAGAAAAAAGGTAATCTCCTATCCGACTCTTTCCTTCAGTTTAAAAACAAGGTATTCATTGATTGCTGCAGCAATTTTCACATCATTTGTAATTATCGGTTACTTTTACTTTTTCTTCCAACGGAGCGGGCGGGTTTTTAATGAATTTATCTTTAATGAAAATCCAATTTGTGAAAGCCTGGCGCGGGATGTATTCAGGGCAAGTGATATAATAAACAGAGACGGCGTTAATAAATATCAATTTAATTCAGCCTATATTTTAGAAAAAGTAGAAGAATCAATTAAGGGGCGCGATGAAATTTACCGGGTAATTGTAACGGATAATGATAATTTCGTTGAATATAGCAGCGATTCATTTTTGGAAATGAAGCCTTTTACAATACCGGAAAATCATAAAAAACCCCACCCGGATGTTACCAGTTATAAAGATGAACAAAATGAGACGATATATAATTTTTCCAGCAATGTAATCTTCAATGAAATTAAAATCGGAATCCTGTATTTAGAGGTCAAAAAGGATTATGTCAGCAGCCAAATAAATTCTGCCAGGCTAAGTGATCTTAAGCTGGTAATATTAATTGTTACTTTCGGATTTTTAGGAATTATTGTTTTAATTTATATCATACTAAATCCATTCCGAAAACTTGCAAATTGGGTTCAGGATTTTGGTTCGGGGACTGTCAAGGACGAAATAGATTTTGATACAAACGATGAAGTTGGCGAATTAGCAAAAGCTTTCACAGACATTACAGATTCGCTCAGACATTCCCAAAAAAACCTGGCAGAGCAGGAACGTATTCAAAAGGAGATGCAGTTAGCCCAGGATATTCAGCAGACATTATTGCCAACCGATGTTCCTGAACTTGAAGGATATGAAATAGCCTCCTTTTATGAGGCTGCAAAAGAAGTGGGCGGAGATTATTATGATTTTATCGAAGTGGATAAGGATACGCTCGGTATTGTTGTCGCTGACGTTTCCGGAAAAGGCGTGCCAGGTTCATTAATTATGACGATGATACGCACTGCTTTGAGGACAGAAGCCCGGTCAATAAAATCAGCTTCCGAAGTTTTAGCGCGGGTCAATGATTTTGTTGTGAACGACATGAAAAAAGGAATGTTTGTCACTCTTTTTTACGTGATAATAGATTCAAAGAAAAGAAGAATTAATTATGCCAGCGCCGGTCATAATCCGATGGTTTTATATCGAAAGGGAACGAAAAACACTTATTATCTAAATCCCCGTGGTTTTCCTGTGGGAATATCACTGCCAGATCCCTCGTTATTTAAAAAATCGATCGAGTCTGACACAATTCAATTAGCAGAAGATGATGTTTTAATAATTTATACCGATGGCATAACTGAAGCAATGAATAGTAAGCGGGAGCTATTTAGTGAGGAACGGTTGCAAAAGGCAATAGGAGAATTTGGGCAATTGCCGGCACAGGGATTTGTTGATAGCTTAACGGATGAAATTCATTCTTTTACAGAAGGCTTTGAACAAAATGATGATATAACAATTGTTGCCATTAAAGAAAAAAGCAGTCCGGAAAAAATTGAACTACAGCGTGCCCAAAAAGCCCATCAAATGATAACAAAAGGCTGTAATATTCGGGAGGCATGTGAAGAATGCGGTATTACGGTCTATGCATATTACAACAAATATAAAAAGATATTTGAAGAAGAGGGAATCGATGCGATTGAGCT
The DNA here is from genome assembly GCA_016783825.1 of Candidatus Zhuqueibacterota bacterium. Classification (GTDB taxonomy): domain Bacteria; phylum Zhuqueibacterota; class Zhuqueibacteria; order Thermofontimicrobiales; family Thermofontimicrobiaceae; genus Nigeripontimicrobium. The sequence goes on along the minus strand of JADHVV010000019.1, from coordinate 104 downwards.
TGATGAAACAATCTCGGTGGAATCAAAACATTTGAGCATTGAAGAGAAAACAAAAATATATGATATTATTAAGCAGCATCCTGAATATGGTGCAAAACGCATTA
>JADHVV010000162.1 GCA_016783825.1 Candidatus Zhuqueibacterota bacterium | reverse complement strand
TGGAGATGAACGACCAAGGATTGAATGTTCGGTTTATCAGTACAGATATGGAACACGCAAAAGCCAAGTACTTATATGAAAACATTTACTGCGCCCGGGGTAATATGGAACTGATGATTAAAGAACACAAGACCTACACCAAAAGTGACCGTACGTCCTGTCATCGTTTTAAAGCAAATCAATTACGATTGCTTTTTCATTCCGCTGCTTATGTTTTACTCCATCAGTTGAGAACACAGGTATTTAAGGGGACGGAACTGTCTAAAGCCACATTTGAAACCCTGCGATTAAGGATGCTCAAGATTGGTGCAAGAATCGTAGAATTAAAGACAAAAATCAAGATACATTTACCCAATGCTTTCCCTTTTAAACATCTCCTCAAAAAGTGCTTTGATATTTTTCAGCATTTACACAAAACTGAAACAATCCGGCTGTGTTAATGGCTTTTCCTTACTCCGAAAACCAAAAAATCATCAAAGACGGTTATCGTCGGCGGCAAACTGTGTCTTGATGTGTGATCTTTTCAATTATAACCACTATATTTGGCTTGGTGAATGTTAGTTTCCTCGCTCATGTCCTCAACAGCCACATCTTAAACCCGTAACATAGGCATACACACTGACAAAATGACAATAAAATACACAAATCAACCTATTTTGAAAGCTGATGAATTAGTTAGGCTAACTCTAATAAAATTAATTATTATGACTGAGCAAATAAACGCTATAGTATGATTCATTATTATCTAGTATATCTTTAATAAAATCTTCATTATAGTCAATGTAATCATACATTAAATCTATAACGGGAAGCTCTTGATAATATTCTTCAATTTTTAATCCAACTATATTGCACAAAAACTCCATACTATCTTTGCTAAAATATTGTAAATGACTTCTTGGATTAAGAGTTGGGACAGTTATGCCAAGTATCATAAATGCACGACTATAAAGATTAGGAACAAGTATTAATATTTTCCCATCATCATCTAAAATTTCTTTACACTTTATTAATTCATTTATAGGGTTATTTATATGCTCAAGTACACCCCACATTGTAATAACACCAAATTTTTTCCCTGAAAAATTAGTATTAGAGATTGCGGTTCGATAAAAATTATTTTTCCCAACAATACTGATTAAATAATCTGCACTACTTTCTGAAAACTCCATTGCATGCAATTCATAATTACATATTTCATCACATAGTCCTATAAAATCACCTCTTCCAGCGCCAACATCCAACAACATTAAATTCTGGATATTCTTTTCTTTTAATAACTGTAAATATTTTGCATACAATAAGATAGAATATTTAAATAAATCTCCCGCTTCTTTCCTTTTCTGAAATTGCTTGTCAACTTCGGAGTTAGTATATAATTCTTCAAGTTTTGATGGGATTATTTGATTTTTAACAAATGTATGCTCACAAATTTGGCATGACGCAATTATGAACCCCCATTTGACAAACAAATGCCTATTACTACTTGACCCGCATATTGGACAATCTACAAAGCAGATATAATCTTTGGATATAATTACACCTTTTTGTGTTGGAAAATCGACAGTTTCTTTAAATGCTAGTTCAAAATATCGATTTGTATCTTCATTTCTAAAATTTCTATTTTCTACAAAAATTGGTTGCTGATAGTTTTCGAATGTAGGTATTGTAATGTTTCGATATTTAAGAATATTTAACCTCCTTTAATACGTCATTGAGCCAATGTAATTGTCTTTTAAATATATCAAGCCCATCATCATCTCGATATGCTTGGATGATAAATGGACCTTGATAGTTAAAATATTTTAATTTTTCAAAAAATAATTCAAACTTCGAATCACCTTCACCTAGAACCACTGATTCTCCACCAAATAAACGATCTTTAATATGGATATCCGTAATTCGATCACCATATGCATCAAGTTCTTCTAATGGATTATACCCTAAGGCAGCACTATTACCAATATCATAATTGACAGTAACCATGGGCGAGTCAAGATTGGTAAGCAACCTTTCAAACTGATATGGATTCAAGTCTGTTTCCAGGGAAAGGTTAACCTCATATTTTTCTGCTACCGGTACAATTGAACGTAACACTTCCTTAAACCTGTCCCGTAGGCGTTCATCTTTTATACTGGATTGATCAACACACGGTATAACAATATTCTTAATATTCAACTTTACGGCAGCATTTAAAAGTCCAACCAAAACTTCTGTACTTCTTACAGCGATTTGTTCATTATCTGAGTGTATCGGAGCTTCCATAAAATAGTCAGCACATACTGAAAGTACTTGAACTCCAGTCTGTTCAGAAATAGATCGAATTTTCTGAATACCACTATCAAACATTAATGGATTCTCTTCATAGTGATCGTAGTCCAGAATGAATTCAATGCAATCCAAGCCCAATTGGGCGGCTATTGAAAATTCTTCCTGCCAATAGCCAACAGGATGGGCTTGATAATGCCCATTGTATTTGGGCAATAATCTACCTTGCATTACTCCTAACGGATTTTTTTTTATTTGAATTTCCATTTTAAATGTTGTCTTAAGTTTTCTGCAATGGGAATTTCTTTTTCTAAATATCCAAATTTGCCATCTCCCATTGCACTTTCAATTTTTCGTACCGCTCCTACTAACATACGAAAGCCACCTGGTTCAACTGACGCAGATTGATCTGAACCATACATGGCGCGGCTTAAGGTAATGTGCCGCTCAAGAGCGGTAATCCCTAGAGCTGCTGCAGCGAATGAAACTGCAAGCCCAACTTCATGGCCACTGTAACCAATATCACAGTTATATTTATCCCGCAGCGCCTTTATGGCATTCAGATTAGCATCCTCATCTTTCATTGGGTAGGTGGATTGACAATGCATCAATGTAAACGGACAATTGGCAGAACGGAAAACTTCCACTGCCTTAGTAATATCCTCTTCGGTGGTCATGCCTGTTGAAATAAAAGTATGTTTTCCTTCAGATGCAACCTCTCTGAAGAGATCCTCATAAACGATCATTGCCGATGCAATTTTATTGTAGTTCAAATCGAATTGTTTCAAAAATTTCTGGCTCTTAAGATCCCAAGCAGATGCGAACCATTCTATGCTCTTCTCCTTACAATATCGGTCAATTTCCTTGTATTCCTCTAAACTAAATTCCAGACCTTCCTTTTGTTCCCTCTGAGTTGTACCCCAGGAACTTTCTCTCGGTGAGTCCAGGAACTCTTTTGTATACACCAAATCGATAGTGCGCTTCTGAAACTTGACTGCATCCGAGCCGGCATCGACAGCCACGTCAATGAGTTCTTTGGCAATCCCAAGATCACCATTATGGTTTATTCCTATCTCTGCAATTATAAATATAGACATATTATTCCCTTTCTTTTATTGTTATTAAATCAAATAATTCCCTAATCACACCGTTCCCGCCTTTGGTTTTCAAGACATAATCTGAAATGTCTTTTATGCTCCCATGGGCATCAGAGGGACAAAATGTTGTCCCCACAGTTTCCATCACTTCCTTATCATTACTATCATTGCCTACAAAAGCTGTATTTTCTAATGATATTTTATTTGATTTACAATACTCAATTAACGTCATCTTCTTATTTTCAATTGCTTGTAAGCATAAAATTCCTAGTTTTTCAGCTCTTACTGATACAACAGGATTACTCTCTGTTGAAATAATTATTTGTTCGATACCTAGTTTTGTAATTTCTGAAACGCCCAAACCATCACCCCTGTTTACCTGTACCATTTCTCTCCCATTTTGGTCTACATAAACTTTGTTGTCGGTCATAACCCCGTCAAAATCGTAGACAATTAATTGCACACTGTTTTTAAACATAGTTTTCTAAGTACCAATCGTATGATAATCTTAGTCCTTCCTCAAGAGAAATTTTAGCTTCCCATCCAAGTTCTTTCAGGTATGAAATATCAAGTAATTTTTGAGGTGTTCCTTCAAGCATGGAGTCATCAAAATTTATTTTTCCAATAAAACCTACAGTTTCTCCTATCATCATAGCTAATTCTTGAATCGATTGATCGTATCCACAGCCAATATTTATGTGTGTAACTCCGCTTGTATATAATTCTGTTGCTTCTAATCTTTGTAATAGATAAACACAGGCATCAGCGAGATCGTCAACATACAGGAATTCTCTTTTGATGTGACCTGTCCCCCATACTATAACTTCTGGATAATGGTTTACCTTAGCCTCATGGAATTTTCTGATAAGTGCAGGAATAACATGGGAAGTCTTCAAATTAAAATTATCTCTTGGACCATAAAGATTGGTTGGCATCACCGAAATGAAATTACTACCATATTGTCTATAATAGTTCTCGCACATTTTAATACCTGCAATCTTTGCAATGGCATAAGGCTCATTCGTTTGTTCCAATTCATTCGTCAACAAATATTCTTCTCTTATGGGCTGCGAACAATCGCGTGGGTAGATACAGGAAGATCCAAGAAAAAGTAATTTTTTGACACCGCTAATGTGGGCATTATGGATCAAGTTGTTCTGGATCATCAGGTTTTCATAAATGAATTGTGCACGTAAAGTATTATTGGCCAGAATTCCACCTACTTTTGCCGCTGCATCGATAACATATTCCGGCCTTTCTTTTTCAAAGAAATCCTGGACAGTTTTTTGATTTGTTAGATCATATTCCGGGTAAGGTGTGAATACAAATTCGGTGTATCCTTTTAACTCTAAATTATGCTGAATGGCGGAGCCAACCATACCTGTATTGCCTGCGATATATATTTTTGTGTTTTTATCCATTTACAAACCTTTTTCTAAGCTTTTTTTCCCATCCGCCACAACCACCAGTTTTACCGGTTCATCGAAGGAAATCTATTGATCCCAATCGGAAGTTGTTTTGGCTTTTGTAGCATCTCCGAATGACCAGTCAATTTCAGTTGAACGCTAATAGCCCAAAACTTCCTTAGTTCTTTTTTTTTGCAGATACTCTTTCAAAAAACATGGCCGAATTAGCAGAAGTCATTTGAAGATAAACTCTTCTTATACCATTCTATTGTTTTTTTAAGCCCTTCATTTAATCCGACCTCTGCCTTAAATCCAATCTCTTTTTCAACCCTTGAAGTATCCAGCATCCTTCTTGGCTGGCCATCTGGTTTTGTTGTGTCCCATTTAAGCTCAAAATCTTCCCCAATAACTTTTCTTATTGTTTCTGCAAGCTCTTTTATTGAAACTTCTTTTTCACTTCCAATATTTATAGGAGATGCGTTACTTTCAGACTTTAAAGCGCAAATCAAAGAATTTGCAGCATCTTCCACATACAACAAATCCCTCGTAGGTGTTCCAGTTCCCCATAGAACAACTTCTTTCCGGCTTTCTTTCACTGCCTCATAAAACCTCATAATAAGCGCAGGAATAACGTGTGATCTCGCTCCTTATCAAAATGATCTCCAGGCCTTTATTTCTTTAAAATTTAGCTGCTTTAGTTTTTCCATAAAACATTTCCTACAAAACCAGTTCCTCCTGTTACAGCTAAAACCTCATTTGAAAAATCTTTATTGCTCATTATTTTGCATTTTCCACATATTTTAAAATCTCCTTTGCTTCAGGATAATCATCATCAGGATTTTCAGTGTGCTGTGATTCTATTCTTTCCCCAAACTCCACATCTTTATTAAAATATTTAGCAATATCTTTTAATGATATCTGGTCTTTTGCTCCGACTTCAACAATGCCTTTCTTATCCATCTTTTTTACAATAATCTCAGCAGCCTTGTCAACATCAATAAAATTATATTTTGATTCTCCACTTACAAAAACCTTTTTTCCATTGCTAATGTCAAAAACAGCCCCTTTATCTAGTCCAGCCCCAAACAACCCTCCAAGGCGGATTACTAGATTCTTAGGAGACTTATTCAAAACCAGAACTTCAGCGCTTTTTTTATTAATCCCATAAGGGTGGTCTAGCTGGCATCTTGCAGAGACAGTGCTTATCTGCACAATCTTTTTCCATTTCCAGTTATAGACAATATCTGCTGTTAATCTTGCAGTTGCATCAAAATCATCTAGTGGGTTATCGACAGCCCAGAATCTCTTTGAAGGCATTGCAGAATTTATAATCAGATCAAATTCATCCCCTTTATATTTTTCATAATCATCCCGTCCTATACATACAACATTGTGCTCACTATCTTCAAGCATTTTAAAAAGAGCACGTCCTATAAATCCTTTATATCCTAATAAAGCAATCTTCATTTTTCTTCATAATTCTGAATTAAATCCTCATGAACAATTGGAGGATTACACTTGTCCCAATTTTTTGTCAAAAAAGCCATTGCTGTAGTGTGTTCAATTGCATAGAATGCATGAGGAATCTTTTTTTGTATTTTCAGGCACTGCCCTTTTGAAAGGTGGAAAACTATTTCTTTTCCGTTTTCATCTCTGGACACCATTACTCCAAATCCCTGAACTACAAGAAAATACTCCACAAACTCATTATGATAATGATTCCCCCTTATTTTAGTTGGTTTAATAACAAGCATATTCCACTCAACTATTGGTTCTTCTGGAATCCATGTGAAAATACCCCCCCCTTCTATCTCTTACTGTTTCAAGATTGCAGCTCGGCTCAAATCTTTCAATTTTTATCATAAAACCCCCTTAGTTCATTTGATATTAATAAAGGGTAAAGTCGTAAAACAGTCACTAAAGGCATTACCTTTCTAACTGTTTCGGCATATGAGTAAATTAACAACATTAGTGGCTAAACTGCGACTTTACCCTAATAAATAATATCTTTATTTTTAATAATATTCATATCCTCTTCAACCATTATTTTAATAAGATCCTTAAATTGGGTCCTTGGCTCCCATCCAAGAATTCTCTTTGCTTTGCTGCAGTCTGCCTGCAATACTGGAACTTCTGTTGGCCTAAAATATTCTTGGTCAATCTTTATTATTGTCTCTCCAGTATCTGCATTAATCCCAACTTCATTTACTCCCTTTCCTTTCCATTCTAATTTTATTTTCACTAGATTGCATACTTCTTCAACAAGCTCTCTTACAGAATGAGATTCACCTGTTCCAATCACATAATCATCTGGATTATCCTGCTGCAGCATAATCCACATACTTTCAACATATTCTTTGGCATAACCCCAGTCACGCTTAGCATCAAGGTTTCCGAGATAGAGTTTTTTTTGCAATCCTTGTTTAATCATGCAAATTCCCATGACAATTTTTCGTGTTACAAATGTCTGCCCCCTTCTCGGACTTTCATGATTGAATAATATTCCATTACACGCAAACATATTATAAGCTTCCCTGTAATTTTTTACAATCCAGTAAGCATACATTTTAGCAGCAGCATAAGGGCTTCTTGGATTAAAGGGCGTTTTCTCGTTTTGAGGAGTTTCAACAGCATCTCCATATAACTCAGAAGTTGATGCCTGATATATCTTTGTGCTTTCAACCCTATCAAGCAGCCTTACTGCCTCAAGAATTCTTAATATCCCTAATCCATCAGCATTTCCAGTGTATTCTGCTGTCTCAAAGCTAACCTTAACATGGCTCTGCGCAGCCAGGTTATATACTTCATCTGGTTTAATCTGCTTGATAATCCTTATAATATTGGTAGCATCTGTCAAATCGCCGTAATGCAGCCTGAACCTGTTTTCATCTTCATGCCTGTCTACATGCAGATGATTAACTCTCCATGTGTTAAAAGTGCTGCTCCTTCTGATGATTCCATGCACTTCATAGCCTTTTTCCAATAAAAATTCAGCTAAGTAAGAGCCATCTTGCCCAGTAATTCCAGTGATCAGTGCAATTTTCATAGTTTATTATAATCTCTATACCAATTAATGAACTCTTTTATACCTTCTTCAATATTTGTACCGGGATTATACCCTAGTAAAATTTTAGTCTTATTAATTTCTGCAAAACTTTCTGGTACATCGCCAGGTTGCATTGATTTAAAGATTATTATTGCTTTTTTACCAATATATTTTTCTATCAGTGCTATCATAAACATAAGTTTTTCACTACGATGATAACCTACGTTAAACATTTCACATTGAAAATTCTTTTCAATTGCAGCCCGGATACCTGAAATAATATCATTTATATATGTGAAATCCCTTTTCATTTTACCATTATTAAAAACCTGGATTGGCTCACCCTTGGTTATTTTATCGGCAAAGATAAACATCGCCATATCAGGCCGTCCCCAAGGTCCGTAAACAGTAAAGAATCGCAGGCCGGTAGTGTGCAGGGCATATAGATGGGAATAAGAGTAGGCAATCAGTTCATTCGCTCTTTTTGTGGCCGCGTATAGTGATATAGGTTGATCCACACGATCTTCGACACTAAAAGGCAACTTAGTATTGCCTCCATAAACCGATGAACTGGAGGCATAGATCAAACCTTCAACATCGTTATGTCGGCATAATTCAAGAATATTTAAAAAACCAACTAAATTAGAATCCATATAGGCATACGGATTTGTTATGCTATATCTAACACCGGCTTGAGCTGCAAGATTAACAACTTTTTGAGGTTTGAAATTTGTAAAAACTGCAGTGAGTGTCTCCCTATCAGCTATATTTATCCTTTCAAATTTAAAATTACCATATTTTTTAAGAATATCAAGGCGAGCCCACTTCAGATTGGGGTCGTAATAATCATTTACGTTATCAATTCCCAGTACTTCATATCCATCACCTAATAAAGATTTTGATAGGTGAAAACCAATGAATCCAGCGGCGCCGGTTACAAGTATTCTCTCATTTAACAAAGATCACCTTCCCCTCGTTAAATAAATATAATTTGTCCACGCTGTAACCATTCTCATTAAAATACAATTTTTTACCACGTTTGTCTACCCAACCAACAGTCTTACCCGGATTACCAACAATCAATGCATAGTCAGGAACATCTTTTGTCACCACTGTCCCCGATCCGACTAAGGCATACTCCCCAATTGTAACACCACATATAATTGTAGCATTGGCTCCTATAGTCGCACTCTTTTTTACCAATGTTTTCATATAAAACTCACTGCCACGTTGAGGGAATTCAGAGCGAGGTCGGTTAATATTGGTAAAAACTATAGAGGGTCCACAGAACACATAATCTTCTAACTCAACCCCTTCATAGACAGACACGTTATTCTGAATCTTTACATAGTTGCCAATCTTTACGTTATTAGCAATATTTACATTTTGTCCAATAGAACACTTCTTTCCTATACTGGCACCCGATTGAACATGGGAGAAATGCCAGATTTTAGTACCCTTCCCTATAACTACGTTCTCGTCTACGTAACTGGATTCATGGACGAAGAAAAGCCGCTGATCGTCACGGATCTTTTCTGATTTATTTTTTTCCATAAATAAACCTCTTGAATTTCGGGGTGTCCCCAAAGTTCAACAGAATACCAACCTCAATTTCAGTTGCTTTTAAATAATTTAGGATTTGAGCTTCATGCTCTTTTCTTAATGTTGATATTGCTTTCAATTCAATTATGACTGAATCATTTACAATAATATCAGGCCGGAATTCACCAACGATAATACCTTTGTATTTAACATTTATATTTTCCTGGCTACTTACTTTTAAATTTGCTAGCTCTAATTCTATCTTTAAAGCATTTTCATATACAGATTCAAGGAATCCTTTACCTAACTCGTTATACACATTGTAAAACGCACCTATTATTTTCTCTGTAATTTCTTTATGTTTCAACATTCTAAAATATCATCATTATCCGTGTCAATCCGTGGCTAACAAGCTTGCTGTAGCTGATTCCAATATTTTCATAACTTCTATCGCATCCTGCCCATTAGAAATATCTACTGGCTTTCCATCAAGATGATCTACGAAATATTGTAATTCTAATGTTAGTGGTAGCATATTATCATATTGAATAATATTTGTAGGTCCATTTCGCGGTATTGGCTTACCAGCCTCCCAGTCTACACCTTTATCATAAAAAATGAGAGGTTTCTCTTTCTGGGAATCCTCAAACCGTATCATTCCCTTCGATCCCACCACGACAAACCGATGTTCCTTAAACGGGTGGAGCCAGCTGACAAAAATATGTCCCATAACATTATTAGGATACTCTAAAGTAGTAATAGTAGAATCGTGAATCCCATCCTGTAAAATATGTGTTCCACGTGATGTTACTTTTTTAGGAAATGATTCAGTCAAAAGTTGGAAAAGAGAAATATCATGGGGTGCCAAACTCCAGAAGACGTTTTCTTCAGTGCGAATTGTTCCCAAATTAAGGCGGTTACTGTAAATATATTGCAGATCGCCAATAATACCATTTTGTACCATATTTTTGATTTTTCTAAACGCTGGATGAAAAAGGAGTACATGTCCAACCATGAGATTCACACTGTTTTTCTTGGATAACTCATTCAATATAATTGCATCTGTAGTATTTAGGGTGATTGGTTTTTCCACAAGGACATGATGATTATGTTCTATTATCATTTTAGCAATTTCGAAATGTGTTTCAACAGGAGTTGCAACTGTGAAACCATCAAAGTTGTCTTCTAAAGCTTCTTCCATTGACGTATAAAATTTCGCTTCGGGGTAATTATCTTTGAATGATAATAGTACATCTTGATTGATATCCACTATTCCACCAAGAGCATTTAAACTGTTGAGAGTTCTTATATGATTTTTGCCCCAGTGACCGGCACCTACAACACATACTTTTTTATTATCTGTTTTTACCCTGTTAAATTTACCACCTTGTTTATTATTTTGTTTAAAATTCATAATTATTATTTGCCTTTTTTAATTTGTTGCTCAATAAATATTTATTTAACGGGGTGAATTGAATTCCCTTGTTAAAATTTTTGTATAATTCCTCCCCAGTACGCTACGGGGCAGGCAAACTTTCCAATTCCTATATCAACATTTTTTTATTAGTAACAAGGAGCAAGTATCA
>JADHVV010000161.1 GCA_016783825.1 Candidatus Zhuqueibacterota bacterium | reverse complement strand
TTCGCAGGTCATAAATCGTTAATCCCCCGATAAATCGGGATTTCCAACTTGTTCGTAAATCAGTTTTTATCTTCAATTGAACAATGACACAACCTAATTATAATATACAACTTATAGTATATAGGTTGACGGCGATGGGCCGGGGGTGAGTTCGATAATTACAAACATTAACCACTATTAATCTTTTAAAAATAACAAAATAAAAAGATTTCCCTTAAATCACCACCAAATCTGTTTTCCATCTTCAATCGTAAAAATACGTTCATCCTTTCGGGAACCTTCTGCCACCAGCCAATACAACCCGTCAGCCGGAACTTTGTCGAAAGTTAGTGGTTTGTGCGAGGCAGCCTTTTTACCCAGCGACACCCATTTTTCTTGCCAATAATATAATTCGTAATTTCTACCCAACTCAAAAGATGCCTTTGCAATGCCGTCAGTGCTTGTTAATAATTTTCTTCGTGTTGTGGATAGCAACTTAATTTTTGTTGTATTTTCTTCATCAGCTATTAACTTGCGCAACTCGCCATTTTTTTCAAGGATAAAAGATGATGCCGCGGGGATTAATTTTTCTTTGGCATAGTACATCGGTAAATAAGCAATGTTCCCTCCCATATCATCAAAAGTAGTTTTTTGTTCTTCGATTTTTCCCCAATGAATCGCTTTCCATTCTCCATCGTTGAACACACAGAGATAGGCATAGTTGACGCTGTCAGGGACTTGCTGTTCCAGGGTAATCGTAACGTCAGAAACATCAGTATAGTCCGAGGTAACGTCTTTATAATTTTTTCGTGACAGCCAGCGAGGCGCTTTCTCCCAGTCTGGTTTTTGAAACACGAGATTTTGCTTTTGCAGCGAATAAGTTTTGCGATAAACCTTTGCCAGCCTGCCGTGAAGTCGGTAATCCCCAGGATTGGACTCACCGCCCATAAACATTGTTACTTTTCCGCCCCTGTCAAGAATGGCATTCCAAGCGTGGTTGTTTCCGGCATCTGCCCAATGCGGTGTGTAATCGCTGGTAACTGCCAGACCGTTGGCGCGCATGGCGTAAATTGCCAGGTTGGTCATATCTTCACAGCGACCCAATTTATTTTTGAGCATTTCCGATAATCCCTGGTCTGTGGGATGACGGTAAAATCGGGGATCAAATGAGAACCAGGATTTTATTTTATTATTAATTAATCGAGTGGCTTCGATTGGATCTTCGGGATTCGCCATGTTTTTACTGAGGTCTTTAAATTGCTCCCAGAAATGAGGGCGCCATTTTTCTAATGGTTCGTTGCTTCCTCGATAGGGAAGAACGTATTCACAAAAATTTTCAAAGGAAAGATGTTTTGCCCAAGGTTTTTCCTGCCAGGCGCTAAATGCCATTTCAATATTATGGATCAAAAAATCCGCGCTAATGTTTTTTAGATCTTCTTTGATTTCATCTCGTGAGAAATCAAGCGTGCCCAGCTTTTTCTCTTTCTCGTCCCATGCCTGGATTAATGATTTATAATCAGGGTAAGCAAGCACGTCAATATTTACATCTGCTTTGGTTGAATCATGCAGCCCATAAATTACGTAGCTGTGTCCCTCCATGTTTTCAACCAGGTAATAGGCAGCTTGTAATTTCAGAGAATCATTTTTTTCAACATAATGGTTGATAACTTCTTTGAGTTCGTTTTGATTTTCGCCGGCTTTAATTAGCGCATTTTTTACTCCAGCGGGATACATATTTGAATAATCCCTGACTACTAATAAAATAATAACGACTATTGCAAATATCCCCAAAGTCATAATCCAACTTTTGCTTTTCATGTTATTCCTCGGTTTTTTTATTATGTGAGCTCAGAGTAACTATTCAACAAAGATTTTCCAAATCAAACAAGTATCTTGATTTGTCATTCCCGAGATCTTTTAATCGGGAATCCAGTTATTTTTCTCAACGATGGATTCCCGCTTAAAACGTGCGGGAATGACATACTGAATAGCTACAATTCAGATTTATAAAAGTTAATAAATTTACTTTACAATTGCAAGGGAAGAAATAATGAAAACAAAATTCATTTGACTATTTCATAAGTTTTTTCTATATTTGACTCAATTAGAATTAGAGGAAGAACAGTAAATGGAAGCTATAAATTTACTATTTTAAAATCGGAACTGAATAATCACTAATTACTTTATCTTGTGTCACGATTGTCAAACCTTTTTCCATCGCTTGACAAATTAAAATGCGATCAAATGGATCACGATGAATAGGAGGAGGTTTAGTGAGTTGACATACGCTGGCTTCATCTAGCTCAAGGCTGGATATTTTATGTTGATTACGTTGCTTTGGTAAATAAAGAGCCGGGGGATTTGGCAATGGCAATTTTCCCAGATTATATTTGACTATTGCCTCCCAAATGGATACAACACTTAAATAAATTCGATTATCAAAGTTTTGAATAGATTCGCGGATTGATTTTGAGAGACGTTCATCGCCACTGATGTACCAGAGAAATATGTGTGTATCTAAAAGAAGTTTCATTTTCCCTCGAACTCCTGAATGATATTTTCAGGTAAAGGATCATCAAAATCATCCGGCACTTTAAATTCTCCTTTGCAAAGACCATAAGGTCTCACTTTAGGAGATTTAAAACCAACAGGTTTGATCTCTGCTAATGGTTTACCAGCTTTTGAGATAACAAATACCTCTCCTGCTTCGATACGCTGCAAAAAAGCTGGTAAATCATGTCTAATTTCGTCAATGCTGAGTTGATTAATATTATTTATAAGCATATTAATTGACCTCAAGAAAAATGTTATATAATATATACGATATAAAATATAAAGAAATCAAACTAATGTCAAGATTTTTTTTGATTTTTCATATATTATTTTTTTAAATCCACAGAAAATTCAATAACTCAAACTATCATTTAATAACTATGAAAAGAACAACTCTCCCCCAATTAGATACTATTTTAGGAAAAGAATTCCCCTGCCTCGATTTTGGTTTTGTCAGACTCATTGACTACATGGGTTCGGATGAAGCAATCGTACAATCTGCCCGGGTTTCTTACGGCAAAGGCACAAAACAGGTGACCCAGGATCGAAGTTTAATTCGTTATCTTATGCGGCATCAACATACCTCGCCGTTTGAAATGGTGGACTTTAAATTTCACTGCAAGCTGCCAATATTTGTCGCCAGGCAGTGGATAAGACACCGCACTGCCAGTGTGAATGAATACTCGCTTCGCTATTCGGAAGCAGTAAATCAATTTTACATTCCTGAGCCTGAAGTGATCCGGCTGCAATCAAAAATTAACAAACAGGGCAGATCAACAGAAATGGTTCCAACAGAGCTTCAGCAGGAAGTGCTGCAAATTTTGAAAAAGCATACCCAAAAAGCCTGGGATGATTATGAAGAATTAGAGCAAGCCGATCTTGCCAGGGAATTAGCAAGGATCCATCTGCCGGTTTCGCTCTACACTGAATGGTACTGGAAACTAAACCTTCACAACCTGCTTCACTTTTTAAAATTGAGACTGGATCCCACAGCTCAATATGAAATCCGTGTTTATGCCGAGGCGATTGCTGAAATTGTAAAATCGGCTGTGCCACTGACCTGGGAAGCGTTTGAAGACTATGTGCTTTATGCTGAAAAATTTTCCAGGCAGGAATTTGAGATGATTAAAGAGGCGTTGGGTGGATTGCAGGTACGGATTGATTGGGAAAAAGTGGGAAAAGCAAACGGATTATCTAAAAGAGAAATTGGTGAGTTTGTTGAGAAGATGAACTAGTCCACGCGGATCAAAAACTCACACGGAAAAATAAATAAAACTCTGTGTGGATTATTGATCCGTGTGGGCAGAAAATATGGAGTTTAAATTGCCCCAAAAAATCACACATACCGTTGTTAACCGATTTTTGAAATATGTTAAATATGACACCCAATCATCCGAAACATCTGACACCTACCCCAGCACAGAAAAACAAAAAGCATTGGGTGTAACATTGGTTGAAGATTTAAAAGAGATCGGTTTAACTGATGTTCAAATGGACAAATATGGTTATGTTACCGCCACGCTGAAAGCAAACACAGATAAAAAAATTCCCACCATTGGATTGATCGCTCACATGGACACTTCACCCGACGTTTCCGGGAAAGATGTGAAACCTGTTATTCATAAAAACTACCCGGGAAACGATATCGTTTTGCCTGGAAATAAGACCCAGGTAATTCAGTTCAAAGACAATCCTGCGCTGAAAGATCAAATTGGAAATGATATTATTACATCGGATGGCACCACGTTATTGGGCGCTGACAACAAAGCCGGCATTGCTGAAATTTTTGATGCATTAAATTATTTTGTACAACATCCCGAAATAAAACACGGAAAAATCAGGGTGGCAATAACACCGGATGAAGAAGTCGGCAATGGCAGCAAATATTTTGATATAAAGAAATTTGGAGCAGATTATGCTTATACTGTCGATGGCGAAACGCTCGGCGAAATTGAAGACGAGACATTTTGTGCTGATACAGTTGTGCTGACAATTAAAGGCGTTAATGTTCATCCCGGGTTTGCCAAAAATAAAATGCTCAATTCAATGAAAATTGCTTCAAAAATTTTAGATCAACTGCCAAAGAACAGGCTTTCCCCGGAAACAACAGAAAAACGCCAGGGCTACATTCATCCCAACACAATGACCGGTTCCGTGGAAGAAACAACCATCAAATTTCTCATTCGTGATTTTACTGTTAAAGGATTACATGAACATGAAACCTATCTCAGGGATTTGACAGAAAAAATTGTAGCTGAACATCCAAAAGCGAGCTTTGATTTTAAAATTGAAGAATCCTACCGCAATATGAAATACAAATTAGATGAACAACCCAAAGTCACGGAATATGCCCTGGAAGCAGTACAGCGAAGTGGAATCAAACCAATTAGAAACATCATCCGCGGCGGAACCGATGGCGCCAGGTTATCATACAATGGATTGTTGACACCAAACATTTTCACCGGCGGACACAATTTTCATTCAAAACTGGAATGGATTTCAATTCAGGATATGCAAAAAGCGGTAGAGGTTATCATAAATTTAGTGAGGATTTGGGAAGAAAAATAATTCGATCACCGGAAATTGACTTCTTTTGAAATGGAGTATTTGGGTAATGGAGCAATGGAGTGTTGGAATAAAATTAAACTGAGGTAGTTTTAAGTTTCTCACTTTCGGAGTGCAATCCCTTTATGGATTGCGCATCGCATAAAGGCGATGCACTCCGAACTCAATTTTTAACGGGGATACTAAAACCACTTTGTGATTGGCTTAAATAATCTTGCCGATTTTAAACAAAATTACAATACTCCATAAATCCATTACTCCAACAATCCTTTTGTTCAGAATCGACATTTATAACAAATTTTGTATAAAATTAATGCTAAAATTATTATTAAAAACCCGTTTCCGTTACTACCGCAACTATCTCAAATATCATTTGGATAAAATAACCTCTATTGAGTTGGGATTAGTTTTATTAGTTTTTTTATTTTTGTTAGCCCGCTCCCCTGCAGATATCGGCTATAATTTGAGGTGGTTCTTCAGCCCTGATTTCTCACAACAATGGGCAAGAATATTTTCTCTTTTATTACCAATATTTTATATCATCTCTGAATTTTTTGCCTGGTTAACGTTGCGTCCTTCAACGGAATGGCATGTATTGGGTACGCTGCCTTTTCGGAAACTTGCGGTAGCGAATTATTACCTGCTTCGCCACACAAGCAAAATTTTTTCTTTCATCTTTTTCGGATCGATTGCTTTTTTAGGAGGGTCAGATCCGTTTCATTTCCGTTTGTTCCTGCTTTTCTCCGGTTTGGGTTTAATGTTCTCGCTACAACTTATTTCATTTGCACAGGCGCAATTCATCCGTAATCCACACAACCATCATTGGAAAAGGTATGCCCGGTGGTTTTTGATTGAGCTTTTTATGATTGGCTTTTTGTTGATTATAGCCGAAAACATTGGCCGAGGTTTGGTCGAGCCTTTAACCTCCTATCATTTCTTAATTCTCTGTGCCTGGTTTTTAAATATTCAAAATTATTATTTGATTCAAAAACATTTTGTCCCTTACCTTCCAGAGTCCAAAGCAACTCAAAAACCTGCTTCCGGGCAAGTCAGGTTTTATTCAGCGCTTTCAAATAAATTGAAGGGGCCAAAAACAGCATTTATTTTTCGGGATTTTTTCTTTCTTTGGAGACAGAAACGGTCTACATTTTATTTGTTTATTTTTGGCGAAATCTTATTGATATTGATCAGTATTTTTATGGAAGAAGCTTTTGCAGCCTACATTACACTTTTATCATTGCAGCTTGTAATAAGTCTAATGTTGATTAAAACAGTCGTGCTGCTTTTCCAAAATGATGTTGATGGATACGAGCTGACACGAACGCTGCCGATTAAATCAAGTTCATATTGGATGGCGCGTTGGCTTTTTATTTTTGGATTTTTGAGCTTACAAATGATTCTCCCTACTTTTATCATCCCAATTGTTTTCAAAATAAAAATGGGATTTATCGGTTTTGTTGCTGCCGGACTGTTTGGAATTCCTTTGATTATGGCAACATTGTATTGTAATTCTGGTTTTGGTTTGTTCCCACATGTACATTTGACGGGATATATGATTTCCGTTTCTATTTTGTTTATTATTTTATTCTGGTTTTTCATGCCATTCGGCAGCCTGATAATATTAGGCGTTATTCTATTGTGGATTCGCAAGTCTCAAAAACGTTTTCAATTTTTGGAGTTACTATGATAGACGTAAAAAATATATGCAAAAATTTTGGCGAGCTTCATGCCCTCAAAAATGTAACATTTTCGATAAAGGAGGGATCGTTGTGTGGATTGGTTGGGCCTAATGGCGCGGGCAAATCAACGCTGTTCAAAATATTTTTGGGATTGTTGGAAGCAAATGAAGGCAAAATTAAAATCGCTAACGAAACGATTAATTTTGGCGACACAAATTATAAACGTAAAATCGGCTATGCTCCTGAATCGCCCCAGCTTTATGATTACCTGACTGAAATCGAATTTTTACAATTCATTGCCGCGGCAAAACATTTTTCCGGTTCAGAAGTTGAAAATGAAATTCAAAAATGGATAAACTTTTTTGATTTGGGCGGTAAAACAAACGAGCTCATCAAAAACTATTCTCAGGGTATGCGGCGAAAAATAAGTCTTTGCGCTGCGCTGATTGGCGACCCCCCAATTCTATTTTTGGATGAAGCCACCAATGGTCTCGATCCGGAAAGCAGTTACAAATTCAAAGAATACCTTCGTTCTTATTGTCAAAATGGGGGAACGGTTCTTTTTTCATCTCACATTATTGAAACGGTTGAATATCTTTGTGACAGGATCATTATTCTTCACAAAGGGCAGATCAAGCAAGAATTGAAGAAAAATGAATGGGAGGATTTGAGGGGGCAGGATTCTTCTTTGGAGGAGATGTTTATTGGCTTGGTGAGGGAATAGTATCTGAAAAATTAATTATTTGTCCAATAGGAAAATATATACAACTAAGTTCAATACAATGGGAAAGGAGTTATGGAGTACTGGATCGTCCGCCGGTTGGCGGAGATGCGACTTGTCGCATTGATAGAGATTGGTTTCAAAAATCCATTGCCACATTAATCCAATAATCTTTTCCATCCTTAAAATAATGGAATCCCACCGGTTTTTTCAGCATCTAATTTACAGGCAGCAGGTTTTATTCTTATAAAAAAAACAGACAAATAAAGGCACTAAAAATGGTAATTTTAGCAAAAACAAAAATCGGCGATGCTCTTAAAAAGTATCCTGAATTAAAACATATTTTAAAAGAGTTATCCCCAAAATTTAAGAAACTGGACAATCCTGTAATATTCAAAATGGTGAGCAAATGGGCGAATTTTTCGGATGTGGCACGAATTGGCGGACTTTCGATATGTGAGTTGCTTCATACATTAAATAAAGCAATCGGCACAGAGGAGGAACTGTCAAAATATGCGCCGGAGTGTATCAAAGAAAAAGAGCAAAAAATTTCTGACGAAAAGACTCCTGGTTGGGTGAAAGATGCGAAACAAGTTATCCTTATGGATGTGCGGGAGCGGGATGATTTTTTCCTGCCCGAAGTGCTTTCGGCTATTAATAGATTGGAAGAAGAACAGGCGCTTTTGGTGATCAACTCTTTTTATCCG
The DNA here is from genome assembly GCA_016783825.1 of Candidatus Zhuqueibacterota bacterium. Taxonomy (GTDB): domain Bacteria; phylum Zhuqueibacterota; class Zhuqueibacteria; order Thermofontimicrobiales; family Thermofontimicrobiaceae; genus Nigeripontimicrobium. Next base: position 2,762 of record JADHVV010000161.1, on the reverse strand, counting down.
GCGCCATTAGTCAATATGCTGGATGAAAAAGGGAATGATTTTTATTACCATAAAGAGTCTGCTGTTGAACATCGCTTGCACATAAAAGGTAAAAAGAAAACAGTGAACGAAAATTGGTTGGAAGAAAAGGAATCGTTTGAAATCGTTGATGTCAGAAAATGGCAGGAAGACCCGTTTTCAGAATTAATCAAAAAAGCCAATGAAACACCTTTGGGGCAAGGATTTAGATTGATCCAGAAATTTGTGCCAACTCCGTTGATAAACATGATAGAACCATTGGGTTACGAGACTTTTGTTGAAGAAAAGGGAATGTTTGAGCACCACATTTATTTTTACCACAAACACCATGTTCAAACGAAAAAGAAAAAAGTTGGAGACAGAATTCCATTAGTGATTCAATCCGCCACCCCGGTTGTTTACCCGATAATTATGAAATTACTGCAATCGCCTGAACTGATGTCGCGGATTAAAATCGAGGAACTGAAAATTTGGGACAAAACCGAAAAGCATCTGTCCTGGATTGTGAACAAAAAAGCGGACATTAGCTTTACAGCGGTGGCTGCCGTAGCAAAGCTATATCAAAAAGGGTTGGATATTAAACTAAAAAGTATTGTCGTGTGGGATAATTTCTATTTACTAACCCGCGGATATAAAGCAGAAAACTTCGGGGATTTGAAGGGACATAAAATTTATCTCCCGCTCATTAAAGCTGCGCCGCCTTATGCGGTAACAACTTTTCTCATGAAAAAAATGGGCTTCAATCCTGATGAATTTGAATTTGCGTTTGGCAATCCGTTTGGCAGACCTGAAGAAATAAAAAACCAGTTCGTCAAGGGTGAAATTGATACGGCGCTGTTAAGAGAACCAGAGGCAAGTTTTGCGCTTTATGAAACAGGAAAAGATGGTCAGGTGTCCATTGCTTACAAGGATTTGTGGGAGCAGATTTATCCCGGTAAAGGGAATTTGCCCAATGCAGGTGTTTTGTTCAAAGGAGAAATCTTAAGAGACTATCCCGAATTAGCTGAAATTTTTCTTCGGGAAACAGCAAAAGCAGTGGAGTGGGTGAAAGCAAATCCGAAAGAATCGGCAAAGATCAGTTATGACATAATGGGTGTAACTCCGGAAGAGGCGGAGCTGTTTTTATCCCGGGTTAATTTGAATTATAAAAAATCTGAAGATGTGTTGGATAATGTCAGTCATTATCTCCATGTTTTGAATCAAGCTGGTTATGGTAAAAAAGAATTTGGGGATATTAAGGATTTGTTTGTTTAGGTGGTGAAAACCAGTGGGTGCATTTGACCACCTGGGGAAAAAGTAACATGGTAATTAGTGAATTTGGTAATTGGGTAAAGAATAAAAATCTATTTTGTTTTTACCCAATATTGTGTTTTTTAAATTAAATAGTTTTTGTTTATTAAAAATAAGATGTTCTGATTAAAAAGTCAAGAAAAAAAATAAGCTAACCGGAAATACCTCACAAACTTTACTAAACCTTAAAGGTTTAGTAAAGTTGCTCTGTCATAAATATATATTGAATTCGACATTTCGGTCTATCCCTTCGACCTTTTGGTCGGTAATCCGAATATCTAATAATCTTAAATGCTGCTATTAATTTAAAAAAAACAATCAGTAAGATAATTTAATTTGTTATGGCACATTCCTTGCATTTACAAAGCAAAAAAATAAATTCAATGAAACTAAATAAGCTGTAATTAATTTAATTAACTGTAGATGTCAGAATAAATATCAAAATTTTTCCGAAATATTATTAAAAATTCAAAAATTCTTTTTTAGGTTGAAAACGATTTCCGAAAAAAACATGGGGATTTAAAAGGTGTTTCAAAACAATCCATCTATTACAGCATTTTTACTTTTCGTTAATTTATTAGTTGTAGCCAATTTGGCAAACGCACAATGGAATTTTTCTTTATCTTACGATCAGGAATATAATGATAATCCATTCCATCTCCCTGAAGCCGAATCGAGTTGGATTTCGAGTTTACAATTTGGCGCTGAACACGAATCAAACAAACTTACAGTGGGATATTATGGAAATTATTCTCATTTCAATAATATTCTTGATCGGAATTTTTATTTGCACCAATTGGCTTTGTTCGGCGGTTCTGACACAACAGGCTGGGGTTTTTTCGGTGAGCAAAGGATTAACAAATCCGGTTATAATATTTACGATTACAAAGATTTGAATGGTATTTTCAGACATCGTTTTTCAATTGCTGGGATCGTTGCAAACTGGCAAAGCAAAATTCAATTTAACTTTTATGATCAACTGTCCGAACTCAATAACTGGAAACTAAATTCAAATTTAAGGTTTCATAAAAGTTTTCAAACACGAACAACCATTATTGCTGGGGTTGGTGTTGATTATAAAAATTATCTCAATTCTTCTAACCTGACAGAGATTGAATCGGATACAAGTTTGACAAATCCTACAACAGAGATGGGAACCGGACAAGGTAACGGCAAGGGAAATGGGAAAGGTTATCGGCACGGTGAAGACAATGGCTTCCTCACTGAAACATCTTACGTGGATTTGGAAAATCCGTCAGTCATGCAAATATCTTTTTGGCTGCGGCTGGCACAATCTATTACACCAACAACCGGGCTGGCTTTTTCATATTATAACAGAACCCTGTTATCCGGACAAGATAGATTCATTTCAGGTATCTCTTATAGTTACAACCAGGAGTCAGAAATCTTTAACGATCCCTTGGGATTTGAGAGCCACTCCATTGGCACAGAAT
>JADHVV010000160.1 GCA_016783825.1 Candidatus Zhuqueibacterota bacterium | reverse complement strand
CCTGTGCCCGAAGGGTGCTTGAATCTTATACCTTGCTTCGCCTTTGCCTTCGCCTCAGCCTTTTCGGTATGAAAGTTAATTGATCTGGGTTAGAAATTCTTTTGCACAAAAAACGAAGATTTGACTTGTAATACTACAGCGTTCCAGGTAACAGCAGTGGATATTACTGAACAAAAAAAGGCTCAAGAAAAAATAAAAACCTCGCTTAAAGAAAAAGAAATACTTTTGAAAGAAATTCACCACCGGGTGAAAAACAGTTTGCAAGTGATCTCATCCTTATTATATTTACAATCAAAAGATTTAAAGGATGAGGAAACGGTAAATATTTTTGTTGAAAGCCAGAACCGCATTCGCTCGATGGCATTGGTTCACGAAAAACTTTACCGGTCAAAGAACCTGGCACAGATAAATCTTTCCACCTATATTAGAGATTTGGCTAACGCATTATTTCGTACTTATTTAATAAGCGTTAACAAGGTTAAATTAGTAATGGATATACAAAAAACGGCTTTGGATATTGATACGGCAATTCAATGCGGTTTAATTTTAAATGAATTAATTTCCAATGCCCTAAAATACGCATTCCCGAAAGATTTAAGCGGAGAAATTAGTATCGTCCTTAAATCGAAACAAAATAGAATGGTGGAACTTTTAGTTAGTGATACTGGAGTTGGACTGCCAGATCATTTTGATATTACTGAAAAAAATTCATTGGGAATGCGTTTAGTCGAGTCGCTGGTTGATCAGATTCATGGCAGGATGGAAATAGAAAACAATAACGGCACAGCTTTTAAAATATGGTTTAAAACAAAGGATTTTGCAGAAGAAAAATGAAAATCAAACAATTAATTTTGGAAACAAAAATTATTCTAAAAATTTCAACGGCCCTGGTTTTTGGATTTTTATTGATTAATCTGCCAAAAAAACTAACCGGTCAGGAATATAATTATCGATTTCAACAAATCTCAATTGACGATGGGTTGTCACAATGTACTGTTCAATGTATTCTTCAGGATAATAAGGGATTTATGTGGTTTGGAACTGAGGATGGATTAAATCGATATGATGGCTATAAATTTAAAATTTATCGACATGATCCGGAAAATCCTTACAGCATAAGTGATAATTCAATCTGGGCAATTTACGAAGATAGTTACGGAGAATTGTGGATTGGCACATTTAATGGATTGAATAGATACATTCGTGCAAAGGACGAATTTGTCCGTTATCAAAATGATCCACAAAATCCGGAAAGTCTGAGTGATAATATTATATGGACAATTTTTGAAGATAGCTTTGGAAATTTATGGATTGGAACCGATAAAGGTGGATTAAATTTATTTGATCGAGCAACAGAATCATTTACAAATTACACACACGACAAGAATAATGATTCAAGTTTAATAAGTAATTCTGTTATTTCCATTCTGGAAGATAATATTGGAAATTTTTGGGTTGGTACATTTTCTGGCTTGAGCAGGTTTAACCGTGAACAAGAAAAATTTTACCATTATGTTAATGAACCTGATAATCCCAATAGTTTAAAAAACAATGAGATTGCGGTGATTTACGAAGATCGTTCAGGTGTACTTTGGTTTGGGACAGGGGATGGGTTGGTTTCATTTGATCGTAAAAAAAATCAATTTATTCATCATCCTTTTAATATCCAAACAAAAATAAAAATATCGATTCAGACTATATATGAAGATCATTCGGGTTTACTTTGGCTTGGAACAGATGTTAGTGGACTCTTTATATTTGATAAACAGAAAGGATCATTTATACATTATGAAAATAATCCTGATGATCCCAGTAGCTTATCTAGTAATGATGTCTGGTCAATTTATAAAGATCGTTCAGACGTTCTCTGGATTGGCACTGGATTTGGTCTAAGCAAATTGAATTTAGGTGCTAAAAAATTTAACAATTATCAATACAAACCTGGCTATCAAAATTGTCTGTCTGACAATATTGTATGGACAATCCTAGTTGATCATTTAGGGTTCTTATGGATAGGAACAGACACAGGAGGGCTAAATAAATATGATCGAAAAAAAAATAAATTTACTGTTTTTAAAAACAATCCAAATGATCCTAATAGTATTGGAAATAATTGTGTGCTGTCAATTTGCGAAGATCAAAACGGGATAATATGGGCTGGCACTTATGGCGGTGGTTTAAATAAATATAATCGGAAAAATAATATATTTTTTAAATATAAATATGATGCAAGTGATTCTAATAGTCCGAGTTCTGATTTTATACAATCTATTTTTGAAGATGATTCAGGGATTTTGTGGATTGGTACTGAGCATGGAGTGCTCAATAAATTCGATCAGGTGAAAAAAAAGTTTACTCGCTATCCATTGGATACACTGAATACGGATATCCCAGGCACAAATGAAATGTGGACAATTCATGAAGATAAAACTGGCTGTTTATGGATAGGAACAGAGCGAAGCGGACTTGTTAAGTTCAATCCAAAAAGTGAAAAATTTTGTTATTATCAATATAAAATTAACGACTCCAATAGTGTTAGCAGTAATTCAATTTTGTCTATTTATGAAGATAAATTCAATAAACTCTGGCTCGGTACGAGTTCTGGACTTAACAAATTTGATCCGATTGAAGAAAAATTTACTCATTACAGGAAAAAAAATGGATTGCCGAATGAATTAGTTTATGGTATTTTAGCGGAATCAAATTCTGTGGATAGTTTATTGGACAATTTGTGGATTAGTACAAATAAAGGATTATCAAAATTCAATCCCAATACTGAAACTTTCAGAAATTATGATGTCTGGGATGGTTTGCAAAGTAATGAATTTAATTCAGGCGCTTATTTTAAAAGCAAAAACGGGGAAATGTTTTTTGGTGGAATTAATGGTTTGAATAGCTTTTTTCCAAAAAATATTAAAGACAATTTGTTGCCTCCGCCAATTATATTTACAGATTTTAAATTGTTTTATAAATCGGCATCTATTGGGAAAAAGGAGAATGAGCGTTCCATATTATCAAAATCAATAACAGAAACTGATTTTATTGAACTGACACATAAAGAAAATATTTTTTCAATTGAGTTTTCTGCTTTGGATTTTGCGGTTACAAAAAAAAATATGTATAAATATAAAATGGAAGGATTGGATCAAGACTGGAATTTTTTAGGGACATCAAATGTAGTCTCATTTCACCAACTGCCCCCGGGAAATTATCTTTTTAAAGTCAAAGGTTCAAATAGTGATGGAGTTTGGAGTACTCACGCGGCAGAATTGAAAATTAGCATTATTCCACCATTCTGGCAGAGATCATGGTTCAAAGTAATTTTCTACGCTGCTATTATTTTGATGGTTTTATTAGGTCATCAACTGAAAACCCGGTTTATCAGGAAAAGAAATCTCCAATTAGAAGAGTGGAATTCAAAATTGAATGATCAAATAGCTGAAAGAAAAAAAGCAGAGAATAAGATCGCCGCATCTTTGAAAGAAAAGGAAATCCTTCTTAAAGAAATCCATCACCGGGTAAAAAATAATTTACAGGTTATTTCTTCGCTGCTCTATTTGCAGTCAAAAGATATTAATGATACGAGAGCGTCCGCACTTTTCAAAGAAAGTCAAAGTCGTGTAAGATCTATTGCATTGGTCCACGAATGGTTGTATCAATCCGAAAACCTTGCTCAAATAGATTTTTTTAAGTATATTAAAAATATAGTGAACCATTTAATTCGATCTTACTCAATTAATCAGGCTAATATAAAACTTAATTTGAAAGTAAAAAATATTAAATTAGATATTGATACAGCCATATCTTGTGGATTGATAATTACTGAACTCGTAACCAATTCTTTAAAATATGCTTTTCCGGATGATAGAAAAGGAGAAGTTATTATACGTTTCCAGTCTTTCAAAGATATGGAGTGTGAACTAATTGTTGGCGATACCGGAATTGGATTCCCGTCTGATTTTAATTTGAAAGAAAGAAAAAGTTTAGGATTAAGGTTAGTGAACGAATTGGTGGCTCAACTTAATGGTACAATTGATATTGAAGTGCAACGAGGCACATCATTTAAAATAAAATTTTCAGCAAAAAATAAATCGAGGGGAACAAACTAATGTTAGAGAAAAAAATCCTTATCATCGAAGATGATCATGTCATAGGGATGGAAATCAAAGATAGGTTGGAAACTTTAGGATATAATGTTCTAACCAGGCTTTCGTATGGAGAAGATGCAATAGAGCAAGCTGGTGATTTACATCCTGATTTGATATTGATGGATATTCAGTTAGCCGGTGAGATCGATGGCATTCAGGCAGCGGATAAAATTCGAGATCTTTACGATGTCCCTGTAGTCTATTTAACAGCTTATGCTGATGATAATACACTTGAACGTGCAAAAATAACAGAGCCTTTTGGCTATGTGTTAAAACCATTCGAGGAACGGGAGTTAGTATCCACAATCGAAATGGCGCTCTATAAGCATGTAATAGAACAAAAGCTAAAAAACAATGAGCGATGGTTGGCAACAACGTTGAAAAGCATCGGAGATGGCGTGATTGCGACAGACACAGAAGGGCGAATAATTTTTATGAATCCCATTGCCGAACAATTAACCGGATGGGAACAAGACCAGGCTATGGATAAAAGTTTAGAAAGTATTTTTTGTGTCATCGATGAAGAAACAAAAATGCCACTGCAAAATTCAGATGACCAGGTAATTCATCGGGGAACTATCGAAAGGATACCGGCGGAAACGATCCTTCTCTCCAAAGATGGTGTTGAAATTCCCATACTGGAAACAGTCTCTCCCATTAAAGACGAGTTAGGAGAAAATACAGGCGCTGTTTTAGTTTTTCAAGATAATACTGAACGAAAAAAAGCACAACGCAAATTAGCGCTTCAAAATAGAAATAATCAATTGAGAGCGGATCTTTGGAAGTTAGCTTCGGATAAGACCCTATTGGAAGAAGAACTTATTAAAAAAATGTTAGATCACGTAGGTCCTGTTCTTAATGTAAGCAGGGTATCTTATAATAAACTTATTGGAAATTACCTGGAAGATGGGAAATATAAGTGTATCATAGAATGGTGCAAAAAAGGTACAAAATCAACCCTTGGTGTGACCTTGCCTGCAAAAATTGTCAATTATTTTGTCAAAGAAAAAATAACCGTAGTTAACCGTGAATCAGCATTGGAACGAATACCAACAGCGTTTCGTTCCGTCGCAAAACCGGCTATCATTTCATTCGAAAAACTCAACAATATTGAATCTATCCTGATCGTACCATTTCGTATTAAGAATGAATTGATTGGTATTTTAAGTTTTGATATTTGCAAAGATCAAAAAAAGAAACCGGAATGGACAGATGAACTTAAAAGCATTGTTTTGGAAGCAACTGATATTGTGGCGACTTATATCACTCAAAAACGCACTCAGGATGATTTACGAATTAGCGAGGAAAGATTTAAAACTATTTTTCAAACTATACCGGATTCGGTATTCATTAAAGATCGTCATTCAACCTATACGCATGTGAATCCCGCGATGGAAAAACGTTATAATAAATCTTTTAATGAAATGGAAGGATTCACGGATGAGGAAATTTTTGGTGAAAAAATTGGACAACAGAACCGGAGGACTGATTTAAAAGTTCTTAACGGAGAGATTGTAAAGGAAGAATACTCCGAGCAGGTTGAAGGCGGCGAAACGATTTTTGATGTTGTTGAAGTGCCAATGCGCAACCAACAAGGTGAAATTACCGGACTTTGTGGAATAGCCCGTGATATAACCGAGCGTAAAAAGGTTGAGATGATTCAACAAGTGCTGTATGAAATCTCAAACGCGGTAAATATCACAAAGAATTTGTTTGAATTATTCAAATCTATTCAATCGTATTTGGGAAAAGTGGTTGATACATCAAATTTTTTTATCGCGATGTATGAAAAAGATAATGATTCTATTTCCCTCCCTTATCATATCGATGAAAAAGATAAATTTAAAACTTTTCCGGTTGGAAAAACACTTACTCGCTATGTTATTAAAAACAAAAAATCATACCTGGTAAAGACCGAAGGCGTAAAAAAATTAGCCAAAAACGGAGAGATAGAAATTATAGGCAACATACCCAAAGTATGGCTTGGGGTTCCTTTAAAAAGCGGCGCAGAGGTTATCGGGGTTATGGTTGTACAGAGTTACACCAATTCTTCTCTTTATACAAATGAACATCTTGAAATATTAGAATTAATTTCCGGGCAAATCGCTTTAGCAATTGATCGTAAACGGGCAGAAGAAGAACGTGTCCGTTTGGCAACTGCGATTGAGAATGCTGCTGAAGGTGTCTTGATCATGGATGAAAAAGGAAGTATCCAATATGCAAACCCGGCGTTTGAAACGATCACCGGCTATAGCCTGGAAGAATCAAAAGGTAAAATATCAAGAATACTAAAAAGCGGCAAAAAAGGAGCAAAATACAATAAAGAAATTTGGGATAAAATTTCCAATGGGGAAATATGGAATGGATATATTTCAAGTAAGAAAAAAAATAATTCATCCTATGAAGAAGAAATTACCATTTCTCCCATTCGCGATGAAGGCGGAAAAATTATTAACTATGTTGCGATCAGGCGTGATGTTACTGAGCAGAAAAGATTAGCGGATCAGCTTCGTCAATCTCAAAAAATGGAAGCTATTGGAACGCTTGCCGGTGGAATTGCCCATGATTTCAATAATATTATCGGCGCGATTAGTGGCTACACGGAACTTACAATGGATGATGTTACAAATGAAAATTCACTTCGGAATTTACAGCAAGTATTAAAAGCTTCTCATCGGGCAAAAGACCTGGTGCAGCAAATTTTAGCCTTCAGCCGCTTAACCGAACAGGAATGGAAACCTCTCCAGATTTGCTCGATTGTAAAAGAAACGCTCAAATTATTAAGGGCTTCATTGCCGGCAACAATCGAGATTCGTCAGGATATTCAATCTAATTCGAGCTTAATTCTGGCAGACCCAATCCAAATTCATTCGCTGATGATGAATCTTTCTACAAATGCACATCATGCTATGTTGGAAAAAGATGGCATCCTGGAAGTAACCCTTAAAGAAGTAGAGATCGGCGCCGAAATGGCGTTACTCCACCAGGAATTAGCGCCTGGAAAATATATCAGGCTCTCGGTAAGCGACACAGGAACGGGCATAAATCCTGAAATAATGGATCGAATTTTTGATCCTTACTTCACAACTAAAGAAGTTGGTGAAGGATCTGGCATGGGGTTGGCGCTTGTTCACGGTATTGTTAAAAATCATCATGGAGAGATCACCGTTGAAAGTGAATTGGGAAAAGGGACAATATTTAGTGTATTTTTACCGGTCATTCAAAAAGAAGTTAAAGATAAAACAAAAAAAGTGGGAAATATTCCCGGGGGCGATGAAACCATTCTTTATGTTGATGATGAGAAAAATTTGGTTCGGGTGAGTAAGCAACGATTGGAACGTTTGGGCTATACCGTAGTCGGTACGATGGACAGCATTGAAGCATTGAAGATATTTACAAAAGATCCTGATTATTTTGATCTTATTATTACTGATCAAACAATGCCAAAAATGACTGGGGCTGAATTAGCTCAAAAAGTTTTAAAAATTCGTCCTGATATTCCTATCATTTTGTCAACAGGATATAGTGAACTCATTTCAAAAGAAAAATCAAAAGCGATGGGAATTTCGGAATTTATAATGAAACCGCTGTTCGCTGAAGAAATTGCCACTTTGATTCGAAGTGTTTTAGATAAAAATAACAGGAGTGAAGAATAATGAAACGAATATTAATTATTGACGATGACGATCAATTAAGAGACATGCTTCGTACAATGATTGAAAAAGAGGGATATAAAGTTAAAGATGCGCCCGATGGAGAAGTGGGGATGAAGCTTCAGGATGAAAATCCATTCGACCTTATTATTACTGACATAATTATGCCAAACAAAGAAGGTATTGCAGTGATAACGGACATGAAAAGCGCATATCCTGATATTAAGATCATTGCCATCTCCGGCGGCGGTCGCATTGTGCCAAACGATTATTTGGGTATTGCTGAAAAATTAGGCGCTGATAGAACTCTATCTAAACCGTTTGAACGGATAAAACTTTTACAAGCAATTAAAGAACTTATTAGGTAATTTCTGTTTTTACAACTGATTTAAATTATGAGTTTGTATTGTCGTATTATATTTTGGATTTTTATTAATGAGCAAAATTGAAAACGAGAACATCGAGGTTGAACTATTATTGGAGACTATTTTCCAAAAATATGGTTATGATTTTCGATATTATTCCAGGGCTTCTATTAAACGACGAATTAAGCACCGATTAGCCCTGACAAAATTAAATACAATATCCGAAATGTTGGGTCAGGTTTTATATGATGTAAAATTTTTTGAAACATTGTTGTTAGATTTTTCAGTTAATGTGACAGAAATGTTTCGCGATCCCTTTTTTTTCAAAATACTTCGAAAGGAAGTGATACCGGTCTTAAGAACCTATCCCTTTTTAAAAATTTGGCACGCCGGCTGCGCAACCGGTGAAGAGGTTTATTCATTAGCCATAATTCTGAAAGAAGAGGGATTGTACGATAAAACTCAAATTTATGCAACCGATTTTAATGAAGTGATTTTACATAAAGCGAAACAGGGAATTATCCCGTTAGATCAGATCAAACAATATACATTAAATTATCAGAAAGCAGGTGGGAAAGAGTCATTTGCAAATTACTATACCGCAAAATATGATTCGGCATTAATTGATCAATCTCTGAAAAAGGGCATTGTCTTTTCCGATCATAATTTAGCAACTGATGGTGTTTTTGGTGAAATGAATTTAATTTTGTGTCGAAATGTTATGATTTATTTTCAAAAGGAATTGCAAAATCGAGCAATAGGATTATTCAAGGATAGTATGTGTAATTTGGGCTTCCTTTGTCTCGGCACAAAAGAGAGCTTAATGTTTTCTGAATATGAAAATGATTTTGAGCCGGTTGTAAAAAAAGCAAAAATATTTCGAAGGATCAAGTAAAATTGGAAGCTTAATGGAAAAGCTGGATTATGAAGTAATCGTAATTGGGGTATCAACCGGGGGTATGAAAGCATTGGGTGAAATTATTCCAGAGTTGCCCCTGGATTTTCCATCACCTATTGCCATTGTCCAACATTTGCATCCATGTTCAGACGATTTTTTAGTTACTGATTTAAATGAAAGAAGCAAGCTAACTGTTAAACAGGCAGATGAAAAGGAAAAATTAAAACAAGGATTTGTGTATTTTGCGCCATCAAATTATCATTTGTTAATTGAAAACGACAAAACTTTTTCTTTGTCAGTTAACGATTTGGTTAATTTCGCACGTCCTGCAATCGATGTTTTATTTGAGACAGCAGCGGAAGCTTTTAAAGAGAAAACACTCGGTATCGTTTTAACAGGAGCGAACCATGACGGCAGCCAGGGCGCAAAAAAAATTAAAGAATACGGTGGTTTGGTAATCGTCCAGGACCCCGAATCTGCAGAAGCGGATATAATGCCGCGTGCTGCTATTGAAGCAGCTAAAGTTGATTTTGTACTGGATTTGGATAAGATCGTGGATTTTTTGCTGAAGAAAATTTGATTGTTTTGCCACAGAGACACAGAGTTTTACTGAATAAAAAAGTGGTTTCGAGATTTATACTTTCGGAGTACAATCTCCGTAGTAGCAGATCAATTAAAATTTAAATGTTTCGCAGTAAGGAAGACCTTTATGGATTGTGGCGGCGCATAAACAGGGTGTCCAAGAACTTGAAAATTTCATTATAATTTTCGGACTAAAGCCCGGACATCCTTGGGGCTCTTAAATCCCCACTATAAATAACAGGGTTAGTCAATTGATATTATAGGAGTTAGCTGGCTTGACTAACCCCACCCTTTAGGGTGGGGACTAAGCAAATCACAACTTACTTGGGCTTTAGCCCCAAAATATAGAATGTTTAATGGTTTTTGGACAGTTTGTAAAGGCGCCGCACTCCGAAATCAATTACTAAATAAAAATACTAAAACCACTTTGCGATTAATATACATTGGTAATATAATGACATTGAATACGGCATAATTTATGTTGAGCGGAAAATAAAAATGAGCGTAAATGAAAAAGCAGATATCTTAATAGTTTCTGCCGCCGGTTTGCAGGAAGCAGCCTGGCAATTGGAAAAAGCGAGTAAAGATGGCAAGAAAAATACCACGCCCAGTTTATTGGTAACTATTAAAAACGAATTTGAAAAGTTAAAAAAATACCTCGAGTTACAAGGCAAAGAACAATGAAAAAATGGATCTCAAATCTTCGTATAAAATTTAAAATTTATTTGATAATGGCGATTTCACTAATTAGTTTGATCTTCCTGGGAGCCATTTCAAATTATTTTTATAACACTGGCAAATTAATGACAATTTTTATTGATGGCATGCGCATGCACTCTGATCGGTATAATTTGAGCATCCAGGATTTTTTCCTTTATTTAAATACTAACGATCAAAAATATCTTGATAATTGTTTTCAAGAGCTTGAAAAAAATAATGCGATGCCGTATATATTTGGTCAGGTTGAAAAACATGCAAAGGCGAATAATTCAGAAGAATTAGCTGACATTGTAATCGGGGTACTTGATGGATCATTACATACTAAAAGTAACGCAAAACTTCTTGTCTCCCGGCTTAGAATTTTGTTGCCGCTTAAGATCCCGCAGTTTCAAAAAGTAATAAAATCGACCTGGCATGGCTATCTCTGCGGTGTTAATGTTAAAAAGGAGATAGAAAATTATCTCGCTAATCCGAGCCCGGAAATTTTTGACAAACTAAATATTGCAATGCAGGAAATGAATGGCTACTATACTGATTTCGCTGATTCTATTCATAAAGTCCAAGCAATCACTAATAAGGTATTGACAATCGGGTTTGTCATTATTGTACTTTTATTTTTTATAATTGTTTTTTTCACCTCATTGTCTATATCCAGGGC
>JADHVV010000159.1 GCA_016783825.1 Candidatus Zhuqueibacterota bacterium | reverse complement strand
TTGAAGGTTTTTCGAGACGGAAGATTTATGAATATAACAGTGAACCTTGAAAAACATCCGGATGACCGCCCGCAAAAAGAAGTAGCTGAAAAAGAATCAAATAAGCTTGGAATAACTGTAAGTAATTTAAGCCGGGAACGTGCCCGCAAGTATGGATATGAAGATGAACAGGGTGTTGTTGTTACCGATGTTGAAGGAGCCAGCCAGGCATATCGCAACGGCATCCGCGAGGGGGATTTGATTACAGCGATTAATAGAAAAGAAGTTGAAAGTGTTCGCGACTATAATCGTATTGTTGACAAAGCAAAAGCCGGTGATATTTTGCTCATTCGGTTGAAGAAACGAAGCAGAGAGTCTTTGAGCAATTGGTATGTATCTTTGCGGGTGCCTGAATGATATATAAGGTAATTTGGTAATTGGGTAATAGGGTAATTGGGTTATTGGGTAATAAGGTAATAGGTTAGGTATTCCACTACCACTCCGGAGAAGACATAACCAATAAGAAGCTGCTGTTAAGATTCTAATTTCCAATTCTACAAATTACCCAATTACCCTGTTACCTTATTACCTAATTAACCAAATATTCAAGAACAAAAACAATTTTGAATCGTTCAATATTGAATAAGTAATGGAGTAATTAAGTTCGAAAGAGGAGTTTTACATGCCGACTTATGATTATGTCTGCGAAAATTGCGGAAACAATTTTGAAGAATTTCAATCTATCACAGCTGAACCATTGACCGATTGCCCGAAATGTTTTGGAAAAGTAAAAAGATTGATCGGTTCGGGCAATGGCTTTTTATTTAAAGGAAGTGGATTTTATATTACTGATTACAGAAGCGATAGTTATAAAAAAGATAAAAGCAAAGCTGAGGGTACAGCCTCGTCAAAAACGAAAGCTAAAACAGCGAATAAAAACAAAGTAAAAAAGAAAGCAAAAACTGTGGCATAGATTTCTGTCAAAAAGGCAGAAATAAATCTTTCTTTACTTGCTTTGCTAATAGCTGAATTTAAAGGCAAATTTATAATCTTAATATTAATAACAGGTTATGAGTTTGCCTTTTTTATTTGAATAATGGCATGGAATTTGCTAATAGATAGCTAAAATATAAAAATATTAAGAGAAAATATAATTTTAAAATAATCCATCGTTTTTTTTAAGGAGGCTTTTTATGGGCAAGATTATTGGTATAGATTTAGGAACAACAAATTCATGTGTCGCAGTAATGGAAGGCGGCGAACCGGTTGTCATTCAAAATTCGGAGGGTGGAAGGACAACTCCATCAGTCGTCGGATTTACAAAGGATGGCGAAAGACTCGTTGGTCAGATTGCCAAACGACAAGCGGTTACTAATCCTGTTAATACGGTTTATTCAATTAAACGATTTATGGGAAGACGTTTTAAAGAAGTTAACCGGGAAATGGAAGAAGTACCCTACAAAGTGCTCAGCGGCAAAAATGATGTCGCCCGGGTAAAAATCGGGGATAAAGAATATTCTCCGCAAGAGATTTCTGCGATGGTTTTGCAGAAGATGAAACAAACTGCCGAAGACCATCTCGGACAAAAAGTGACCGAAGCGGTCATTACTGTACCGGCTTATTTTAATGACAGCCAACGACAGGCAACCAAAGAAGCCGGTGAAATTGCCGGCTTAACTGTAAAACGAATTATCAACGAGCCAACTGCTGCTTCGCTTGCTTATGGGCTTGATAAAAAAGCAGAAGAAAAAATTGCGGTTTTCGATCTTGGTGGCGGTACGTTTGATATTTCAATTCTGGAAATTGGCGACGGCGTATTTGAGGTAAAATCCACTAACGGCGATACCCATCTCGGCGGCGATGATTTTGATCAGCGCGTCATTGACTGGATGGTTGACGAATTTTTAAAACAAGAAGGTGTTGATCTCTCCAAAGACCCGATGGCGCTGCAGCGGTTAAAAGAAGCAGCGGAAAAAGCAAAAACAGAACTGTCAACAGTGACTCAAACAGATGTTAATTTACCATTTGTTACAGCCACGGATGCCGGTCCGAAACATTTGAACATGACTTTAACAAGGGCAAAATTTGAACAATTGTGCGATGATCTTTTTCAACGATTAGTTGGGCCGTGTAAAAAAGCTTTAAAAGATGCAGGTATTCCTACCACTAATATCAATGAAGTTGTCCTTGTCGGCGGTTCAACGAGAATGCCAAAAGTACAACAGATCGTAAAAGATATTTTTGGAAAAGAACCCCATAAAGGCGTTAATCCGGATGAGGTTGTTGCCATCGGCGCGGCTATTCAAGGCGGTGTTTTAGCCGGTGATGTTTCTGATGTGCTGTTATTGGATGTTACTCCGCTATCATTTGGTATTGAGACTCTTGGTGGTGTGAAAACCAGGTTGATCGAGAAAAACACAACCATTCCCACGCGCAAGTCGGAAATTTTCTCAACCGCTTCGGATAGCCAGCCTTCAGTAGAAATTCACGTCCTACAGGGAGAACGGGAAATGGCAATAGATAACAGAACGCTGGGTAAATTTCATCTCGATGGAATTCCGCCGGCGCCGCGAGGCGTTCCCCAGATTGAAGTTACATTTGATATTGACGCTAACGGTATTTTGAATGTATCAGCAAAAGATAAAGCGACCGGGAAAGAACAATCCATTCGAATCGAAGCTTCAACCGGTTTATCCAAAGAAGAAGTGGAAAAAATGGTGAACGATGCAAAAACACATGCCTCGGATGATAAAAAGAAACGCGAGCTCATTGATTTGAGAAACCAGGCTGATCAGGTTGTTTATCAAACCGAAAAAAATCTTAAAGAAATGGGCGACAAAATTGAAGCTGAGGCAAAAAATAAAATTGAAGCTGCGGTAGGCAGAGTGAAAGAAGCATTAAAGACTGAAAATGTAGATGAATTAAAGTCAAGTATGGAAGCGCTGAATCAGACATGGAATGAAGTTTCTCAAAAATTGTATCAGCAGCAGCAAGCAACTGGCGGAGCTGAAGGCGCTCAACCTGGCGATGAGACAGGAGCTGAAACAGGAACAGAAGAGAAAGATGCTAAAGATGTAGAAGAAGCAGATTATGAAGTTGTAGATGATGAAAAAAAATAGATTCTGTTTTAAAAGTGTTTTGATAAAATAAAAGAGCGAGGTGTTGCTGCCTCGCTTTTTTATGTGGTGGCTTTTTATCCTGAAATATCCTTTTGCCACCAAGACACGAAGGCACAAAGTTTAAAAAAATAAAATGAACTAAAATGTAATTTTAAAATCAACAGTATAAAACTGAATTTGAAATTTAATTTGCTTCTATCTAATTGTTTCTTCGTGTCTTGGTGTCTTTGTGGCAAGAATTTATGAATAACTTAGGTTAGGTCAATACATTGGAAACAGAAAATAATATTAATTAAAAGGACTTAAATATGGCTTCTGAAAAAAACAAATTAGTTGATAATACTATTGACAGCAAAGAGTTTAGAGAAAGCTATATTCACAACCGATCTGAGTCTCAAAACGCTGCACCTACTGGATGACCAACGACATCCCAACAATCTATACAAAGTAATCAAGAAAAAAAGAATTGATTATCAAATAAATAGAAATTAATTTGGAAGAAAAATTTCAACACGGAGTGCTCGAAGGGTGAAGAGAAGAAATATTTCTAATTCTATTTTACATTTTTTGTAATAATTCACTTCCCTTTTTATTTTTTATTGTTATATGAACAAAAAATGATTTACGAATAAAGATTAACGATTTTTGATTTATGAAGGAATGGAGTATGAAAAAATAGAAGTCATTAAATCCACAATACTTCTAAAATCGTAAATCGTTAATCCCCCGATAAATCGGGATTTTCAACTTGTTCTGAGATCAAAAGAAGGAACAGCAAAGGTGGTGAACTGTTACCATTTTTTGTAATAATTCACCATATCTATAATAATACCCCATCCCATCCAGCATCAAGAATCAAGCGGAACGTCCGCCATCTTTTTGGGCGGGTATCCAGCATCACTTCACCGTAAAATCAAAAACTCCATCCCAATTCTCTGCCGGTGGATGCTCGATGAATTCAAGGCAACGCTGGGTGTAAATACGGGAAGGTCCATCAGAAGGAAAATAGCGAAGAACACGTCTGAATTCACGTAGCGCTTTTGCCCATCTTTGTTGTTTAAAAAATTCCAATCCGTAAGTATAAGCATCGATGATCAATTCATTTTCAATTGAAGGCAGGGAGTGCATGCCGCGTAACTCATAAATTTTTACTGGGCGTTTTTTGCCTTTGACGCGAACATTATCTAATTCCCGGGCAATAGCTTTATTTTTAACCTGCTGAAAAGTTGAGTCACTAATAATTATTGTGGTTGAGTACTGTTTATTTGCACCTTCCAGCCGGGCGCCTAAATTGACTTCATCGCCAATCACGGTATAATCAAATAACTGTATCGAGCCAAGATTACCCACAATTACTTTTCCGGTGTTAATACCAATGCCAATTTGGAAATACTCCATCTGCCTTTGCGACCATTTTTTTTGAATGTATCGCAATTTTGATATCATTTCTATCGCTGTATTACAAGCTCGTTCAGCATGATTTTCGTAATAGTACGGAGCGCCAAACAATGCCATTATCTCATCACCGACAAATTTATCTAATGTTCCTTCATTTTTAAAAATAACATCTACCATCGAGCTTAAATATTCGGTCAACCGATGAACTACGACTTCCGGCGCATATTTTTCACTATAAGTTGTAAAAGCACGAATATCAGAAAAAAGCACAGTTAAAAATTTTCGCTCGCCACCAAATTTTGGTAATTCTCCTGACGACAACATTGTATCAACAACACTTCTGGCAACATATTGCTGGAATGTTTTCCGATAACGTCCTTTTTCTCTTTGCTCAACAAGAATATGGTAAACAAGATTAACACCGTAACTTGAAATAAAACAAACTACAGGATAGACGAATGGAATCCAGACTGAAACCCGAATGAAAGCAAAACTGCAAATTATCATGAAGGCTAAGAAAACTCCAAATCCCACAAGGAGACCTGTTGTTGGCTTTAATTGTGTTGAAATAAACAGTACGACTGCTGCAAAAATTAAAATTATTAAAAATATGATCGAGGAATTTACGGGTTTGATATGGATATTATTGATGATTGTGTACATTGCATTGGCGTGCATTTCCACACCCGGCATCAACTGTTTAATGCCATCATAGTTAAAAAATGGTGTGAGTTTATTATCCTGCAGTTCGTCAGCAGAGGCGCCAAAAAAAACAATTTTGTCTTTGAAAATCCCCTCTTCTTTATAAATATCAAAAATATCGGTATCCTCATCCGGGTCAGGCAAGGTAAAGTGAGAATCATCAAGAATATTTACCAGGGAGTAAGTTGGGAAAAAACCGGCAGGTCCCGTGAAATTAATGAGCATGGAATTAAACTCATATTTCAGGATTGAAAAACTGCCAATCTTAAAAAAGTCATTTTCATTTGTGATAATATTGTCAGGTGAAAGGCTTTGCAAATATCGCAGCGCCTCGATTGTGAGCGGAAAATATGTCTGACCATGCAAATCCTGGTACAAGTTGTAACGACGGATAAAACCATCGTCATCCAAATAAACATTTGCATAAGCCCATTTGGCGCCTGCTGATAATAACTCCTTCACTGGTTTCATCGGGTATCGATTCACGGTTTGGTGAGAACCATATTCCGTTACCAGTTTTCCAGCCAAAATGATATTTGGATATTTTTGAATGACCTGGGCTAAACCATAATCATCCATAGAACCGACGTCAGACGGCTCAGTGAATTCGATATCAACCACGATCAAAGCAGCGCCAGCCTCAGCTAAATTACTGAAAGCACGCGCAAAATAGGATCGCGGAAAGGGCCACTTCTTTTTCAAACTGGTAAATGATTGATCATCAACCGTCACTAAAACAATGCCTGATTCTTCAACCGGAATTGTGCCGCGCAGCCGCATTCTCAAATCATAGGATTTTAATTCTAAATTCTGAAATAGTCCCAACAAATTGAAAAATGCCACAATGACAATTGTAGTAGCAATTATAACGGAGCCAACAATCCACTGGTTTTTTTTGAGATTTTTGATTGATATCATATTTTTGTAAGTTAATAAGAAGTGAACTTTTTTTACACTAGGCAAAAATACCGAATTTATATATAAAGGTAATTTGGTAATTGGGTAATGGGGAGTTGGGTAATAAAAAACAATGATAACTTAAATTCCCTATTACCCAATAAACTAATTACCCAGTTACCTTGTTGGGTAATAAGGAAATTGGGTAATAAAAAATTTATCAGTATTATGAATTCCTAATTACCTAATAAACTAATTACCCAGTTACCTTATTGGTTCTGATTTTTATTGGTTGGGTACAATTAATTCTAATATCTCACCTGGTACCTGATTCTCAGAAAGCTGTTATCATACGTTTTATCAATTGCATCATCAGTAAAATTAATAATACTCATATCAAGTATTATGGAATGCTTTATCAGAAATCGGTAATTTCCGCCGAAATTAAAAGCGGTGCGTTTATAGTCTGTATATGGTTCGGGTGAAGTGTTTGTATTCCCAACCGCACTTGTTGATGCAAATCCCGCAGACAAAGTTAAATTATTATTCAACATTCTATATTTGCCGGAGACTCCAAACATGTTATATTTAAAATCGTAGCTGCCGCCGGCATCATTGTTATTCATTGCATAACTGATAGTTGTTGTTAATGGTATTTGATAATCAGTTTTCAAACTATACATTTGAATGCTATTCGCAAAATTTGCATGAGTTCGGTTGAAGCCATCCGCCCGGTCATTGGTTATATGGCTGATATTAAATGTGTGATCGAGCCCGAATAAAGTTATGTCATAGCCCAGCTGAAGTGATATATCCGAATTCTGATATTTTACTGCAGAAAGAGTAATCAGTGTATCCAATCCATTGTTGCGATCATAACTTTTCCAATTGACGTTCAATCTTGGCCAATATCTCGCTTGAGGGAAAAGAGAAACGCCAATACTCAAAGCCTTGTAATCGTTGGGCGCTGTTGCATCTTCGCCATCATCTTCAGTGGAAATTTCTTCCAAATATTTTTCTAAACCTACATTTAAATAGACTTGATTACGATACATCCGGATACGATCATAAAACGAAAATCCTTTAATATCTTTTCTAACATAATTATTCGCCAATGCCTGGTAAGCAGAACCAATTGACTTATAAACAACATTGATAAAGTTATTGAAATAATTGAACTTAAAACTTCCCTGGTATGCTAATGATGTTAACCCGGTTGGATCCAGCGGCACCAATGATGTATTTATAACAAAATAATCTTCATAATCTGCAGGATTGAGGGGGACATCCATACCCATTGACTCAAAATCTTCTGTGCTTATTGCGCCAGTAGAAATATCATCAGCTAATAAGCTGAACGCGGCGCTGGCTTTTATTTCAATTCGGTGATTATCGAACGCCAATAAGAAATCCGGTCCGATAACGATATTGTCTTTGGGTTTCGTCCCATTCTCAATTGATTCGGCATCATCCTTTACTTTTACTAAATTTAACCCAAATTGAAAATTTTTACCACTGCCAAAGCTGGGACGAATAGCCATTAAAGTTTGATCATAAGTTCCTGTTCTGTAAATTCCGGTCATAGAAGTAACCGACTGACCGGTAACCGGGTGTATATAATTTGGAGGGACAGGATTAGCCGGATCAAGCGTATAAGGGATTCCTTCCATTTTCCGGTTTGTCTTGCCAGTAACAAACTCTACATTTATAAATCCGAGTTTTATATACGCTTCAAATCCGCGAACCCGCCTGCCCCAGAGCATTAAATCATTGAATGTTGGATTGCAATCTCCAAATTTTGCGCCAATCCACGATGTGCCCACCTCAAAAAACATCCTGTTTCTTGGCTGGAATTTGGGATCTTCCCTGGAGGTAATAAACACCCTCCCGTTATATTTCAGCGGTCCAAACTTGCCATTGATCCTGCCGCCTAAATTTGTTACTGAATAAGTACTGTCAGCAAACTTTTCATTTCTGAATTCAGCATAAACATTTCCCGAAAAAGGAAGCTTTTTCCTTGCTATCCTTTCAGCAGCTCTTTCACTGACAATTGAGAAACGCCAATCCAAATCTTGGAAACGATTGCCTTGCAAATCAGTGATTTCAATTTTAACCCGATGGGAACCTCTCGTTAAACTTTGAGGAACATAGGTGAGCATATTTTCTGATATCTCTGCTGCTGAAGTGTAATTTTTTCCATCCAACAAAAGTTTAATTGTTTTTATATCGATCTTTTCAGTCTCACCCAGAAAAGAAACTGCAATCACAACATCATCTTTTGCCACGCTCTCGCCCGGTTCCGGGCTCAAAATAATTGTTTGCAGGTCGGCACCACTCGCTGAAGTGAGTTGTTTTTGGGATTCTGCCGGCGCCGCATCAACAGGGGTATCTGAAGCCGGTGTTACTGAAATTTCGTGGGGATTGTAATATGGATTGGAAGGTGGACTGGTTGCCATGGAACGATCAGTAAACAGCGCCAAAATAAAATATTCAATCCCGGGTGTTGTTACAGCAGATGCCGGAATGTCCCCGGAATAATTGTCTAACTGTTCGTCCATCTCAACGTAGCGGAAGTTCGTTAATCCCTTTGTTCGAAAATAGATGCGAACGTACTGAACCTGCTGCATCGGTTTTTCCTCAACCTTAGCTTCGAGATAAATGCTTTGTCCTTGCCTGCTGCTTCTCACTGGAAAATGAATGACACCCGGCGGTGAAGAACTCTCGGCGATTAAATTGGTCAGAGAACAAAATGAAACAACCCCAAGAATAAAAACAATTAATCTTGTTGAAAATTTTGTATTAGTGATTGGCATGTAAACCCACTTTATTTTTTCTCTTTATATTTTATTATCAATGTTTTTTCATTTTTCTGGCTGTCTAAAAATTTAAATTTCAGTTCGCTTTCCACCGGCAGTTTTTCTTCCAGGTCCTTGACAGCCTGTTTTTCTTTTTCAGTTGATTTGTATTTTATTGGTTTCCCATCTCGTTTTAATTTTCCGGTTTCACCAAGTCTGACTAATATTTTTCCAAACTTGTTGAACAGTTCAAAAATGCCAGCAGTTACAACTACCTCTGTTTCGTCCGGTGTAACAGTAAACAAAGCTTCCGAACCTTTCACTGCTGCAACTCCCGAAGGTGTTTCTATTAATAATTGTTTTTTCTGTTTTGTTGCTTTCAACCAAAATTTGCCAACGGAACAAAATATTCTCTTAGAGATTGATTTCTTTTCTCTTTTTCCCTTTATGGCTAAGGTTGAATTTTCCCTGACTTTTAACAGCGTTTTATCATCCGTAAACATAACCGCGGCAAGTGAATTTTTGGCAGTTTTAACAACATCGCCCGAATCAAGCCGTCGTCCCCTTGTGCCACTGAGCCATTTTTTTGTGGTTGATTTTTTAATCCTCACATTGCCTTTAGATTTAAGCACGATAGCCACATCCCTTGAACCATCTGCAATTGTAGTTGTATTAAAAATTAAAAATAAACCGAAAAGCAATATTATCTTTTTAAAAACATGGTTTCTTGTTTCCATGCTATTTCCTTTCTGAAATACGTTCAAGTTTACTCAACAATTGGCGGGACAAGTGTAATCAGCCCAGATAGGAATTTAATGTAAATCTCATGTAAATCATTAAAATCCATTACCTCATCACCATTAAACATTTCCCCTTTGAAAACATAGCCCACAAATTCACCACCCTCATCAACGAATAGTTCTTCGAATTTAGCATCCCCCAATAGCACTCGAAGTAATGATAATATTTGTTGATTTTCTATTTTAGAGGCATCCTGCTGACTTGGATCAACATATTTGAAGCGCCAGATTTCACTCTCTGTTATGGTGCCTCCACTTCCATCCAAAGCATTCACTTTCCAATAATAATTTAACCCGGTTTGTAAACGCCTCGCCCCGGGAGGATAAGTTAATTGAAAAAGATATACAGCAGGCGTTTCGCCTAACGTCACCTTATTGATGTTTGGATTATCATCTCTAAACTCGGCATAAATTTCATTATCAATGACTGCTTGAGCATCACCCCCATCATCCGCTTGCTCTTCAAATAAAAACAACTCAAACAAACTAGAATTCGATTGCCATTGAAATGTCGGTTGATCAGTATAGACTTCCCGAATATCAGGGTATGTTGCATTTTGACCCGGGGACATTAAAACCAAATTACCGCCGGATTTTACAAAATATTTTTGATCACTACCACTTGCCAATTCCTCATTTTCATCATCTGCATTCACAAGTTTTAGTTCGAACTCATAGTTACCAGGCGGCATTACTCCTGTGTACATTGCCTGACTTAGCAAATCCTCACCTTCGCCAGTGAGATCTAATGAATTTAGTGAAAATTTATTTCCTTTTGATAAAATTGTTATATTTGTGACAGTAGTGATACCAGGATCTAAATCAAAAGGATTACTATCACCATTAGCTAGTGCAGATCCATTATAGCGAATACTAAATTTTATAACTGCTTTTTTTGTAGATCCCGAATTATTTATAAGATTAGCAGAAAACAGCAATGCAGGGCCTTGCTGATTGTCACCTGTAGCGAGCTGCGCCGCTAAAAGTTGATGAACCTGAAGTGCCATATTTTCCATTAATAACACATTGAGATCAACTTTAAAATCTTGTGTAAATGAGTATTGAGGAAATACTAAAAATGAAACAATAAAGATAAGCAAAAGAAGCGAAATTATTTTTTTCATATCTATCTCCGGATGTTAAATAATTTACTTTTGAGCCAAAAGAACTTGAAGTGTATGAGTTTAAGCAAATTTAATGCCATGCTCGTCCGATTAAATTGTTGTAATTAATTTAAATACAATAACATAGTTTTACATTTTTTGTTAATTGAATAGCCTTTAATAATAACATGTTATCTCTTTTCTTTTCCCAACCTGTTAGTTTTCAAAGAATTTCGAGATAATTTAATGATAAAAATGCTTTTCATAAAATATAATAAATACCATACTTGTTTTTTATGGAAGCAATGTATCAAGAAAAAACAAAAGCGATGAATGGTTTCAGTCCA
>JADHVV010000158.1 GCA_016783825.1 Candidatus Zhuqueibacterota bacterium | reverse complement strand
TAGTCGCTATCGGAGCTGCTATGAGAAAGCTATTAGTTATTATGTACACTATGTTGAAAAATAATGAAAAATTTTTTAATGAAAATAATGATGATAAGTAATTTTTTACTTGACTTTTTATATAGTATCTCCCACAGAATTTGAACTCCCACAGAAAAAAGAAAATAATTTTTTTATTCCGTGGGAGTTCTCCTTTGGCGAATCAATCTATTATATAAATCTACCGAAGATTCATTTCTGTGGGAGATTTTTTTCTTGTCAGTTTGAGGTGACCGAAGGCGACCAAAGGAAGTGCCAGTGGTAAAATGCCCTTGGTACGGAGCTTCGTTACATTTTTACATTACAAATAAAAGGAAAAATAATTGAAAAAATTAAAGTTAGTACAAATTGTAATTTCCATCACGCTAATATGCTTCGGAAACGGAAAAAGCCAGGATTATCTCTGGCCAACAAATGCCAGCAATTATTTAACATCATCTTTTGCCGAGTATCGCCCCGGTCATTTTCATGCCGGAATTGATATTAAAACGTGGGGCAAAATTGGGTATAAGGTTTTTGCCATTCGCGACGGTTACATCAGCAGAATTAGAACATCGCCTTTTGGCTATGGCAAAGTCATTTATCAAAAATTGGATACCGGTGAAACTGCTGTTTACGCGCACCTGGACAAATTTAATGATGATTTGGAAAAATATGTAAAACAAGAACAAAAACGAAAATGCCAGTATCGAATTAATAAATATTTGAGTTCAAATCGTTTTCCGGTAAAAAAGGGAGATGTGATCGGTTATACAGGATCGACCGGTATCGGTTATCCACACCTGCATTTTGAATTGAGAGATGGGAATAATCATCCCATCAATCCATTTCTCAGGGGATTTAAAATAAAAGATACTGTCCTGCCATCGGTAAAAGCCATAAGTATTACGCCTCTCAATGTTAATTCAAGAGTAAATTCGGATGTTGTTCCCTGGATAAATAATCCAACGATGGTTCACAATGGTTCATACCGCGTTATTTCCAAGCCATTGATATCCGGTAATGTCGGATTTGCTGTACAGTGTTTTGATAAAGCAGATGATGTGAACAACTCATTTGCCGTACATAGACTTGATTTTTTTGTGGATGACATACTCTTTTTTTCTGCCACCTATAACAAGTTTTCTTATGGATATTCTCATTTTATTGATTTTGACCGAGATTATAGATTGCGAAAAAGAGGTTACGGAATATTTCAAAATTTGTACAAAGTTAAATATAATAAGCTGCCATTTTACAAACCCAAAGGCAGAGAAACAGGTAAACTTTTTTGTGATCCTTTTGTTTCCGGCGTTACCGCACAGGACAACATTATCGGCGCCGGTGAACATTTTTATAAAATAGAGTTGCGGGATTTCTGGGGGAATTTAACAACAGTAACAGGGGCGTTTATTGTTGGTAAAAACGTAGAGATAGCTGCTGATTTTTTTATTGAAAAAAATGGTAAACTAATAGTTCACAACCTCCGGGATCAGAGTGGTAAATTTCTAACTATGCCCTCATTTTACCATTCCAGGGATAGCGGAACAAGTTGGCAGAAACGCGTTTTTACAAAAGTGAAATTGGATACTTTGACAGATTCACCTTCAAATTTTGGCTATCTAATTAGCGCTGTTGGATCAGGTGATATAGTGAAATTACTTCCGGATAGCCAAAATCAAGAATCAGCGTTCCCTTTATTTCATCTCATTAGAAATGATGGATTTTTAAAAAATCAAACTCACGAACTGAAAATTAAAAAAGACTTTTACGACAATTACATTCGACTTAAAGTTTTAACTCCATTTCCCTCAAATTCATTTCCAAATATTTTCGTTCAACAATTTGGGAATCCACCAATCGAAATACCTTTAGTCCAAAAGGACTTAACCGAATTTATCGGCTTTTACCCAATCGAAAGCGGGAAGGATGACGTGTTTTCAATTTATGCGAACATGCATTTTAAAGATAGAGACGAAATTAATTACTGGGAGCAATTTGATTTGCAGACAGTTACCCCGTTTGATGGCGGATCCATAAAATCAGAAGATAGCAATTGTCAGGTCGTTTTTGAAGGTAATAAAGTCTATGAAAATCTCTATCTGAGGATGGAAAAACACAATCCTGTCAATAATATTAAATATGATGCTGTGGGCGATGTTTATGAGCTTTTTCCCAAAGATGTCCTGTTAAAAGGACGGGCTGGCTTGACTCTGAAATACCCGGAGTCAGACACGTTGCCGGAAAAGTTGGGAATTTATAGCGGATACAAAGACAAATGGTGGTTTATTGGAAATAAATTAGATACGCTCTCCAACTCTATCAGTACAAGCGTGTCAAGCCTAAATCGTTATACTTTGATTCGGGATGTAACACCACCTGTTATATTGGTGAGTCACCCGCATAAGAATGAAAAGTTGACGGACAATATGCCGCAGTTTGAAATAAAGGTTTTTGATAAACTGTCAGGAATTGCCAGCGAACGATCTATCACGATGAAGCTGGATGGTCAGAAAGTTATTGCGGAATATGATCCGGAGGTTAAGTCCATTAAGTATAAATGCGAACAGCCGTTGCTTCCAGGTCGTCATCAATTTTCTGTATCTGCTGTTGATAACTGTTTGAATGAGTTCAAAGTTATTCAGGCTTTATATATTATAGAATAATGATGTCTCAATTCGATAATAAAAAAAATACTTGACATTTACATTTTTTTAATTTATAATGTAGATATTATATAATGCTTTTGTTGATAACACATTATAATTAAATATTTTCATAAATAAAAAAAAGTCATAAATGGCAACGGTCAGGGAACCATTTATGACTTTTAAGCGGTGCTAAAAATAAAACATTTGTTAATTGGTATTTTTTTACCAATCACGGCTGTTTTATTTTTAGTCGTTGGTTTTTTACGACAATACTTAAAAAAAGTTCCAAATAAATTTTAAGGGGGTGGGATAAAATAACTTGGTGATTTGATATTTTAGACTATTAAAAAAACAATAACTAAATTGCTGGGATAATCAACTTATTATATCCCACCCCCTAAACCAATAACCAAATTGAGGAGGGATTGGAATTGAGATTTAAAAAATTGTTATTAGCTTCTGCTATTTGTTTTATGGCGCTTATTTTGGTTTTGAGCCCATCTGCATTTAGCGGGACAACCGGAAAAATCTCTGGTTTTGTGAAGGATGCAGAAACCGGGGATCCCCTGCCAGGTGTAAATGTTTACCTGGAGGGAACTAGTTTTGGCGCGGCAACAGATTTGGAAGGATATTATTTTATCATTAATATTCCACCGGGCAAGTACACTGTTGTCGCTTCAATGATGGGTTATCGAACCCATAAACTCACAGAAGTTCGAATCTTGAACGACTTAACCACAAAACACGATTTTCTTCTTAAACCGGCGATCCTTGCCGGGGAAGAAGTTACCGTTACTGCTGAACGTCCGCTCATTCAACCGGACATAACGGGTAAGTCATCCACGATCACAGCCGATGTAATAGCAAACATGCCGGTGTCAAGCACGACTGATATTTTTACCATGGAATCGGGCGTTGTTCAAACTGAGGCTTTTCAAAACATGATCCCGGGTTATGGAGAACGCGGACTGGAACAGATACACGTTCGAGGCGGACGAAATGCTGAAGTTGCCTTCCTGATCGATGGGGTAAAAGTGGATAACCTGGTGTTTGGTGGCAGCGCTACTCATTTGAATACTGAGTCTGTCAGCGAACTCCAAATTATGACCGGTGGTTTTAGCGCTGAATATGGAAATGCCATGTCTGGCATTATCAATATGGTTACCAAAGAAGCCGGCAGCAATTATCGCGGTATGCTGGAATATAATACCGGCGAACTTGGTTTTGAATCTGACCGGTTAAGAGATTTTCATGAAGGCAAAATAACGCTGTCAGGTCCTGTTCCACTTATTAAAAATTTAGGATTCTTTTTTAGCGGAAGCGGTCATAACAATAAGCATAGGGTATATGAATACGACGATATCCTTTATGATCCTGATACAACTGGCGTTCTTCCTAATATCCGCTATGGTGATAAAAACAACGACCCTGGTGTCGGCGAATGGAGTACCCAACAATGGGATGAGGATGGTATTCCCATTCACAGGTTTGATACCTGGGGTGGCTGGCATGCTTTTGGTTGGGATGACCTGTATGATGGCATGCTCAAATTAACCTATAAACTAACAGATAATTTCAAAATTGGATTGACAGACCATAGATCTGTTCGCGATGCAAAATTCTTTGACAATTACTATCGTTTTTATGACGAAGAAAAAAATGTCATGCATGAAACGACTGTTAGAAACGAAATCGCTATTACGCATCAATTAAGCCCAAATACATATTATGATGTTAGAGGCGTTTACAACCGTTATAAACGGACAATGAGGAGTTATGCCGGTGAGTGGCGAGGTGAAGAGTATGAAGGGAAAGAACTGAACAATAAAGCCGGTGGATATAATGAAACAACTAATCCCCTTGGTTACCGAGCCTGGCAAACTGTGGCTGGCTTTGCCAACGATATAAGCGGCGACAGGTATTGGACAGATCATTTTGATGATACCTGGACTTTAAAGGCTGATTTAACCAGCCAGATTGCCAAACATCATCAAATTCGTACCGGTCTTCTTTATCGTCATCTGACTCTGGATCAGGAAGATTACCAGATTCTTTGGTATGCCAGTCCTTATGCTGCTGTTTATATTGCGCAACCACAGGAATTTGCCGTTTATTTTCAAGATAAAATCGAATATGACTTTTTAGTTTTAAACCTGGGAGTGCGGTTTGATCATAATACTTCCAGTACAAAAGTAAAACTACTTAAAAGAGATGAAAGCGGGGACCTCGTACTTGATGAAAACGGCGATTATATCTATGAAGAACAAGATCTTGAATTCTGGGAAGATCCCCGGGATGCTTCAAGCGAATTTTTAAGTGGTGAGCCGCGTTTCCAAGTCAGCCCGAGAATTGGTATTTCTCACCCGGTAACAGATGATTCTTATGTCTTCTTCAACTATGGTCACTTTTTTCAAAATCCAATTTATCGTAATCTTTTCTTAAGCACAGGTAACCAGGGAGAAATTTCCTATCAATTGGGAACCGGCGTGCCGCTTCTTGGCAATCCAAACATGTCCAATGAAAAAACCGTTCAATACGAGATCGGTTATAAACAGGCAATTGCCAATATCTGGTCTGTTGAAATTGTTGCCTGGAGTAAAGACCAGGGCAATATGGTGGGTTCAGAAAGAATACCGGCTTTCAGCGATGCGACGGTCTCTAATCCTTACGGCTACACAGTGTTTCTTAATTATGACTATAGTAATGCGCGTGGTTTGGATATAACAATAGAAAAAAGACCAAGCAACTATTTCAGCGGAAAAATTTCTTATACATATTCAAAAAGTACTGGAAACCGAGATGATCCATGGGATGGTTACCGAAGTGGACACACCCTGGAGACCATGCCTAAACGGCAAATTATTTTGGGGTGGGATATACCACACCAGTTTAATTTAAATTTAGATATCATTATTCCTAAAGATCAAGGTCCAACATTGTTTGGCAGAAAAGTCCTGCAGGATATTGGTCTCAATATTTTGTACCGGGCAGCAAGCGGCAGACCTTACACACCGACGACACGTGGTAGAGCGCTTCCGGTGAATTCTGCACGAATGCCAGCTACACACAATGTTGACCTGTTCGCATACAAAAAACTCAACATTACTAAGAGATTTGACGCGATGTTATTTGCAGAAGTAAAAAATCTTTTCGATAGAAAAAATGTTTATTCGGTTTATAGTCTTACCGGATCTCCTACAAACCCGGGACCCGGATATGAACAGGTGGAAAGTGCACGATATGACAGACCCCATTATTTTGCTGCTGCGAGAAAAGTTAATTTAGGACTGAGATTAAATTTTTAGATCACTAACTTCTTAAATTTAAAAATTTGAAACAATTTAAATGGAGGAATAATATAGATGAAGCGGAAAATTATTTTTTTAATTTTGGTGGCTGTAATCTTTTTAATTACAGCGCCAATACTGGCTCAAAAACAGACGACCTACCAGGAAAAAGTTCGTATGTATGAGCAACCAAGTTTAAGCAAAATTACAGCAGCTGAAGATCGGGCTGCAGGACATTTGAACATGGGAAAAATGCGAGCGCACCATTACAATTGGGGCCCTGTGTCTGACTACAGTTTTGGTACCATGTATCCCAATATCAACGGTACTTTTAGAACCCATTTCTGGCGGTTGTGGTTTTCAGTGGCAATGGCTCCAGGTCCTTATACTCCCCAGGAAGCGCTCGATAGTGATTCAAGAGGCTACCAATTAATTGGAGATCATACCTGGACAGATGCACATTCTGATTGGGAAGCAACTGACGGTTCCAGGGGAAATTTATTTTCAGATCCGCCTTTCATGTCCTATACCTATCCAACAGTTGTAACCAGTAATATTCCGGCAAGTTACCCGACAAGTGGTGATTATGCAGGGAAATATCCTTTTGACGACATAAAAGGAGATGTGGAGACTTACTGGGAATTCAGTGATAAATATGGAGACAGGGCGACAAATACCGGTAATTACACAGTTGACGGTGAAGAAGGTAAACCATTTTTTCACGTTAGTACAAAAGCCATGGGTTACGCTGCTCCGGACGTTGATGATATCGTCTTTTTTGATCTCAGAATTGCTAATGTAAGCGGGTATACGTTGGATAGTCTCTGGCTGGGAAATCATGGCGATTGTGGCGGACCTGTAACCGAAGGGGGCGAAGATTATTACCATATCGGTTACTGGAATATGGATTTTGATCGTCAGCTTTTTTGGATGGAAAGTGTTTATGACGGTAATGTCGCTGGAGATGGCGAACCATTCGGGTATGTTGGTCTTTTGGTTTTGAGATCACCAATGGGAGATTTCAAGGCAAATGAACGACCGGAAGGTCAGGATTCAATTTGTGTTACAGACTTTCATGAAGGAGAATTTGACCATCGTCCAACCACAATGGAACTCGATCATTTTGCAGTTGCAACAACAAGACCCGATTTAGCAACCGATGAAATCAGGACGCATTGGTTGGAAGATAAAGGTGATGGACGAATCGATGATCCGGCCCTGGCAAGAACAAAGGCAGAAGGCGGTTGGGATACTTTCCTGTATATGTTCTGCGGTCCCTTTTCCATGGAACCGAATGATACGGTTAAATACACCTTCGCCATTGTCGGAGGTGTTTCAGAAGAAGATTTACTAACAAATGCGGACATGGCAAAATTTATGTACGTTGAAAAAGATTTTTCCGGTCCTAAAGCGCCTGAATTACCAACTGTTTACCGTGCTGTTGGGCATGTGGCTGGTCAAGGAGGCGAAGTCTATAACAGCCTGAAACACGGCTATCCAATTAATTACACTGGAACAGATAGTGTTGTATTATATTGGAGTGAAGATCCTGAACAATCCATTGATCCAATAACCGGCGTTGATGATTTTGAAGGTTATAAAATCTACAAAAGTACGGATCGCGGTAGAACCTGGGGACTGGAACGTACTAATGAAAAAGGTGAGCGTATCGGTTGGGTGCCCATTGAAACTTTTGATCTGGATAATGACATCAAAGATCGGGATCCGCTGGGAGTGAATAACATTGACCTTGGATCAAATTCCGGGCTGCAACATTTATGGGTCGATAATGATGTTTATCCCGGGGTTGAATATTGGTATGCATTAACTGTTTATGACGGTGGCTTCGGAACAGGAGGAAAAGGTGAGGGGCATGTGGCGCCTTCGCTTGAATCTGCAATCGGAAATGATCCGTCGGCGATCAATGTTCTTGCTGTCGTTCCCGGGCACAAACCTTTGGGATTCGTCGATCCTTCTTATGGAGTTATTCCCCAGGCAGGTGAATTAGCAAATACCGGGGAAATTGAAGTGGACATCATCGATTGGGCGCGGGTTGAAGATAAAACATATTTATTATCATTTAATGCAGCGGACAATTCTTATAACCTGTTTGATGAGCAGGAAGAAACGTTTGCCCTGGAAAATGAAACATCTGATGGCTCATGGACACCAATATTTAACGAAATCAAAGTCCGGGTTTTATATGATGCTTCAAGCGGCCCGTTGCCAGATTCAACTTTGTGGATAAAAGCTGACGGGGCGCCATCTACCTGTAATTGGGATGTTGCTTTTACATTTACTGGCGCACCGAGCATTTCAACTTATGAAATCCGCTTCACAGATGAAGGCGATGAGGTGGCGCTATTCCCGGCTGGTATGAAGGTGCCATTTCAATTGTGGAATCTTGGCACAAATGAAAAGGCAGAAATTGCTTTAGTGATGCAGGCAAGTACGGATTCGACTGATGAGATGAAAAATTCATGGACATCGGGTGATGAAATAAAAGTGAAAGAAATAGTGGAAGGTACATCAAAGTTCACTGTAACTTTAACTTTAACAGAACCTGCAGAATCTGCGATTAATCCTGTTTCCGGCGATGTTTATCAAATGGTAATGGCAAAACCGTTTACTGCAGGGAGAGATTTTTATCAAATAAAAATAAATCAAAAATCGCTGACTTCATCAGATCAAATGGAAGAAGATGAATATGATGCGATAAAAGTTGTTCCCAATCCTTACATGATCGAAGCGCCCTGGGACAGGAGCGCAAATTCTGTAAAAATTCAGTTTACCCATGTGCCTGATAAATGTACAATTTCCATTTATTCGGTAGCCGGTGACCTGGTGGGAACAATTCATCATGATGATCGCTGGAACAGCGATGCCATCGGAGTAGCCGAATGGAATTTGTGGTCATTTGAACGAACTGAAATCGCCTATGGACTTTACATTTACGTCGTAAAAGTAGATGGTGAAGCCAAAAAGGTCGGTAAATTTGCAATCGTTAGATAGGAGGATAAAAAATGCGCAAGACATTAATTTTTACCTTTATTTTATTAATAGTTGTGGCGACAAATTCCTGGTGTCAACAAGAAGATTATCCGCCAAAGGATATTACGCGGGTTGGCACAACCGCGGCTTCGTTTTTAAAAATTCCCGTTGGAGCCAGAGCCACAGCTCTCGGAGGCGCTTATACAAGCATTGCCAACGATGCCACTGCGCTTTATTGGAACCCAGGTGGTATTGCCAGCATTAATAAAATTACCTTTGCTGTCAATTCAGCTGAATTATATGCCGGCATAAGCCACAATTTTATCGGGATGGTTTTTCCGGTGGGACGGAATGTATTTGGACTTAGTTTTATCATGTTGAACTCTGGTGATATGGATGTTACCACTGTAGATGAACCGGAAGGAACCGGGGAAACCTACAGCGTGAATAACATGGCTGTAGGTTTAACTTTCAGCAGGCAGTTAACTGACAGATTTTACGTTGGATTTACGGCAAAAATTATAAATGAAAAAATCTGGAGAAACAGCGCCACTAATGTCGCATTAGATTTGGGGACTGTTTTTAATACCGGTTTATTGGGAACAAGAATTGGTATGTCGATTTCCAATTTTGGCAAAGACATGAGAATTGAAGGACCTGACATGCTCATGAGCAGGCGACCGGATCCGAATAATCCTGATAATGGGTATAACCCGGAAATTTTATTAAAAGGAAAAGATTGGGCAATGCCCTTAATTTGTCGTATGGGATTAGCTGTTGACTTAGTTGGTGGTATCAGTCCGTTTGTGCAGAGTGAAAAAAGCAGGTTGACTGCTATAATCGATGCAGACGATGGCGTTGATTCTGCTTTGCGCTCCAGCCTTGGTGTTGAATACGAATGGAATAAAATGGTTGCGTTAAGAGGCGGTTATAAATTAAATTATGATGCTTACCGTTTTTCATTCGGGGGCGGATTAAAATTGTTTGCCGGCAGAATGCCTTTTACAGTTGACTATGCATTTGCTGATTTTGGTGATTTAAGCTATGTACATCATTTTTATATTTCGGTTGCGTTTTAGAGGAGCGTTTAGATTTTTAAAATAAATGAGTCCACTCTAAAAACCACTAATTACACTAATTACACGAATTTAGATTTCACTAATTTCAATAAAGTCAATTCGTGATTATTCGTGGAATTAGTGGTTAAAAGCTTTTTAGAGTGAGCTCATAAGTAGTATCAGAAGAATGAAGCCTCCTGCTGATTGTTTCAGATTTCAGCAGGAGGTTTTTTTTACAGATAAATACCACTATTCGAAATAAAAAAACACTTGCAAAATTCCAATTTTTATGTTATTTTTAATGCTCATTAATTTAACTTATTAAGTCAACTTTGTCAGATTAGAAAAACTACCCAAGAGTTGTCATTGCGGCACGTTTTTTTGCCGGAATCTCTTGCTAAATTCTACCGAGATTCCGGTATTCCTCCGCCAGCTGATTCAACCGGAATGACAAACGAATGGTAGTAATGTGACAAAGTAGAATTAAGTATATCATTTTTAATTCATCCAAAATATTACCACCATGAATTACGACCAAGCGCTTGAATACCTGCAAAACCTGACAAGTTTAGGCTGGAAACTGGGTCTGGATAAAATCAGGTCACTGCTTAAAGAAATCGACAATCCGCACGAAAAATACAAAGTTGTGCATGTTGCCGGCACCAATGGGAAAGGTTCCACTTCGTCGATGCTGGCATCCATTTTAGAGGCAGCAGGGTATAAAACAGGATTATTCACATCACCGCATTTATTTTATGTGGGGGAAAGAATTAAATATAATGGGATTCCAATCAGCCAGAATGAATTGGTTGAATATATTAAACGTTTGCAGCCTTTGATCAAAAAATATAAAACTACTTTTTTTGAGTCAATAACTGCCATTGGTTTGTTATATTTCGCTGACAAAAAAGTCGACATTGCTGTTGTTGAAGTTGGGCTTGGTGGAAGGTTAGACGCGACCAACGTTGTAAACTCCATATTAAGTATCATCACAAACATAAATATAGATCACACCAAACAATTGGGCAGCGATCTAAAAAGCATTGCCAAAGAAAAAGCCGGTATTATCAAACAAAATTCAATTTGTATTTCAAACAGCGACTATAAAAGTGTGAATTCTGTTTTTGAACAATTTTGCAGGGAACG
>JADHVV010000157.1 GCA_016783825.1 Candidatus Zhuqueibacterota bacterium | reverse complement strand
CGTTAGGATATTCAAGATCAAAATTATAAAGTTTTCTTTTTTTAAATTTATCCCGGTCTTCTTCATCCTTTTCAAACAACAATGTCTGAAATGCAGCTTCTTCTGTTTCCCTGGGAGATTTAATAATATTAATTTTTTTTATCAAAATCAAATGCAAAAGCAATTTTCACCCGGTCTTTACAAAAAAGGATCAGCATAAGATAGACCAGATCATTATATAATATAGCGAAAATAAACCCAAACGCATAACCAGCAAAATACCATTGAGCGATGTGGCTCAACGCTTTTATCACATCCCCTGTTGCAAAAGTAACAAATGAAAATGCCAATAGAAATAGTACAACAAGAATAACAAAAGGTCCGCCAGCAAGAGTGCCCACAATAAATAACAATCCAATTAGTGGTGGTGTGTACCAGGTAAGGTCGGTAAAAAGTGATGAATAATTAAAACAGAGTATTGAAAGCGCTATAAGCAAAGCTAATGTTAATCCAAGTTGATGGGCATGAAGTACTTTACGAGATGGGAAACGACGGACAACCACAATGTTGTCTGTTCTGGAGAATTGCAATAATTTGGTTATAGATTTTAACCATGGGATTTTACTAATCAGATCTAAAATAATACTGATAAGACTTACCATAACATTTCCTCCCTAAATTTTATACAGATTATAATTTTACTCCATCTTCTCCTCCACCAAACTAATATTAGAAATTAAGTGTTGTGCAGCATTCTTCCACTCCTCATCAGTTTCCAGTGTAACATATTTTTTTAAGATTGAAACAGCTTCTGCCATTGCACCTATTTCCTTTTTACAAAGCGCTAAATTATAACGTGCTTCTAACAAACCAGGATTTTTCTTTAACGCCAGTTGAAATTTAATTAGCGCATTTTCCCATTCTTGCTGTTGGAAAAATAACACACCCATGTCATTTAATATTTCGGCTGACATGTTTGTTTCTTCCATCTGTGCAAAAACTGAATCCGCGCTGCTAAGCTTGTTCTCAATTAAAAAAATATGCGCTAGCAGTTGGCTCGCTTTTATTGATTCGGAATTATTATTAATCGCTTTATTCAAATTAATTTTTGATTGTTCAAGATAAGCCTTGTTTTCTTCTTCATCCGAAGACAATAAAAAGCTAATGCCGGAAGATTTATAGCCACCGGAAAGACGAGCATTTTCAACAAATATTTGATAATTATTTAATAATTTATTTTCAGCTAATCTGACCTGGTAGCCGGTATTGTAATATTGAATTCCTTTGTATCCTCCAAAAACACAAACAAGCAGGATCAAAGTTGCAAACGCTGGTCTGCCCCAGGATTCGCCAATAAAAAGCCGGCTATTAAGTTTCTTAATTTTTTCAAAAAAGTTAGCAGCCCTGGAAACTGATCGCTCCACAGATGTTTCAACCACAGGTTGATTTATTTCTTCTTGATAACTAATAATTTTATCGGCTTGTTCTTCAACAGAAAGCGTTCGTAATTTTTGAATAGATGTTTTCTCATTTTTAGCCAACGGTGTGAGTGAGTTTCTGACTAACGAGGCAAACTCGGAGAGACAATTATCGCACGAATTGAGATGATTCTCAATTTTACGCGCTTTAGTCTTTGTGACATTTCCTTCAATATAATTATAAAGAAGATTTTCACTCAAACAAGTTCTTCTTTTTTTCAGGTTTTGTATGTAATTTTTGATAGCCTTCCCCTTTCCAAATAAAATTTTGTCTATATTGTCTGACATTTGTAAATTGCGGCGACACAGTTCGCATGTTGAAAGATGTGCCTTTAAAGCATTCAATTCATTTTCAGGCAATTCACTGTTTTTGTACTGAATCAATTTTTCCGCATCGATACATTTTTTTGAAGTCATAATTTAAAAACCAATCTTCAATAAACAAGACAAAATTTTTTAATATTTTTCACATCTTTTCTTTTCAAGACTATCTTTTTTTTCAGTAATTCTTTTCTCAATAGTACTTTTATTTCACTAATTAAATTTATTACCCTGCTTTCGGAGATTTCAAAATTGAATTGCGTTGAAATCTCTTCTGCTGTTAATCCTTCATAAAAATGTAATTTAAATACAATTTTATTTCTTTGTTTTGTTCGTCCTCTCAGAAATTTATCCAATATTTCATCAATTTCTTCTTCAAGAATCTTTAGTTTTAATTTATCTTCAACATTATGTTGCTTTGACTCAATTTGATCAATAACATGGATTTTTTCTCCATCATCCGAAACCACCACTACATCATCCAACGAACCATAAATTTGAGGACGTTTTTGAGCGCCCATTTTAACAAAATAATTTCGAACAACATTCTTTGCTATCGTTCCCAGGTAAAGGTAAATAGAATTTTTATAAGCGCCTTGGAAATCTCTTAATGCTTTTTTTTCGTTATCAACTAATTTCATATAGACTTCCTGCACCAGGTCTTTTACCACCTGTTTTGATAAAGAAAAGTTGTTAAAAATATTCTTTTCCTCACATTCCCTGAAAACAACCGACCAAATATGCTCATCATATCGGGAACAAAACTCAATCCAGGCGTTCCTGTTTTGTGATTCCTGACAACAAAGATTTACCAGTTCAAAATGTGAAATCTCTTTAACCTTCATGGGATAAATTCTTGATCAGTCTCAGACTCTCGAAAGTATATATACTCGTTAAGGGTTAAAATGTAACAATCAACTAAAATATTTCTTTCAACTGTTAATATCTGTTACCATAAATGCATGGCGCAAAGAGCAGAGCGCATGGCGGTAAAATATGCTCTGTGCGCCATGCTCTGTGCGCCTTGCTTTCGTTGACAGGCATTTTTACTTAAAAAAAGTAATGTTTTATATGTTACAAAATAAACCTTAACGAGTACATGTTAATGATGTTCTCTGTCTCTTATAATAATGGTTTAAAGGTATCAATGGTCTAAGATGTGAAAAATTTGCAGGATTTTTTTGAGACAGTATGTGTTGACTTTTATAACTTAATAAAATTCAATTTTGTATTCATTAATTATAATACCCCGATTTTGCATCATAATTATTTAACTTCTTTGAAATTATAAATGTTAAGTTTATCGTACTACCACCTATCCGGTTCAATACGAGACTGCTTAATTTAAGGTATATCGGGGTTTGACTATTAAGATGTTAGATTAAGGTAATAACAAAAGGTTTATAAAACAAGAACTTTTTTGTAATTGTAATATTTTATTACTGTACAATTCTTTTATCAAATATTTTGGTCACTATAATATTATATGTATTAGATTTGATACTGGTTACCGGATTCTTGATTCTCGATGCTGGAGGGTATGGGGCATAGCCGTCAACCTAAATACTGTAAGTTTTTATTATACGTAAGTTGCGTCATCTATTAATTGAAAGAAAAAACTGATTTACGAATAAAGATTAACGATTTATGATTTACGAAGGATGGATCAGGCGTATTTTTACTTCTAAAATCGTCAATCGTTAATCCTTGTTCTGAGATCAAAGTATTTAATAATTCTCAACTAACGACACATAGGTTGACGGCTATGGGGTATGGGGGCATCCAGAATCCAGCATCGAGCATCCAGAATCGTTTCAAATTCTACTTAGAGTCTGTTCATTACATAAATTTACAATTTCTAATTGAAGTTTACTGCGCTGGGGAATTAATCTTCTTCCTCCTCCCAACCGCCTCCAGCCGCATAAAATCTTTTGCATTATCATTCCGGTCAATCGTTGCCTGGTCGATATTGTGATCAGTCCCACCGGAATGACGAATCACATCGTAAATCGGCTGCCACACTCTGCCAATTTTATATTGTTCGGACATGCGCATAACCAGGTCGTAGTCCTCGCCATAATTACGGCATTGATCACTGTCATTCATGTCAAATCCGCCCAGTTGAAGCATAATTTTAATGTGCCCTGATCTTGGTGCGCCGGCGCCGTTAATTCGCAGCAAGTTATTTCTGCCGTTTTCTTCGCTCCATTCATCGTGGGTTACTACTGGAATTTCTTCCATGCGCGTAATCTCACCGGTAGTGTCGTCTTGTTGCCACACTTCGTAAGAACCAATCACCATCCCGATTCGGTCATCCGCGTCGAAAACTTCCACTAATTTTTCCACGGCATCCGGCTTGAGCCTGTCGTCCGAATCCAGTTGCACATAATATTTCCCACTGGCTTGGCGCAGCCCCTTATTTAAACAATGTCCAATATTGTTAATATCTTCGACGATTAATTTCACAGTTGGCTTAACCGGATCGTATTTTTCACCGCCGGGCAAATAGGGTTTTACTCCTTTGATTGTCGGATCATCCTCTCCCCCATTAACAACCACAATCACTTCAACTTTTTGAATCGTTTGCGCCTGCACACTTTCAATTGCCGTACCGATAAATTCTTCCCTATCAAAAACCGGGATGACAACACTGGCAATACATTCTTCAAATTTCTTTTCTTCGACAGTAGAATATTTGAAGTGATGGTAATTTTGTTCCGGGAGCAAATAAGCGCCAATCCGTTTCAGAT
Organism: Candidatus Zhuqueibacterota bacterium; assembly: GCA_016783825.1. GTDB lineage: Bacteria > Zhuqueibacterota > Zhuqueibacteria > Thermofontimicrobiales > Thermofontimicrobiaceae > Nigeripontimicrobium. Next base: position 6,834 of record JADHVV010000157.1, on the reverse strand, counting down.
GTTCACTGACCGCATCCTCCATCTCTAACTGCACATCTTTGCCGGCTAATAGATAATCAAAAACATTAAATTCTTTTGCCGCTGCATGCGCGTAGTACAAATGTCCATTTTGTCTCGCTGCAACATGAACTATTTGGTATCTTTCGGAAATCCGCAATCGTAAATCGTAAATAAAAGCCGCTTTATATTTCTCATTCAATCCACCAATTTCATCCAGAACCAGCTTCGGAAAAAACAATACCGCGCCAAAATCCAGGTTATCACGCAACCTGCCTTCGTGATAGTCCAATAAATGAATATCCTTTTCGCTGCCATCCGCCTCGATCAACCGGTTATCGCTGTAAACCATTCCTGTATTTTGATGACGTTCAGCCACCCGCAAAAAAATTTCCAATGTGCTCAATCGAAACGTTATCAAAGATTGTTCATTGTTCACTAACATGACGTAATCACCGGTACATACTTTCAGCGCCTGATTGATTGAATTAGCCCGATTTTTAAACCGGCACGGAACGTGTTTTATTTTTTCATGTTTTAAAATTTCCGGGTATTGTGCTTTCTCTCCCCGTTCATCAACTAAAATTAATTCCCAGTTTTCATAGTTTTGGTTTACCAGGCTACGTACACTTTTGTTAAATTCATTATTTTCGTACCCAAGTTTTTCGTTATAAATCATTAAAATGGAAACTTTTTTCATTCCTATTAATCCTTCTGTCATTTTATTTATTCATTTTGTAAAAATTAATTCGTGAAAGATAGGTTAATTTATTGTTTTTTGCAAGGGAAAAGTGAAGTTTATGTTGATTTTCTGGAGAAAATTCAACTTTTAATCTAAGCAAATCAGAATTAAAAAATGAAGAAAAGGGAGGGTTGGAGTAGTGAAGTGATGGATTGTTGAATCCAATCACCGCCTATAAAAAAGGTGTAGATTCCAGAAAATATACATTGGAGAAATAAACGGAATAGATTATTATTTTTTATTCCAACAAATGACTCACTTCAATCCCATCGTCAAGGTCTTCCCAATAAACTGCAAAACCACCTGGCTCAAGCTGCCAGTTTTGTCGTTGAGTTGTCGTGGCATTTAATAGCCAATTTAACCATTTTTCTTTCTTTAATGATAAAGTGATTTCACGCCCATCATTTAACAGGATGTACAGCATATTTCCGGAAAAATGAACATTGATAGCGCTCGCTTGTTCAGTAAGATTGTCTACTAAAGTTGCCATTCTTTATTTACCCTGGATTTTCTCAAGCGTATATTCTATCTATATCTTTTTATAACGTTTCATACAATAAGATTCAAATATCGTCTTTCTTTCCCGTTCATTCAATATCCCTGTAAATGGACTTGAAGAACGAAGCCGTTTTGATTCTTCAGAATCACTTTCAAGTAAAAACAAAATTTGTTCTTTGCTGTTCTTATTCAAAATATATTCCCATTCAATAAAAGCCGGCGTAACACTATGTTTCATTTTTTTCCATTTTGTTATATTTTTTTTAGGAATATCCCAAAGGTCAGGATTACTCCTTAACTTCTTTTCAATTGCTTTATGTAGCGCTATTGATCTTTTTTCGGACCACCTTTGCATGTTCATTTTGAAAAATACCTTTTTATATAATTTATTACCACTCTAAAAACCACTATTTGCACGAATTACACGAATTTCAATTCATCTGCTAATTTCAATAGAATCAATTGGTGAAAATTCGTGAAATTAGTGGTAAAAATCTTTTTAGAGCAGACTCATCAATTCAAACAAATTTTTCAATCGATACATTAAATATTTGAGAAAGTTTTTGAGCTATTTTTAAGCTGATTGTTCTGCTGCCTCGTTCCATGTTGGAGATATATTGCCTTTAATATTAATTTCAATATGGGGCATTTTCACGACTGCATGCATAATACACCTCAATAATTGTTGAACTTTTTGCAAATTGCAGTGCAATATAATCAGCAGAAAAATATTAAAAATGGTTTTACTGCTTCTGCTACTTTCCGGTCCGCAACTCGAAAAAGATATTTTACACAACAAAGCTCAACTCGAAAAACAAATAATCTCAAGCCACCTTCACCCTTTTCTCTTTCAAAACATAATTGGAATAAATCCAGGTCAGCACTTCTCGCAGAGTGAGATTCTCCAAACCAGCTTCGGGGATATTGTAACGGAAAGGAACTTCTTGTTTATTTAGTTTTTCTATTATATCGAAATAAGTATTTTCAAACGTATTTGCAATAAATGAAAGGAATTCACCTGTCTTTGTATCCCGATCTACCTGCAAATCTCCAAGCCCCACAGGCCCATATCCTGTTGTTTCAATGTCTTCTCCATTATCTATCACGCCAAAATCCAACATACCAGGTGGCATGAAATTGATGATAATATCTTTTGCCATTTTTTTTACCCTTTGAAATATTTTGTACGTTTATATTCTCTTTTAATATAGACAATTTTAGGCTGAAATTCACCACCTTTTGATTTTGCTCTTCCACTTTCTTGTGGAAAAAAATTATAAACAATCCTTTCTTTCAATAATTTAACAACTAAAGAGAATAATACTTGTTTAGATTTTTCCTTAATGTGAATCTCTTTATAATAAAGAAATGTTTTGTTTAAAACGTCTTCAGGATCATAAATTATAATGCTCGGATCTGCTAAAATTATTGGGATTTTGTTTAAATAGTTCAGAACATATTGTTGTCCTATTTTCCGCATCCGAGAATCTTTTATATACTGCTCTGCTTGTTCAGTATAATATACTCGATTCCCAAGTACATCTTTAACTGAATATAGAATTGTTTGAAATGGTAAATCATCCGAAACATTGATGATCTTTCCGGCTTGAGTAATATCTGTATTTTTTATCCGAATGATATCCATATATTGGTTTAATATATATTATAAACATCAGAAAAGCAAGGCAAAATTTGAAAATATTCACAGGCGATATTACAACTGCTACTGCTTCTGCCACTTTGCAGTCCGTAGCTCAAAAAAGATATTTTGCAAAAAAGTTTACCTGTAAAAGAAACTATCTCAAGCCACCTTAACTCTTTTCACTTTCAAAACATAATTGGAGTAAATCCAGGTCAGCACTTCTTGCAGCGTAAGATTTTCCAATCCCGCTTCAGTGATATTGTAACGGAAAGGAACTTCTTTTTTATTCAGCTTTTCAATAATATCGAAATAGGTTTTGTTGAATGTATAAGCCACAAAAGCTAAAAAATCACCGCTCTTTTTATCTCTATCAACCTGCAAATCTCCTAATCCGACCGGACCGTATCCTGTTGTTTCAATGTCTTCTCCATTATCTATCACACCAAAATCCAACATGCCTGGCGGCATGAAATGAATATAAATGTCTCTTGCCATAGTTACACCTTTAATAAAAATATCAGCCATAATTTTAAAAATCACGCTTTGGCAAGACAGTCACGATGATGTGTTGGTGGCATTTTCTTTGATTTTTATTTTTGTGAGTTTTTCTGTATAAATATTGTGTTTTTTCTTATAGTTTTCACATATTGCTTTGATGTCATAATTTAACAATTTATGACTTAAATAATATTGAGTGAACACATCAAGAGCCTTCTCACAGTCATAAGCTTCAAGCCAGATGGTCTCGTAGAATGCCAAATCCCGTTGTAATTTTTCAAGCTGCATTTTGTTCTGGCAGCCTTGAATCAATTCCATAACTACAAATCCTGACAATGCCATGGTTTCGCTGTTTTCAATTGAATCAAACCACATTTTTGCAGGCGAATAATCACGAAAGAGATCAATTATCACATCGCTATCCAGCAAGATCATAATGCCCCCGATGTTGGGCTTGCTCTCTCAATTGCCGGGCATAGACGGAACTATTTTGAATATCATCCCGATCTTTCCAAATGCCAATCAAGCCTGATTGACGAAATCGACCAACCGTCAGGCGAGGACGTTTTTTTCTTGTCAGTTTAGGTATTAAGATGATTTCAATGTATTGTCCTTTTTTGAAAGGCAATCCCGTTACTTCAATTTCGCCATCTTTTTCAAAAATTTGTTCAATTCTCAGTGCTTCCATGACATTCACCTCTTCTTTAGATTGAAACCTGCTTCTTTGTCTCTACATGATGGCAGGGCTTAAGGTTATAAAAGTACATTCCTATACTCATTTTTAATCCGTTTCTATTTTTACCATCCCATAACACCTTTTGTTCACCAATATTTCGAGATGGGAAACAAAAGCGTCTTGGCAGGGCCTTCCATGTGTTGAGCGTGTATTATAAGTTATAAGAAATCTACTTCTATTCCTTATTATTGCACCATTGCTAACTCTCAAATACGTTTTGCATCTGAATACCTTTTATAGCATGTATTTAATATAAATCAAACAAAATCGAAAAGCAAGGATTAATTTTCATAGACAATTTTTGAATAATGTATTTTGGGAGCTAAAAACTGTTGCAAAAAATGCCACAAAAAATTAATAAAGTCGCAAAAAGTACAACACATTAATTCAGCATATATACTTTCATTCTAGACATAACTATTTATAATTAATTATGCTATAAGAAAAGACTAGACGCGGCCTAATATTTGGAAGCTAAAATTAAAAAAATAACATAAAAAAAATGTATAGTCTACTTGTAATTAAATAATCCCAAACAACCTATAAATTGAAATGTGGTTATGTTTATATATTTTCCATAACAAATTTTTCAAATAACAAATTTTAAAGGAGCGTGAGTTCAAGTAACAAGTGCAACAGTAATGTTTAATTTATTATCTTCATAAGTACTAATACTTATGAAGATAATATTGAGACTGGAGCACTTGATGAGTTACAAACAATTAACTTATGAGCAAAGAAACGAAATTCATGCTTTGCTCAAAGCTCATTTAAACCAGACTAAAATCGCTAAACTGATTGGAGTCAACAAATCCACCATCAGCCGTGATATCAAGCGAAATACTGGTCTTAAAGGCTATCGTCCAAAGCAAGCAAATCAGCGAGCACTTGAACGGCGACAGAATGCTGACAAACACGTTCGCTTTACCGACCAACTCAAAGCGGACGTTATACAATATCTTAAACAGGATTGGAGCCCCGAACAAATTAGCGGATGGCTTAAAAAGAATAACAAGCCATTCGTTAGCCACGAGACCATTTACCAATTCATTATTGACGATCAAAAAGATGGCGGTGAACTTTACAAACACCTTCGATCTGGGCGTAAAAAACGTCGTAAACGTATTAAAAGCAATGATCGTCGTGGTCAGATTCCAAACCGTGTGAGTATTGATAAACGTCCTGCTGTTGTTGATAACAAACTACGGGTTGGTGATTGGGAAATCGATACTATCATCGGTCGAAATCATAAAGGTGCTCTCGTCACCGCAGTTGAACGAAAAACAAAAGTCTGTTACATAAAGCAAGTTCCCAAGAAGGAAGCTGCCCTGGTAACAAAGGCTATAGTCGATATGCTAAAACCATTTGAAAATCTCGTTCATACTTTGACCAGTGATAATGGCAAAGAATTCTCTGAACATGAAAAAATTGCAAAAGCCTTACAGGCACAATCCTATTTTGCACATCCTTTTAGTTCGTGGGAACGAGGACTCAATGAAAATACTAATGGCTTAATCCGACAGTACTTCCCAAAGAAAACCAGCTTGGTTAATATTGATAAAGAACAAGTAATGGCAGTTCAAAATAAATTAAATAACCGTCCAAGAAAAACAATAGACTTTCAAAAACCTTGTGACATCTTTTTTAATTCTTTTGTTGCACTTGGAACTTGAATCTAGGGAGTAATAAAATGCAAAAAATTTTATTTATACTCATTTTTCTCTTGCTTGCAACTTTTATTAATACTAATGCACAATCAATCATTTCTGTTGCAAATACAGAAGGGAGTGAAAGAGCACCAATAATTGTTAGCTATGATGAAAATGGAGAACAGATAATTTTCGTTGTATATGAATTGAATAGTAGGATAGCAATTTCCAAATCAATTGATGGAGGACAAAATTGGAGTTTCTATGGTGAAATTATTAGTAGAAATGGAAAACTGCCATCAGCCACGATAGAAGATGGATTTTTATATGTCTCTTTTATTTCTACAGATAATCATTCAATTTATTGTTATAAATATGATATATTTAAATCTTTTAATGAAAATGAACTTAGTTATGAAAATCAAATGTCATTAGGTTTAAACATTGTTTATCGACAAAGTATATTGGTAAAAGATGGAGACATATATTTAGGATATGCTCGTACTATAACATTTAATAGTACAGTAATTCGAAATTTTTGTATTTCAAAAAATTTTTATGAACTTGATGAAAAGTTTATATTTGAACATCCGCAAAAAACATTTTTAAGAATAGACGGCGCAGATAAAGAAGGGGGCGTTTATTTTACTTACAATACAGCATTCATAGATGGTTATGATCAAATATCTGTAGTTGGAGATGAAAGTAATGATAACTGGCAACAGAAATATTTTTCATCTACACAGACAAATAAAGGAGGCCCATCTATTAGTGCATCTTATAAAAATGATTGGGCAATATGTTATCAAGACGAAAATTCAGTAAAATGCTATTACAAATTAAAAAATGGTACCACAAAAGAAGAAACCATTACAATTAATGGAAATGTTAGCAGTATTGATATGGATGTGACCGGTGAATATATCTACATTACCCAGCGCACTAAAGTGCAGGCGAAGGCTGAGGCGAAGGCGAAGGAAAAAAAAGAATATCCTTAATCCCTGTGCCCGAAGGGTGCTTTAATCTTTTTCCTTGCTTCGCCTTTGCCTTCGCCTCAGCCTTTTCGTTGTAA
>JADHVV010000156.1 GCA_016783825.1 Candidatus Zhuqueibacterota bacterium | reverse complement strand
ATATAATAGATGAAAGTATTAAATGATTAAACAATTCTTTTAACAACCTATCCCTTGACTTTTAATTTTATTTTTAATATATTGTGTACATGAACATCTTTCATAGCAACATGTACATCGAAAGGATAAATTATGATCACAATAACAGCCACAAAATTAAGAAACAATCTTTTTAATTATCTCGATAAGGTTGTTGATGGTGAAACAATCAAAATCTATCGTAATAAAAAGGAAGTTGCCAAACTGGTTCCGCCCAAGACTTCAAATTGGCGTGATCGGGTTACAATTACTCCAAAACTGCTTGTTGATCCGGATGAGCTTATTAAACCAATTGAAGATATCTGGGAGGATTATATTTGAAAAGCAAAAAATATTTGTTCGATACCCATGCTTTTATTGCATTGTGTAATCGACAATCTGTGTCAGATAAATTTATTAAATATTTTGATAAACAGGAACAATTGGGTAACATACTTGTATCGGCAATATCTTTTTGGGAAGCTGCGTTGCTAGTAAAAAAGGGTAGATTGGAACTTGAAGATGTGGAATTATGGAGAATCCAATTATTTGCCAATACAGGTCTCATATTTATAGAACCAACTGCATCAGAAATGATAAAATCAGTTCAACTTCCGGATTTTCACAGAGATCCATTTGATCGATTGCTAATTGCACAGGCTTTAAACAATAAAGCAACATTAGTAACAAAAGATAGAATCATAAAAAGATATTCAGTTCCAACTTATTGGATTTAGTTGAACTGTTACAACAACAAAAAAAGCCCTGCTATGCAAATAACAGGGCTTTTTAAATAAAAAAAATGAAAATCATTTTAATAAGATCATACGCTTGGAAACCTGAAAATCTCCATACTTCAGCGTATAAACATACATTCCACTTGCTACCTGGTTTCCAAAATTATCGGTACCATCCCAGGTTATTTGATAATGTCCTGTCTGCTTGTTTTCAGCATTCACCAAAGATCTCACTTCCCTGCCTAAAGTATTATAAATTTTGAGACTGACCTTTTCTTCAGTTGGAAGGTAAAAATAAATTTTCGTTGATGAATTAAACGGATTGGGATAGTTCTGGTGCAGCTTAAAAGTGACAGCTGCATTTGGATTATTCTCCTGTACATCAGCTATTTCAGTCGATTTTTTTACCAATCGTAAGTCATCAAAATAAATTTTTCCTTTTACTGCTGCGTTGCTTTCGTGTGTTAATTGGAAACTGTCAAACCTGTAAGAGGAACCGTCCAAAACAGCATTACCTATCCATTCGCCAACACTATTCGTTTCGCTTAATTTCCATTCGAGTAATTTCCAGCCATACCAGTCTATCGTAATCCAGCTTGATACCTCGTGACCACTCCAACTGCCTTCGTCTTGCTCATCGATGCAAAAACGAAATTTATTCAAACTTCCATCACCAAAAACATAACACTGTAAAGTATAGGTTGAATCGAAAGTCTTTATTTTTGGATCATTGTTGGGAAGATATTCCCGGATCAGAAAAGTGGAATCAGACACATCCCATTCGTATTGTAAATAGGCGGATTTAGCAGGCGTAACAGCCGGAAGGTAGTTCGACGTTGTATAGCCCCAAATTGTATTGAGACCAACGATACCAGTAGTAGATCCACTGTTGCCTGGCTGCCACCAATCACCCGGCGAACTAAAATCTTCTATTAAATCAATTTCAACGTAACGTTTCTTTGATGTTTTAAAATTTACTGTAAAATAAGATTCAAGACTATTCCCGGAAGTATCGGTAATAGTATTCCACACCAATGCTGAATACTCTGTATCCGGGAGTAACGGCTCTTCCGGCTGTATGCTTATTACTGACTTTTCATTAACAACAGTGTGAGTAAAAGTATTCGGTACTTTTGTAGAATTGATGTACAAAGAAATACTGTTTTCATCAATGGTAGTTGGCTCTATGAGTTCATCAAAAACTATCGTGATAATATCCTGAATATCAAAGCTGTCAGTTGAAGTTTTAAAATCCGGGTAGGTATAAATTATCCTGGGTGGAACATTATCAACAGCCAGGGTTTGAAAGTTAAGCGCAAATACATCCCCGCCAATGCCATCACTATTACCATCGATTGCCTTACCATTCACATCTTTTGCGGTTGGATTGATTGTTAATGTATATGATGTATTAAATTTAAAATACCCGTCCGGTTTCAGCGTTAACGATTTATTCTCATTTGACCATACCTGTTGAGAAAAATTAATCAGCGGTTCTATTGAAATTGCATCATTTAAAGAACTTGTATTCATCGTTTTTGAAAAATTAATAATAATGTTTTCATTAATATTTATTGATTCAGCTTCAGCTGGATTAGTAGAAATTACCGTCGGGGGGAATGATGGAATTGAATCAGATAAAGCCACATTAGACGCATTTGATTCATTCCAATACCTGTTTAATGTGGTAGCAAAATAACGATATTTACCATTGTAATCCTGTGTCCCTGCAAAAATGTCTATCAAAGAGTAATTCCCCATCCCAAAATGGACATCTATGATCTCATCATTTTCTGTGTTGTAATTGTCATCTGTTGATCTATAAGTTGCAAACCATTGACTTTTTTCTAATGAAACAGGTGTGCTTACATCTATTTTATAAATCAAAGAATCAACTTTGTTAACAACAATCGAAGGTGGTTCCGGTTTGCTTACAAACGAGATGGGACGAATTTTGGTCTTGTTGCTGAAAAATGTTGCCCCGGCATCGTCCCAATATTGATAATCATCCCAACTGTCGTAGCTAAAAAATTGAAATCCATCCACCCAATCAATGCTGCGGCATGATTCGATCACACCCGGATGGTTGTTCCACACTTTGTTTTTGGCAAACTGGTACGAGCCAGGTCCAACAGTGAATAGTCGTCCATCATTTATGCCTTTTTGAATATATGGTTCCCAGCAACCATTATTTGAACCGGTTAACATGTAGTAAAAGCCGGACCCGGTTGTCCAATGGTAATGCATTGGCGCTAATTGCTCGATATAACCTTCATTAAACCACAAAGCTCCATCCTGGTACACAATACCGTATCCCTGCCAACCGGACCAATTGTATTTACCCAAAACAGCAGGTGAGAGCCGAACCCAGGGTTTTACCGCCTGGATGGAATCATGCAGAACGCGCACAAATTCTGTTACTGACCAGCGCCACCATTCTTCCCAGTTTGAAAATCCACCAGGTACTCCTGCACTATACGGATGCTGGTGATCATAAAGATAGCGTCCACTTAAATTTGTATTTAATTCTACAATTTGCTTATTTGAGATTTCACCGTCTAATGCCTGCTGTTCTTCAGCAATTTTCGCTAAATTGATTGATTGTGGCGAATTCGTATGTTCATTCCAGCGGACATAATCCAAATGCAGTCCATCAATATCATAATTCCTGACAATTTCCATTGCCACTTTTATTGTATATTCTCTCACTTCAGCAAGCCCTGGCGATACAGCCCGGCTAGCTGTCATCGGATTGCCATCCCTGTCCCGGCAAACCCATTCCGGATGCTCCGCAGCTGGTGAGCCAGAGTGAGTCGATGAGGTCTGAAATACATTAAACCAGGCATGCAATTCCATCCCACGATTATGAGCCTGTTGTACAGCATAAGATAAAGGATCATAACCCGGATCTTTATAGTCAGCATAAGACCCCCACGGTTCATAGGATGAATTGTAATACGCCGTCCCACCTTGCCTGCACTGCCAGAGAACAGCATTCATATTTGCCATTTTATGGTCATCTAATATTTTTCTAACATTTGCTTTATTTTGAAATGCTGTTGAAAATGAATTTATATGTTCCCAGCTAATAACCCAGGTTGCACGAAATTCTTCATTTTCTCCTGCTATCATATTTTGTGCAAATATTAACACAATAATTAAAACAAAAAACCGTCTCATCTTACTCTCCTGGCGTTGATAATGTAAATAATTTATTATGGTTCAGTTCAAATTTTGGAAAAAAAGTAAACCCAAATTAATGGATAAGCTAACTAAAGATACCGAAGTCAATCAAAACATCCTCCTAACAAGGTGTCCAAGAACTTTATTTTTCATTTTTATTTTATGGGCTAAAGCCCAAGTTTCTATTGTTTGTAAGGTTCCCCGCCATAAATGGCGGGGTTAGTCAATTGATATTATTGTAATTAGCGATCATCACTAACCCCACCATTTATGGTGGGGGAATAACAGCTAACGACTTTCCGGGGCTTTAGCCCCAAAGTTTATACTGTAACTAAGTTCTAGGACAGGCTGTAAAAGCGATGCATTCCGATTTTTTATGTTTAATAATTTCAGACTGTTAATGATTTTTTTTGCTGATTAGAGGTATTAATCATAAAACAATTTTAAAGCACATATTCATTAGATTAAGCTCAAAACATTATTCAGAATAAAAAAAAGCCCACTAGGCAGGATAAAAATACCCATGGGCTTTTTCTGTACCTTGCTACCGGACACTTTTTCCAAATTGATAATTTAATATGTATTGTCATGCCCGAATGCTTCTATCGGGCATCCATTTGATTAAAATTTAGGAGATTCCCGCTAAAAACATGCGGGAATGACACTCGTCCATTGCATAATACAAAAAGTGTCCGGTAGTGAATTCTGTACTAATATTTACTACCAACAAACAACTATTTAACCAAAAGCATACTCTTTGTTATAATAGTTTCGTTAACTTTCAACCTGTAATAATAAACACCGGACGCAAAATTTGAAGCGTTGAAGATCACTTCATGTCTTCCGGCTGTTTTCAGTTCGTTAATAAGTGATTTAACAACTTGACCTCTGCTGTTATACACTTTAAGTGCAACAAATTCATTATTGGGTATTGTAAATTGAATTGTTGTTGTTGGATTGAATGGATTCGGATAATTCTGACTCAATTCATATTGCGATGGTGTGTTCATGTTATCTCCATCCGCAACACCGGCGCCGTTGCGGACAAATTTATATACCCGGCTCGCGGTAAAAGATGTCACATAAGCAATATTACCGTCAGAACTGAAAGCAACGCCACGGGGACCATTATACTCTGTTGAATCCATAGGTATATTCAGGTAAGTGTATTCCTTAGTTGCTACATCAACAATAACACAGGCATTATCTGCTTGACCACCTGCAGCATAAGAGTCATCGTTAGAAACCCATAAATTACCATCCGGACCAATGTCTATAGTTACGCATTGATAACTAAAGACTTTATCACCATCCGTATTAATGTAAATACTATCTGAAAATGCGTAATCTGTTACGCCCGGTATATCGGAATGGTAAATATAAACAGGACCACCGGCACTTAAGTTTCCGGAATAAATGTCTTTTCCGTCAGAAGAGACTGCAATGCCTCTTGCATAACCCGCGTGCGGATCCAGGTTAATCTCCATGATCACATTAAAATCCGGGTCTAACATAATAACCGGCGTTACGCCAACAACGGTGCCGACATAAATATTACCGTTTTCATCAACTCCCGGTTTGACCAAACTACCGCCACCGACATAATAATTCATACCTGCACCGGTCTCAGCATTAATACGAATGAGAGTCGATACATTACAATACAGGATATTTCCTTCATGATCTGTTGCCATACCACGACAATTGGTTGCGGTTAAATCAAAAGTGGTATCCGCAAATTCAACGGAACCAATGGGTGAGATTGATGCCGGTGTACCGTCAGCATTTAATATAACTAAGCCACCGGGATCTGTAGGCCGATAGCTTCCGATCCAAACACGATCGCTGTTGTCCACAGTAATTCCATGACCACTGTTTAAGACTGTTTCATCAGCGAAAACGCCTGCATACTCAAAATCTGTCTCCAGGGTATTTGTCCAGGGACCAGTAGGCTTTTCAACTCTCTTCCAGACGCCAACTGTATTATAGTCAAAATCAGCCAGGTACATGGTATTTCCATCAGCGCTCCAGGCTGCGCCGCGTGGACTATATGTACCGCCAGCAGTGGAATCACCCAAAGGAATTCCCGCTCTATCTACGATTTCTCCGGTGGTTACATCAAAAGCATAATACATACCACCTTTAGGACCAGACCAATCCGGTCTCAAATTACCTGCCCAGAGGTTTCCATCGGGACCCCAATCAATACAGCTTGCCCAGAGTTTGACATCAAGATAAGTGGTATCTTTTTCTGCATCATAAACTTCAGCCCAATTACCTAATGTATCAACCGGTTCAAAAGCAAGAACGCCCGGTATATCACTATGATAATGAGCAATACCAAAGCCATTCCATGTTGAACCTGTGTATAGATCCTTGCCATCAGGAGATACTGCAATTGATCGGTTGATATAGCCAAGCGTATCAACTGCATTTCCGATTAAATTAAAATCGTTATCAAGTATAAAGATCGGCCGAGAAGCGCTAACTACATAACCAACATAGATGTTGCCGTTATCATCCTGAACAGCTTCGGTCATTGATGTCATATCATCCGGTGTAAAAGCATTTAGTCCCATACCTGTTTGGTAATCAATACGGTAAACTGTTGACCAGGAAGTGTAAAGGATGTTGCCATCATTATCTACACTGATCCCTTTTCCACTGCCATTTATTGGACTGTTTGTATGCAACGTATCCAGAGTTCCGTCGGCAAATTCAAGAACTTTAAGTGGCGAAAACGATACATGATTTCCATCTGGGTCCAAAATGTATAACGGACGATAGAAACCAATTGTATCCCCAGCGGCTGTTTCAATAACTTCGTCATGAAGTCCACCATGCAAAGCCATCCAGATATTGCCGTCCGGGGCTACTGCAACACCATGTACTCCCCAACCGTTGTCTTGTGGCAATTGAAAATCGTACAAGAGTTTATCAAACTCCCAGTTAGATTCCTGGGCAAATGCAAGACTTGTCAGGAGAAACAAACTCACTACTACTAATGTTGTAACTTTCTTCATTTTTTTACTCCTTTTGTTCTGTTAAAGGTTTTTGTGACTTAAAATGAATTAAAATTGTTTTTGTTTTTTTTACGCATCACCTCCTCAGATAGTTTAATTATCGAATTATGACAAACTTCCGAATCGCAGTCTGACCCTTTTTATAAATGATGTCACCCGTTTCTTTATTCACATAATTCTGTGTAACTTCGAAATAAGCGATATACACACCGCTGACAACAACCTGGCGCGATGAAGTAACCGAATTCCATGATTCGTCTCCGCTGCCATCAGTGTGGTCGATTTCGTGAATCAAATCGCCGCGTTCGGTGAATATTTTTATCAAACACTGCGGAGGTATCTCTAAAAACGTGATCTTATCCGGTTCATTGGGATATAAAAAATCTTTTGCCCTGATGTTGTAAGGATTGGGAACGACACGAATTGAGTCCAAAGCTGTTCCCGGTTTACGCCGCAGATAAGCCGGTTCAGTTGTCTGCGTGTAGAATCTACCGCTGTGTAACAACCCGGTGGGATTTGCTTCACCGGTGGTATTGTTGCTGCCGTCATTAAAAGCGACTAAATAATAATAATAGGAAAAACCGCGCACAGGTGTTTCATCGTCATATTGCGTCACTCCCGACGTCAGCGTTGCTATCTCTTCGTAGGTCGTATCCGGTTTACCAACAGCGCGAAATATTTTGTACCCGGCAAAATCACCATTGCCTTCGGATTCACTAACTGACCAAAAAAGACTAATCCGGTCTCCGCCTGACTGAACATTGAATAATGGTGGCGGTAAAGGTGGTTGTGGTATTTGGTAATCGAGATCAAAATTTCGTTTTGCCCGTCCAAAGGATAACATAATGGAATCTTTACCTGTGTACACCCAGGTATTCTTAAACTCGTCCCGGTTAGATGTCGTGCTGCCATCAGGAAGGATGTAAGAACCGCCGCTTTCAAGCCACTGCTTCCCCACTGATTCGCACAACTGACGATTCAAACCATTGATCGCTTCCACCTCGACAATTCGAATGCTTTCGCCATGTTCCAGGTCAAAAGGTCCGTAACATATCCAGACATTTGTCCCACCGCCATCATTGTGAATTGCAAAAGGTTCAACACGATCTGTAATTGATGATAGATAGGTCTCGTCCATTCTATCGGTGCCGCCCAACCCATAGTAGGGAGTACCGGAAAGCATATTATATAATCTAATCATATTTGCTTCATCGGTCTTTTGCAAATTGCCAACTTTAGGATAAGTATCGCCGGCATGCCAACCAAGGACAGCCGGTTGAAACGGATCATCAGTCAGATCGGCAGCGCTTTTATCAACATGCAAAACTCCAATTCCTGCGTGCTGCGGCGCGGTTAACCTGCCGGTTGTGGTGATTTTTGGCGCGCCAATATTGTCATAAGAATTCTTTGCTGATTGCCCTGCCCAACTGAATCCACAACGGATCCAGTCAACAATCGGATTTTGTTCAGTTATAAGTTCGTTGGCGTGATCGGGATAATTTTCTCCCCGTTTTGTCACCCAGCTATGTTTGCCCCAGGATTGTCCATCGCCAATGTTATACGCTCCCTCACGACAAACGCTGTAGCGGACCCCCTGTCCAATGCGTACGCCTTTGAGTGGTGCAGTTAACTCAATGTCGTCATCAAAGTCAATATTTCCCGTATTGGTGAAAATAAATTCTTTAATGTAATAATTGTCATGATATTGTTGACTGAACGCCAGAATCCGTCTCGTCATGGTTAATCCCATGGATGTATTTACCACATTGGTAATGATACGATCCGGAATTTGTTCGGGATTAATATCATCGATGTCGCCTTCATAAGGAGCTGAGACATTATTGCCATCAACATAAATAACCGGCAGTTTGAATTTTGCAGTCTGTTTCAGTTCAACCGGGAATAACGATTGCTCCACATAATCGGCTGCGAAATAAATTCCATAAGCTTCCCACTGTTCATTTTTTTCATCAACAAAATCCTGGGCTGCCACCCAGTATCGTTTAATGACTGCATTGTCCTGCTGATTGTAATTCGCCGGCCAGATTAATCCTTCATAATAAACATTATTCCAGGCGCGCTCAGAACCATAAGCAGAAAAATGGCTTTGCAGTGTCCCAATTCTAACATAACGTTTTTCCGAAGACGGAACCTGGGCTGATACTATTGATTGAATACCAATCAGAATAAGAAAAAGAGAACAAAAATAAATGTTATATTTCATGAATTTCATTTTTTTACCTGCAAATTAGAAACTAATTTTTAAACCAAATTTAATATCCATGGGATTCAGAAAAGTGAAGTAAGTAAGATTGGGCATATCGATATAGGCTTTGGTGTCTAAAATTCTTTTTAAATCACCATCTGTTTTTTCCGGGTCATCCGGGTCATAAGATTCATAAGCTACCCCCGGTTTGCGATACTCGCCGACCCTGTCATTTCCATGCTCTGATCCTTCTTCCCATGAAAAATGCAGCGATTCCAAATAATCCACATAATCATAATAATCTGAAAAACCGGCATAGCTCAGATGCTTCAAATTGAATACATTGGACATGTCAACATAAAATTGTAAATTGTAACGGCTGATCGAAATGAATTTGGATAAGCGCAAATCAAAATTAGATCTATCTTTCCATTGTATATTGTCAACAAGTCCGGGAATACTGTGCGGATTATATGTTTCATAGGAACCGGTTTTCCAATATGCCAAAACGTTTAAATTCCAATCGCCTAAAAAATTATGTCCCAGCCAAACCGGGCCAAAATCGTTTGGTGTATGAAAATTCAAATTTGCGCGGGCATACGGTCGCGGGTGAGGTCGTTCCTGGTACGGATTCGACCTTAAATAATCCCGCTGCTTGTTGGGATCTTCGTAATATCTTCTCAGGTCAAAATAGCCGAAAGTGCGAACTTCGTAGGTGTAATTAACAAAACCACTGACCCAATCGCCAATACGTTTTGTCAGTGTAATTTCAAAACCACGGATATCCTCATAATTATTATTTGTGGATTTGCTGTATTGAACAGAAGCGTTGATATTCTCATAATATATCCAGCCCGGTTGATCTGTCACATCTTTATAATACGCCGCAATGTTAAGCAGGTACTTGTTAAATAAATTCTGAGAATAACCCAGCTCATAGGCAATCGTTTTTTCAAAGATTAAATTCGGATTGCCAATCGATGTAACCAGACCATTGGATTCTCTCTGGATACGAAAGCGGTATGAAGAAGCCGGCTCCTGGCAAAAATGACCGTAATTAAAGTATAATTTTGAGTTATCGGTAATCGGGTGCGATACACCCAGGCGTGGGCTTAAATACAATACTGGTTTTGCTTTTTCCGATGGTGAATCCGTTTCAATTAAATTCCCCACGCTTGCTTGATAATATTTACTATATGGATCCAGCATATAGCGGATACCGTTTGAATTTGAGTAGTCCAGACGTATTCCCAGGTTGGCAATAAATCCCTGAAACTCCATTTTATCCTGGAGATAGGCGCCAATTCGATAAGGGAATCGTTGGTAAACCTGGCTCCTGTTCCAGGTAGTCATCGATGGATTTACTGTGGTCGATTTTATATTATAATCATTATAAACGACTTCGAAACCGGCTTTTATTTGATTGACATTATTTGCCTGGCTGGTAAAATCGAAATTTAGTTTAGTAGTAGAAATAACACTTTTATCCCGTCCTAAATTCATCCAGCCGCCTAATATCATGCCATCGATACCGGTAACGCCATAACCCCAATACCCGTACGGCGCCTCATCGACCAAATAATCAGGAACCGGTTCAAATATTTTGCTGGTGTCGCGTGAGGCAAGTTGAAAGGTTTTATAACGATTAATATTGTGCTGCAGTCTGACTTCGTATAGTGCCTTTGGATTTAACATGTGCGTAAATTTGAATCCAAACATGTTGCGATAAATATTTGCCGGGCTGTAATAACCGGGCACATAAAGGATTGCATTACCGCTGCTGCTATTTATCAAATCAGCAACCTCATAATTTGTTCTTAAAACTCTGCCTGTGGGCGTAGTTTTCCAGGTATATGGAGAAACCGAGTAATTTTCACCATAGAGTCCGGTTAACGTTAATTTCATTTTATCATTCAAATTAGTTGTTAGCTTCAACTGGGTGCTGTTATTATCGTAACTATCACGGGAGAGTGGAAAGATAAACATTTCGCGTTCCCTGTAATGTGAAAGATAAAATCTCAGATCACCAAGTTTATCACTAACAAAAGGGATAGGACCGCCAAAACTCAAATCTGCCATATAATCCGGTTTTGAAATATCACCCTGGCGCCGATGCTGCCATTCCCACAGTCGTTTGGCGCCTTCCGGCGTCAGATCATTATCCGGATCCTTATCCTGAATAGTCGCATCAGCAACAGCATTCCATCC
>JADHVV010000155.1 GCA_016783825.1 Candidatus Zhuqueibacterota bacterium | reverse complement strand
TTAGTGTATGTCCGAGAAAGCAGTCATTCCGGTTGGAGCGCAGCGGAATACCGGAATCTTGTGCATAAAACCATGAGATTCCGGCACAAAAAATCGCCGGAATGACAAAACATACCTTTTTCGGACAGACACTAATTAAACATAATGAAAAAAAATATATCCCACAGCCGAGACAAAGAAACCATCGAAGCAAAAGCAAAATGGTTTCAATCACTTTCACTAGAAGAAAGGATGGACATATTTTGTCAATTCACAGACCTCATTTTAGAAAACAATCCCAATATAGTGAAAAAAAAATATGCTAAACCAACTATAGGACGTATTCAAATCGTTAGAAAACCATGAGGTGAAATACCTGGTTATTGGTAGTATTAAAAAAATATTATGGTTCACCACCTGTTAAATTCCTTATTTTGATCTCAGAACAGGGATTAACGATTTACGATTTTTGAAGTATTGTCTATTTATTAATTAAATTTGTAACTGTTCAGCTATTCGTTGTATAAATGTCATTCTGAACGAGGGAGGGGAAGGGTTGTGTTGGGAAGTGAAGCATAGTCTGTATTCATTAATATAATATAATGTAACTATACAGGAATCTCGTATTATTTTAAAAAAAGTAGGGACATTGGAGAGATTCCTGTATAGTTACATTTAAAAATAAGGAAATACAGACTATGCTTCGGTCGCAAGCTCCCTCAGAATGACTTTTGTAACCACATTGAATAGTTACTTAAATTTATAAATACAGCACTCCTTCGTAAATCAAAAATCGTTAATCTTTATTCATAAATCATTTTTTCATATAAATATAATTCTAAATAAAAACCGGTTTCAAGGATTACTCATGACCCTCGATCAAATTTTAGATGTCATCCGTAACGATCCTGACATATTAGCCAACATCACCCACTGGCAGAAAATCCCTGAACAGCATGCGCAATTCGCTGAATTTCCAAAATCCATTCATTCTGATTTGGTGGAAAAATTCCAGCAACGCAGCATTAAAAAATTATACAGCCACCAGGCTTCGGCGATTGAAGCAATTTTAAAAGGTAAAAATGTCGTTGTTGTAACACCAACCGCATCCGGAAAAACACTTTGTTACAACATACCTGTGTTGAACAATTTAATCGAAAATCCGGAAGCCAGAGCCATTTACCTTTTTCCCACAAAAGCATTATCCCAGGATCAATTAAATGAACTTTATGATATTTCCAAAGAACTGGATCGAAATATTAAAACCTTCACATTTGATGGTGATACACCGGCATCAGCGCGCAAAGCCATCCGAACTGCCGGACATATCGTCATCACTAATCCTGATATGCTGCACCAGGGAATTTTGCCCCATCACACAAAATGGATCAAATTATTTGAAAATTTAAAATATGTTGTGGTTGATGAAGTTCATCATTACCGGGGTGTATTTGGAAGCCATCTTGCCAATATTATTCGCAGGCTAAAAAGAATATGCAAATTTTATGGCAGTGATCCACAATTCATTTGTTGTTCAGCTACGATTGGAAATCCCAAAGAATTAAGCGAAAAAATAATTGAGAGTGAAATTGAATTAATAGATAACAACGGCGCTCCGCGTGGTGAAAAACATTTCATCTTATACAACCCACCGGTTGTGAATGTTGAATTAGGGATTCGAAAATCCGTTGTAAATGAAACACAAAAGTTAGCGGCAAAATTTTTAAATGCTAATGTTCAGACTATCGTTTTTGCCAGAAGCAGGCTGCGGGTAGAAATTTTAGTGACCTATCTGAAGGAAAGAATGAAAAAGTTTAAAAAATCAGCCAAACTCATTCGCGGTTATCGCGGCGGCTATCTTCCGCTGGAAAGACGCGCCATTGAAAAGGGTTTGCGCAGCGGTGAAATTCTCGGTGTTGTCAGTACCAATGCGCTGGAATTGGGAATTGACATTGGTCAGCTTTCGGTTTGCGTAATGGCTGGTTACCCGGGAACAATCATCAGTTCCTGGCAGCAAGCAGGAAGGGCTGGCAGACGAGCCGAAACATCAGTTGCAATTCTCGTTGCTTCCAGCGCTCCCCTTGACCAGTTCATCATCAACCATCCCGAATATTTCTTTGGCAAATCCCCAGAGACAGGTATTGTCGATCCCAATAATTTGATCATTTTAATGAGCCACCTCAAATGCGCTGCGTTTGAACTGCCATTTGAAGACAACGAGCAATTCGGGCTTGATGCAACCCATGATATGCTTTCTTACCTCGAAGAAAATGGAGTACTCCACCATGCTGAAAACCGCTGGCACTGGATGAGTGAAATTTACCCAGCACAGGAGATCAGCCTGCGCAGCGCGTCACCGGAAAATTTTGTTATCATCGACACCACTTACGATGACCGCGTGATTGGAGAAGTTGACTATTTCAGCGCCTCACAGCTCATTTATCAAGACGCCATTTACATCCACGAAAGCAAACAATTTCACGTTGATAAGTTGGATTGGGACAGGCGGAAAGCATACGTGCATGAAGTTGAAGTTGATCATTACACTGACGCCCACACAGACACCAATTTGAAAGTTCTCGATGTTTTTGAGGACAAACCGGTAAAAGGCGGCACAAAAGCTTACGGTGAAGTCAGCGTAATTACAGTAGCCACTAAATATAAAAAGATAAAATTCCACACCCATGAAAATATTGGCATGGGCCCAATTCACCTGCCCGAACTGGAAATGCACACAACGTCCTACTGGCTTGAATTTGATGGGGATACGGCTGTTTCACTCAAAATTTCAGAAGCTGAAATGGCGGATGCTTTAAAAGCTCTGGCAAACGTTTTGGGCAATGTGGCACCGTTTTACATCATGGCTGATCCGGGCGATCTCCGCACCATTCCAATGATAAAATCCACATTCTCGAAAAAACCAACCATTTACATTTACGATGCCTATCCCGGCGGCGTCGGTTTCAGCCGAAAATTATTTTACGTGCATGATGATCTATTAAAAGCAGCGAAACAGCTTATTTTAGAATGTCCCTGTAAAGCGGGTTGTCCCAGTTGTATTGGGCCGGCATTGGAGGTTGGTGAATTGGGGAAAGAGAGTTCGTTGAAGTTGTTGGAAAGGGTGATAAATATCTAAAGATTTTTCGATCTATATTTCACAAAGTTACACAAAGATTCTACATAACAATATTACCCAATAATTATCGACAATCCGACTAGCCGGGTTGATGTTTATTGATAAGAGCCTAAGAAAATGACTCATAAATATTGGTAAACCATCCTTTATTCTACCATTCTCGTCTTTCTATTTTTGAAACTTGATTTACAGGTACAGGCACAATCCAAAGTTGAATGTTCCAACTCAACCACTATTTCCCAGCCCCGCTTTGAGCATATCACAATCAGCCATGGTCTATCCCAGGGCTTGGTTAGCGCGATCTATCAGGACAGCAAAGGTTTTATGTGGTTCGGCACCATGGACGGTCTGAATCACTACGACGGATACAACTTTCGCATCTTTCGCAACGATCCATTCGATTCCACCTCCATTTCCGGCAATTATATCACTTCAATTATTGAAGATCAATTCGGTCGGCTGTGGATTGGCACCTATTTTAACGGGCTCAACTGCTTTGATCCGGCTACGGAAACCTGCCGGCGATTTCTCCATGATCCTGACAACGTCAACAGTCTGAGCAGCAATCAAATTTCAGTGATTTGTGAAGATGTTACACAAGACAAAAATCAGAATACCACACTCTGGATCGGTACAAATTATGGATTAAACAGGCTTGTCCTCCGCGAAAGCGGGGGGCTTGTCCTGAATGAAGCCGGAATGCCTGTCCCTTTGGGAAGCATTTCGACTTCGCTCAATACAGGCTCCGTCGAAGGGAAAACCAGCAGAAACAAGGCTGGCATAAATTCAACAACCGATTATACCATCACAAATTATTTTTTTAATCCCGAAGACAGCAGCAGTCTGAGCAATGACGAGGTGTGGGACCTGTTAATAGACCGCTCAAACAACCTTTGGATCGCTACGAGAAACGGGTTGAATAAACTTGATTTGAGAGCGCACAAGCCCAATCAGCCGGAACAATTTCACTGTTTTTTGCCTGCAAGTGAAAATAAACGAACTGAATTAGAAAACTATTGTTCAGCTCTTTTTGAAAGCAGTGACGGATCGCTTTGGGTGAGTATGGGTAGAAGTTTATGGAAACTCGATATTGAAGAAAACAGGACAGGTCGGTTTCAGAACAAGCTGTGTCTGGATGAGATAATTTCTTCAGAAAGTATGCCTCCTATAGCGAATGACATCTGCCAGGATCAAAAAGGTTTGCTTTGGTTGCCGACCAGCTACGGTCTAATTATTTTTAATCCAACAACAAATTCATTCCAACTTTTCCAACCGCAAAAAGATATCCCGTCAAGTTTGAATTACAGTGCTCTGCTTTGTATTTTTAAAGATCGCAGCCACCTGATCTGGATTGGCACAGCCGGTTTTGGACTGAACAAGTATGATCCGTATAAAGAAGTTTTTCAAACTTTTTTTTACAACATAGTTCCGGAGGAACAAACACTTGATATTAATCCGGCCAACTATATTCGAGAATTAAGGGACAAACGTTTTGTTTTTATGGATCGACAAACGTTTCTATTTGATTTTGATTTGCGCAGCGGAGCATATCAACTGCATCGTGTAATAGACCGACCGGCACAAGTGATGGTTGATTTTACAAAAGTGGGGTGGGTAATGCTGGGAGACAAACTTGTTCGCTGCGATCCGGAATCACAAACATTCCAGGACATTATCCCGGACTCGATGAAAAATTCACTCCATCTTATGATCCAATTCGAAGATGGGAATGGAGACATTTGGGCGATTGGAACGTATCAAAAAAAAATCATACTCATCTGCTGGGATCGCGACAGGCAATCCATCTTTTCAAACCTGGTAAACAACCCGGAGTCAATTGAATATCCGCGTAATATATTCACAGACGGTTTTCGGGATCAAAACGGAATATTCTGGCTGACCAGCACCAATGGTTTGTATCGAATCGACATCTCCACTGCTTCGCTTTGGATTTATCACAAAAATCCCCGGAACCGGCGCAGTCTCAATCAAAACAATCTTAAAACCATACTGCCTGATCCGGTTTTCCCTGACCGTTTTCTCTGGATCGGCACCAATGGCGGCGGCTTGAACCGTTTCGAAAAAGGGGCGGAAAACTTTACGCATTACACAGAAAAAGACGGCTTGCCGAATAACGTGGTCTATGGCATTCTTGCCGATGCCAGGGGTGATCTCTGGATGAGCAGCAACCGGGGTATCGCTTATGCTGTTCTTGATCCGAAAACAAGGGAGATCGTGTCTTTTAAAAACTACGATGAACGCGATGGCTTGCAGGGTGACGAGTTTAATACATTTGAGTATTACCAGAACGAACGAGGCGACATGTTCTTCGCCGGGACTCAGGGTGTAACGGTGTTTCATCCGGACAGCATCATACGTAATCCGCAAACGCCGCCAGTGGTAATAACCGGTTTTCAGATTCACCAACAATTAGTGATACCCGGTTCGCCTGGTTCACCATTACATCAAATTATTACGGCGACTGAAAAAATCACGCTGCCCCATTCCGACAATGAAATAACTTTCGAGTTCGTTGCCCTGGATTTTGCCAATCCGGAGAAAAATCTTTTAAGTTACAAACTGGAAGGGCTAAACCAGGACTGGAGCCCGCCAAAGAATAAACGTCTCACTGCCTATACAAACCTGGATCCGGGAGACTATGTCTTTCGCGTTCGGGGCAGCAATAGCCATGGCGTCTGGAACGAAGTCGGCGCCTCGGTCAAAATTACCATTACCCCGCCGTGGTGGCGAACCTGGTGGGCGTATTCGGTTTATTTTCTGTTAATTCTGGCAATGATTTACGGTTTGCGCCGCTATGAGAGCAGCCGCCGCGAGGCAAAGCATAAATACGAATTGGAACATGTTGAAACGAAAAAACTGTTAGAATCAGACCAAATGAAATCCCGC
Organism: Candidatus Zhuqueibacterota bacterium; assembly: GCA_016783825.1. Taxonomy (GTDB): domain Bacteria; phylum Zhuqueibacterota; class Zhuqueibacteria; order Thermofontimicrobiales; family Thermofontimicrobiaceae; genus Nigeripontimicrobium. The sequence continues at coordinate 5,354 of JADHVV010000155.1, read as the reverse complement.
TTTTTCGCCAACATCTCCCACGAATTCCGTACGCCGTTGACGCTGATTCTGGGACCACTGGAAAATTTTTTGAACAGGTTAAAGGATAAAAAAGATCAGCAGGATTTAACTTTAATGCACAGAAATGCCAAACGGTTGTTAAAACTCATCAACGAACTACTCGATCTTTCCAGACTGGAATCCGGTCAAATGAAGCTTCAGGTTACCTGGTTAGACATAATTAAACATTTAAAATATTCCCTGACTTTTTTTGAATCGGCTGCCGAAAACAAAGGGATAAAGCTTAAGTTTAACACGGAACATAAAACAATTTTTGGCTATTTTGACGCTGATAAATTGCAGAAAATTTTTGAGAATTTGATTGCTAATGCGATTAATTTTACGCCGGAGGGTGGGGAGATGAGGGTGGAATGCGGATTGTCGAATTCGGATTTCGGAATTACCCATCCCCCCCTTCAATCAATTAATACAAATAAGGGCATACGTGGTGGTGGGGAGGAATTCCGAAATCCGAAATCTCAAATCGTAAATATTATTATCTCTGACAACGGCGTCGGCATCCCCAAGGATCGTCTGTCCAAAATCTTTGACCGCTTTTATCAAGTTGATGACTCCAGCACCAGGAAAAGCGCTGGGACCGGAATTGGTCTGGCGCTGACCAAAGAATTGGTGGAACTGCATCATGGCGCCATTTCTGTTGAAAGTAAGCCGGGAAAAGGCACAACGTTTTTTGTTAAGCTGCTTTTGGGCAAAGATCATTTGAAGAAAAGGGATATTATTGAAGAGCCGCACATAAATGTACAAAAAATTCCAACCGGGGATAAAAAACCATTCGTGGAAGATAAACTCCTTTCCTATCCGCAGGTTAAACAAAATAACAACAAACAAAACGGTTTTATTTTTGAGATGGAAAAAATCGACAATGAAATGGCTGATATGAAGTTATTTCAGGATGACACCATCGTGCAGATCATCGAAGATCATGCTGATATGAGAAAATATATCCGTTCGCTGCTGCCAAAGGCTTATAAAGTAATTGAAGCAAAAGATGGAGATGAGGGCATAAAAAAGGCGCTGCTGTTTATTCCCGATTTAATTATCTGCGACGTTATGATGCCAGGGATGGACGGTTACCAGGTTTGCGATGAACTGAAAAAGAACGATAAAACCAGCCACGTTCCCTTTATCCTGCTAACGGCAAAAGCGGAGCAGAAGGATAAATTGCAGGGTTATGAAAGCGGCGCCGATTCATACATTATAAAACCTTTTTATGCCGACGAATTACTGGTTCAGGTCAATAACTTAATTGAGCTGCGTCGCAAATTAGCGGAAAAGTTTTCCAGCGGACAATTCCCCAATACAACGGAATCAACTATCTTTAACAAGGACCGGCAATTTATCAGCAGTGCGATTGCTGTTGTTGAAGAGAAGATGAATAATCCGGAATTCTCCATTGAAGATTTGGCGAAAGAATTAGGCATGAGCTATCCCCAGCTTCACCGAAAAATCAAAGCGCTTACCAATGAAACGCCCACGTTATTCATTCGCAGCGCTCGCATGCGCCAAGCAGCAGAATTTCTGAAAGAAAAGGAACACACCATATCAGAAGTTGCCTTCAGGGTCGGATTTGAAGACGCCAATTATTTCGCACGTATTTTTAAAAAACATTATGGGATGTCGCCGCGGGAGTTTATGAAGGAGTGATTTAAATTGTTAGCTTAAATTAAAATTTTGTTGACATTTAATCATAATTGTTCTATATTAAACCATAATCAAATATCTGCTAAAATATAAAAGTTATCCATTGGAGCAAAGATGAATAACCTGCCCGAAATTCTTGAACAGGAACTTGAAGAAGCGGTTGAGGTAAAAAGCAAAAAGTCCCTTCATCGCTATATTGTCCTGTTGACAGATAACATAATTCAAAAAAACGTTTACTACCAAAATACAAATGAAATTAAAAGTGAAGTTAGAATTCTCGCAGAAACGATGAAAGAAGGGTTTAAAGCAGTGGATAAGCGATTTGAGGACTTATATCGATATATGGATAATCGCTTTGAGGATATGAACAGACGTTTCAATATGATGTTTACTTTTATGAGTGTCGGCTTTACCATTATTGTTTTGCTTACGGTTTTATTCAAGTTTATTCAATAATGATTGCACCCTTCAATATGTTTATAAAGTTTAGAAAATAAAATGTTTTAAAATTGGAGATAACATCATGCAAGGAGCAATTGCTTTCGATACATATACTTATGCAAAAGAGCTCATGTCTGCCGGTTTTACTGAAAAGCAAGCAGATATCCAGGTTAAAATGCTGGCTAAAATTATTGACGAGCGCCTGGCAACCAAACAAGATATTCTTGCTCTTAAACGAGACATGAAAGAAATGGAAACAACGTTAAAGCGAGACATGAAAGAAATGGAAGTTTCTTTGAAACGAGATATGAAAGAAATGGAATTACGTTTGAAACATGATCTTACTTTCAGGCTTGGATTAATGGTGGCTGCTGCAATAACTATTGTTGCGGCATTGGTAAAGCTATTATAGTATTACAAGTAAGTCTTCGTTTTTTCCGACAAAAAGAAGTCGGATCTACCTTCGGCAGATTTTTATTATAGATCGAAGATGCGCCGTTTTTTTGGAGCATTGATTCGCCGAAGGAGAATTTTCAATGTGCAAAAGTTTTTGTCATTTTTTTAACAATGTTTTTGTGAAACGTCAAACGTCAAAAGTGAAACGAAAAAAAATTAATTATTACATTTCACATTTCACGCCCAGTGCCCGCAGGGTATTTGATGTTTCACTGCACTTTAGTGCGCTGAGATTTTGTCATAGTATTAGGAATAAAATAAACAAGCATAAAAAACCTATTTACTTTCCGCTGAAACAAATACAAAAAAGCAGGTGATTTTTCACCTGCTTTTTTATTTTTGTAATATTTTTACCTTCTTTCCAATTTCACACCAAAACATCCCCAAAAAATACAAAAATGTTAAAATTGTGCTATAATTTGAGAGATATGTCCTATTATTTTTTGTTTTTATTACTTATATTAATGCTTAATCTATATAAGTTAATAATAAAAAATGAGCTATATATACTAATGTGAAAGTGGTTTTGAGATTTTTTATTTTAAGAACTCACCTATGTCTTCTCTTGGAAAGAGAGGATTTGAAGGTGAAATCTCAAAACCACTTTGTGATGAGTATAATCAATAACCGGCAATCGTTCACACCACAAGAATCGAAACACTCGCCGGGACTTGTGTGCCTGCGTTTATTTGATTTTTTGCAGATGCTGGTATTAAGTTTGACAAAGTAGAATTAATATGTAACGGGTGCAATTCTGAAAAATTGATAAATAAAAAATTGATTTTTGATTTGTTTTTGAAACCTTATTTTTGTTTATATTTAGACCTCATAAATAGATGATGAAATTTAAAGAATTTTTGGACAGTTCCGATTAAGTTATTTTTTTATTTTTGCCATCAAGAACTCACCCCCCGGCCCCCTCTCTTAAAAAGAGAGGGGGAGTAACATTTTGAATAATAAACAATTAACTATTGTTTGTTTGGTCTCCCCCTTCTCTTTTTAAGAGAAGGGGGCCGGGGGGATGAGTTCAAAATTGCAAATACTGAAAATTTTTATTTTTTCGGATGGTTAAAATTTTAAAATGTCAAATTTTCTTGCAACCATCAAAAAATTTAAGTGGTTAGAAATACCAATTTTATTCTGATTTATGATGTCTGTATATTAACCTTAATAGCATATTTTCACCCACACATTTTAACCTTATTATTTCTTTTAAAAAAGGTAATAAGCTTTGCCGGATTTATTGCTCCATGCTATTAAGGTTTTAACAGCCAAAATAAGGTCACTCAAAACCAGAAATATAGATTATATTTTGAATGCTTTTCTTAATAAAGAATGTTTCAATTTTTTAGAATTGCTCCCATATTTAACATGAAAAACAGGGGGGATTAATTATGATTCGTTCACCGTAATTTTGATTTTGCCAACCAACATATAAAAATATTAACAACATTTATTATTTTGTGTTTAATCCAAACAAAATTACTTGTTGAATGAAATAAAATTTCTATCGTGTAAAACGCTCTAAAACTTCAAACAATGGAGATTTAAAAATGAAACACCTATTACTTGTATTATTTTTAATTTTTACACTCTTTTTTGTAACTAATGAAACCATGACACAATACACAGGGGAGGAAAAATGAAGAACAATTATTCACTTATGTTTCTATTAATCCTGGTTTTAATTTTCAGTACAGTTCCGGGTATAACTCAACCCTTTAAAATGTACGTAGTAAACCAGATTGGCCATACCATCAGCCAGGCAAATCTGGATGGCAGCGGTGGAGTCAGCCTGGGCAATCTGAATGGTACGCTAAATTGGCCGCATCATCTTATCCTGAGATCGATGTCCAGCGTCCTGCAGGCACTTCTATTGTTGATGGCGGCACAGATGATGTGGGTACCCATGCAGTCGGTCCTGTAAATGTTGTTTACACGATTGACAATACTGCAGGAACAGGTCAGCTTGATATTTCTGCGGTAACGGCTATTAACATGTTAAATTGCAGTGGTTTTTCAGTAGTTAATACGCTGCCGATGAACATAGCTGCTGCGGCAACATCAGTTTTGCAAGTTTCATTTAATGTTGATGTGGCTGGACCTTTCAGTTTTGACATGGCTATCATAAACACTGATTTGGATGAAACGCCGTACGATATTCAATTGAGAGGCATTGGCTTGGATCCGACCAGTGTTGAGCTTTCTTCGTTCACGGCTGAGGCGGGTCAAGATGGCATCTTGACCTACTGGACAACGGAAACCGAACCCAATAATGCCGGTTTCAACATTTACCGCTCGACAGAAGAAAATGGAGACTACAGCAAAATTAATGTCAACCTGATCCCTGCTTTGGGCGATGCCACCAGCGGCGCCAGCTACAGCTACGTTGACAAACCGGATCAGGCAGGAGATTATTATTACAAACTGGAAGCAGTTTCTCTCATCGGCGCGACCAGTTTCCACGGTCCTGTTTTTGTGGGTGTAACTTCGGTTGATTTGAAGAAATACACTGTGCCGGATAATTACACTTTGTCCCAGAACTACCCCAATCCGTTCAACCCTGAAACTAGCATTGAGTTTGGTTTACCCAAAGCCGGATATGTTGAGATAACTATTTATAGTATTACCAGTTGAATCTTTGTTTTTTGTGCAAAAGTTTTTTCTAACCCAGATCACTTAACTCTTACATCAAAAAGGCTGAGGCGAAGGCTAAGGCGGAGTAAGGTATAAGATTAAAGCACCCTTCGGGCACA
>JADHVV010000154.1 GCA_016783825.1 Candidatus Zhuqueibacterota bacterium | reverse complement strand
CCTTCCTTTGCTTCTTGAGACAACTTAAATTTCACAGGAACAGAAACCCACACAGCAACCGGTTTATCTTTTTGTTTTGCCGGTATCCATTTAACTGATTTTAATGCCTGAACCGCAGCTTCATTACAAACTGTAGTTTTCCCGATAGGTTTAATAATCTTTGTTTTTGATACTACGCCTTTGGTATCGATTTTTGCATAAACAATTACAGTTCCTTCAATGCCTGCTTTTCTGGCTAATTCAGGATAGTGTAAATTTTCCTGGATCGCTGCAAATCCGCCGATAGGTTTTGGTGGATCATCGTAAGGTACAAAATGGATATCGTCAGAATCTGAAGGAGGTGGCGGAGGTGCTGGAATAGATGGGATAGCTGGAATCGGAGTGGCTTTCCCTTTTTCTATTTTTGCAGAATCACTCTCTTTTGTTGTTTCCTGTCCTGTGGAAGTAGAAGTTGTACTTTTCAATTGATCTTTATGACAAGAAATCGCTACCCCAAACATCACTAAAACCAAAAACACAAACTTCTGAAATCTGGAAAACTTATTCATGACATCCTCCTTACGATTTAAAATATACTCAAACCGGTTTAATAGAGATTTTTTTGATTGATTGAAATAGTTGCTCATGGAAGGAAGCGGCTGCCAGTTGATGGCATTATCAATTGATTTCAATAAAAATTTGCTGTAATCAACCGAATTTCCTTTCATGGCGTTAATGGCAAAATCATCGCAGGCTTTTTCCCTGTACCTGGCAATTTGAATATTCGCCAGCCAAACCAATGGATGAAAGAAAAATAAAATTTGTACTAAATTTTGGAAAGCGATCACCACAATATCTTTTCGTTTTATGTGGGCGTATTCATGCAGCACAACTGCGCGTAATTCATTTTTTGACCAGGATAAAGCCTGGTTGGGAAGGAAAATCTTCGGGTTAAATATTCCGCGAGTGAAAGGAATTGTTATATCCGGTCCCGAGTAAAATCTAATTCTTGAATTTTTGTATTTCACTAAATTAGATACTTCCGGGTTATCGATGGAAAATGAATTTCGTTTTATTTTCCGGTAAAAGCGAATATTGTTGTAAATCCAAACTACGCTTATAAGAAAAATCCCGCTAATCCAGAATAATAATAAATATCCTTTATAAGATAATTCAGGCATTTTTAGCGCGATGGTTACAAAGGATATTTCCGGAATGGGAAAGATAAAAATATTTGGCGCAATTGGTATATTTGCCGAGGCAAAAAAATCAGGTATCTTAATTGTCGGTGGAATAATTACCTTTAATAAACCGATGAGCCACAAAATGTACAAGAATTTTGCCGGCTGTTTCCTGAAGACAAATGTCAACGCGGCAATCAGAACCAGGAAAATCCCCAATTGAAGAGAAGAAGATAAAATAAATTCCAGCCAGGAGCGAGCAAAATTTTCAATAGAATAAATGATATTATCCATGCTAATCCACCTCCTTTTTTTGGATCAATTTTTTGATCCTATCCAGGTCTTCAATGGATAGATTATACGAGTCCACTAAAAAAGCTGCCATACTGCCGAATGAACCATTAAAGGTGTTGGAGACAAACTTTTCCGTAGCCTGTTTTATTAATGTTTGCTCATCAATTAAGGGTCGGTAAAAATTCACCAATCCTATTTTTTCTTTGTGGAGTAGTTTTTTTTCTGTCATTCTATCCATGTAAGTCTGGACAGTCGTATATGCTTTTTCACCTTTTGGAAAAAGCTGCTGCCAGACTTCTTTGATGGAAAGAACCCCTTTTTTCCAGAGTACCCCCATAATCAGCCACTCGATATCTAATATCACTTTTGGTTTTTTCATGGCATCTCCGTCATTTATAGTTTTGTTACTACAATTGTAGGACTAATATACAAAAAAAATTTTGATTTGTCAAGTGCTTTTTTATTTTTTTTACCGCTAATTACGCGAATTTATTACACAACACTTTTTTAATTCGCGGAATTAGCGGTTACTTTTTATTACAGCATCATCCTAAATAAAAATGGATCAATTCAATCACCTACAGTTGCCCAAACAAAAAATTTTCTGACCGGCTATCATTTGTCCATTGATTCATAGAAAGACCGTTCTTATCTTTCTCTGTCATGATTAACTCTGAAGACACAATACTATCAAACAATTGCTTCATCTCCGTATCACACATCGACCAATCAATATCGTTGGCAAGTGGTGAAATACCTGCTTCGCAACCAGGACTATATTCCCCTGAACAGAAATACTCTATCAGGCTGTCTTCCGTAAAAAAATTCCCATGTGCAAAACCCGGCGGCACCCAAATCCACTCAGCGTAGTTTTCCCTGGGATTTGTGGGCATATCATAAGCAATTATTTTGCCATAAGTGGAGGACCCTTTGCGGATATCCAGCACAATATCAACCATTCTCCCGGAAAGTGTGCGCACCATTTTACCCATATACGGATTCCATTGAAAGTGTAAACCTCTTATTGTCCCTTTCTTTGAGAAACTTTCATTTGCCTGCAAGAACTCGATGCCTCCCATAAAATCCATATTTTCGTGGTTGGCAAAGTCGCTTTTTCGATAGGGTTCGGTAAAATACCCCCGGTGATCACAAAAGCGTGCAAATCGAATCACCTTGATTTCAGGAATTTCTAAAGTTTTTATACTAATAATTTTCATGGATTCTTTTTCCTTTCTAACTTATTTTATCCCACCGTCTAATGCCATATTATATTTTTGAAGGTTGAATTTAAAAGATAATTTTGATAAAAACAAGATGTTTTTCAAATATGTGTAATCTGAAGCATATTTTTCACTTACCGCTATCAAATAATGATGTGTCCGTATAAATATCACGCCTTCTGAAATAGCCGGTGTTGCCATACAAATATCATTCATTTCAATAAAAATATTTATATATTTTGCTGCTAACATCACTAATAATTATAATTATTTTTATTTACGTTAAATTGCCGCTTAATCTCCACCTGTTTTTCGTTTTAGTGATGTATTTCTATTTAATTAAAATACTATCAGATAATAATTCACAGATAGATTGTATTCTTTCTGTGTTTTTATTGACTTCGATAGTTCATGTTTGTTATTTAATAATTTATTTCTATGTACCACCGGTATGGCAATTTTTTCAAACTTATGCTCAATTTTTATCCAGGCATGTTGCAACACTTTTTGGGAAGAAAGTTTTTTTTGGCGCAACTACTTTGGGTGTTAATACAACCATTTTATTTATGATATTTTTTGTTATATATTATTTTCACTTAAATTGTAAATCAAAATTGGAATTAGCGATGGGATTGATCTTGTTATTGATTGCTCAAGTGTTTTCAATTCCTGTACAATTGCTGGTGGTTGATATAATGAGACAGTTGAATTATTCTGCATTAATTTCTCCGATGGATTTCATTGCCATTCCTTTTCTATTCGGTTTGATTCCTATTTTTATTCTCACATACAAAAAAGAAATTGGAACTGGTACTAAAAAACAGGCTAATTTGAAATTCTTAATTATTGGATTGATTTATGTTTTTATTTCAGTTGTGCTAGTTACTTTTCCTTCTCTTAATTTTAATAAAGAAAAAACACCTTCAAATATTTTTATTTATAGCAAAGGCGTTGTAAATTGGAATAGACCTGAATTTGGTAATTATGGATTGAGAAGCAGCGGCATGTTCGGTATGTTACCGGCTTATCTTAAATCATTTGAATATACTGTAATAAAACATTCTACTGTTAACAAAGATAACCTGGAAAAAGCCAATGTTTTGGTGGTGATCAATCTTGATGAAAGTTTTACAAAAAAAGAGAAAAATGAAATTCAACAATTTGTAAAGCGAGGGGGCTCTCTATTGGTTCTTGGCGATCATACAGGATTAGGTGGAATGCGGGAACCGCTTAATGATCTGTTAAAATTTACAGGCGTAGAGTTTAATTTTGATTCAGCTCATTATTTAAAACAAGATTGGGGTGATTCGTATGAATTTTTCCCCCATCCTGTTACGCATAAACTGAAAAGCAATAGGGAAATTGGAATTTCAGTTGGCGCTTCGCTGGCAATTTCTTCTAATAAAGCAGAGCCTGTCATAACAGCAAAATTCGGCTTTTCAGATTTAGGAAACGCCCTGAATAAAAACAATGCTTATTTAGGAGACCGGCGTTACAATGACGGAGAATTATTAGGAGATATTATTCTGGTGGCACAAGCAAAATACGGAAAAGGTAAGGTATTGGTATTTGGAGATACGTCATCTTTTCAAAATGGTGTTTTTTTGAGAAATTATAAATTTATCAAAAATACTTTTAATTGGTTGGTAAATGAACAAGTTGTAATGCCAAGGATAATTAAAAATATTGTCGCTGTTATTTTAATGATTGTTTGTACTGTATTACTGTTTTATTTTAGCAAATCAAACCTTGCTGATTTAAAAATATTTTATTTATTTGCAACTATTTTTATAGCTTTAATTTCTACTAATCTCTAGGATAGAAAAAATATTATAAATAGCGTACCCAAAGGCAATATTGCATATATTGATGGATCACATCTAGAGCGATTTGAAAAATATGGAGATGAAGGAATATGGTCGTTGTCTTTTAATTTGATGCGCAATGGATATTTGCCATTTATAAATCGAGACTTTTCAGAAGAAAGACTCAAAAACAGCAAACAATTTCTCGTTATTGCTCCGGCAGAAAATTTTAAACATCAAGAAATTGAGGTGATAGACGATTACTTAAAAAATGGCGGCATTGTAATTTGGTCAGTTGGTTATGAAGAAAAACAAGCATCCCAAAAATTCTTAACGAAATATGGATTGGATTTGGATAATTTGCCGCTTGGCAATGTACCCAAAAATGAAACCGATAAGAAAATACGTTTTGTTGAAGCATGGCCTGTTTTATTTGAAAACGAAAAAAATATTCAGGTCATTTGTGAAGCCTGGAATTTTCCTGTTGTTGTCTCCAAAAATATCGGGCAGGGAAAATTAATTTTAATTGCGGACTCACATTTTCTATTAAGCAGAAATTTAGAGCAGGATAACAGCTATTATGAGGAGAATATTCTATTCTTAAAATCTTTGTTGACAAAAAAATAGTAACTGTTCGGCTATTAAAGTCATTCTGAACGAGGGATGGGAATGGTGATGGTCGGAAGTGAAGAATCTCTCAAATTTTTAAATTATTTTTATTTATTGTGAGATTCTTCACTTCCCAACTTCCCACATCGCCCCCTCGTTCAGAATGACATGAATAAAACGAATAGCTGAACAGTTTCAAAAAGCTAAAACAGCGCTTAATGATGAAAGGAAATAATTATATGTACTGGTTATGGTTAAGTATTTTTCTGTTCTCCATGATGTGGCTGCCTTTAACTGCTATTCACTCATCCACCACAATTCACTACACAACACCTTACTGGTTTATTTTCTTTTCGCTTTCCAAATGTTAATAAAACCAATTATGGGCAGGAACTCTGCAAAATTTTATCGCGAAAATGAGGATGACAGTTTGTCTTTTACTGCACGAAATGCTGGCAAGGTTGAAGGCGCAAAAACGATAATGTTTGCAAATTTATTTCCCAAAAGTTCTGAAAGCCGCCCAACTTTTAACCGATCCATGAATAGATCAGTTCCTCATTTGCCTGCCAATGATTTTCCGGATCAAATATACCCAATGAATCAGCGATCACCAAAAAATATTTTAAATAAAATTGAACAACCGGATAGTACGAAAAGCAAATTAAAACCATCCTTTATAAAAATACCGGTATTTGCAATTAAGGATTATGGCAAGGGAATGGTTGGCGTTCTTGCCTGCGCCGATGTTTTTACCATCGCGCAGATGGGTTATAGTGGTGTAATACCAGGTAATAATATGCGGAATATCCATAAGTTTGAGTATTGGATTTTCAGAGATTTGTTTCAGCTTGGGGAAAATTAACCGGTTAGATACGTGCGTGGCACATCACTTTTTAATGACAAAATAATTAGTGATAAAATGATTTTTTTTTATTTAATTATTTTACCAAAAAAGCTTAATGGCTATAAAATGGATATAAAAAATATTTACCTCTATTACCGACAATGGGCTAATCCCGGTTAGCTGTCCGCCAGGGCGGATAGCAGCAGAAAAAAATAAAAAACGGGAAAAGGAAAGACAAGTATAAACACAAATCCTACTGGCACGCAGGAGCATAAGTTTATTTTGCTTTCCTTTTTCCCTTATATTTTTTTAGGGGGTGAGAAAGAATAACTTATCTTTTTATATAGTTATATATTTGTTTTTATATGAAAATATGTACAATAAGCTCAATAATTCTTTTTCTAACCCCCTGAATATAAGGGAAAATTTGGTAAATATCAAGTTAATTATGTAAATTGAAACATAATAATAATACAGGAGTTTAAAAAATGAAAAAACTGATCATCATATCGTTAGTTCTGGCGGTAGCGCTGCTGTTTGTCAGCATGAGCTTTGCCGCCTGGAACGAAGGTGGATTTAAAAACTCGCCGCTGTTCAAACACTCGCTGAAGAGCTCTGTTAAAAGCATGGAAAACCAGGGCAATGAAGCCGCAGCCGGGGGAGAGAGCGGGGACACCAGGGATGCTAAATGTAATAATCCTCGGGCGCCGGAGACTGCTTCTCCTCCATGTGATACGTGGGAGGATACTTGTGAAGGGGAACCGACGTGTTATATGGGGACTTGTTCTGGCTATACTTGTACCAGTCCAACCTGCTCTGGGACTTGCTATGGAAACACTTGTAGTGGTGCAACGTGTAGTGGGGCAACCTGCCAGAATACATGTGCAAACACTTGTGAAAATACTTGCAGCAATTGTCCTCTAACAGTTGATGGTACAGTTCGTCATAATGCATACGGATATTGGTCAAACGCATGGATTAGCGGAGGAGTTCACATCGTGCAATCACAAAGTTATCCTTATACTTATGTAAACTTTAATACTTCGAATGGATATTATTTTTGTGATGAGTGGGGTACTCCTAGACAAATTATATTTGCTATTGGAGACCTGGGAAGTTTAAGATTTTGGGATATGCGTATAAAACAAAGTCAAAGTCAAAGTTCACATTTAGTACTTGATTTCTATTGTATATTACAGTATTAAAAATAAATTAAATTTATTCTTAAAAAAAGGGGGGGCATTACCCTCCTTTTTTATAATTTATAAAAGTATATATAGGAGCGAATTTTGAAAGAGTTGACAACAAATTTAGTAATTTTTCTCTATATTTTTCTTTTATTAATTAATTTTAGCTGTGACTCTAATATAAAATCTATAATCACCAATTTTGATAAAATTGTACCACCAAATGATAGTACTATTGTCTTTGTTGCGTTAGGAGATAATATGGGATGGCATTTATCAATATCACACAATTATAAAAAAATATATAATATAACTCCAGGTGTTTTCGAGATAAATGGGCATTGGTCTCCAGATAAAAAATGGCTTGTTTTTAATAAAGTTGTTTCTGTTAAAAGTAATAATGTTCAGGTATGGAAGATGCAGTTTGATGGGAGTAAAAAGAAGGGTATTATCTTAACACAGTATAATTGTGGTCCGGCAAAAATTTCTCCTTATGGAGACAAGATAGTTTTCACTTCTCCAATCGATGGACTACGACAAATAATGGTTTGTGATAGTTCCGGAAAAAATATTGAACAAATAACCACCCAAAATATGATTCATCCTACGAAAGCTGTACAATTCTTTTATCCTTCATGGTTGCCAAATGGCAAAGAAATTCTATTTACTTTTTCTCCAAATGTAAAAACCATAAATAATTCATCTTTCCTTGGTTTAGCAACAATAAATATATACACAAAAAATGTTACGTTTATTAGTTCTATTGATACACTGAATCCTCACCACGCTCAATGGTCTCCAGTTTATGATGAAATAATATTTGCTGGAAAAGGTTACCCTGGTGAACAAATTTATATTATAAATTCATTAGGAGAAAATTTAAAAAAATTAACCGCTTCTTTTATGGCATCTTTTCCCGATTTTTCTTCTGATGGTGAATTTATAGTTTTTGATCAAATTGATAGTAGAGACGATTTTAGTTCTATTTGGGTCATGGATCGTAATGGCAATAATAAACGCAAACTTATTTCAATAGTAGGACACCATTGCACACAACCAGTATGGTAAGAGAAATTCATTATTTTCAATTTTTGACTTTGGCGTAATTCTTCTAGTAAATTTAATTTTGATAAAGGTTATTAATCTAATGAAATCAAATTCATCTACTAATAATCTGCTCAGTAACTTTGTTATTTTTTCTTACTTTATATCTTTATCTATTACATTTTCACTTTACTCTTTTCCTGATCAAAAGATAAAAGTCATTGGCAAGGTAACTAAATATTCAACCAACAAACCTTTAGCTAACACAAACATCAAAATCCTCAATCAAAACACAGGCACAACTTCTGACAAAAACGGTAACTACCAATTATTAGTATCACCAGGAACTTTAACAATTGTTTTTAGTTATATCGGCTATTTTTCCCAGCAAAAAACAATTACACTTTCGCATAAAATAGATTCATTAGTTATAAACATAGCTTTGGAGCCAAAAGTAATTCCTGGTAAAGAAGTTACCATTTCAGCATTTGCTGAAGAAGCAAAGATAGCCCGCTATGAAATTCCGCCTGCGAAATTAAGAACCATAGTCAATCCGCTGCCTGATGCACTTTTATCCTTAAAAACACTGCCGGGTGTGAGTTCTTCAAACGACCAGAGCACGTTTTATAACGTGCGCGGCGGCAATTATGATGAAAACTTGATTTATTTGAACGGAATAGAAATTTATCAACCGCTGTTAGTTCGCAAGGGTATTGCAGAGAATTCATCGTTAGTAAATCCTAATCTTTTACAAAGTATAAATTTGCGTACGGGCGCTTTTCCGGTTCAATATGGCGATAAATTATCATCGGTGCTCGATATTAAATACAAAGAGGGCAATCGTGAGCGAGTTTCAGGTTTGGCTGCTTTATCAGCCATAAAGGGCGAAATGATGGTGGAAGGTCCGCTGGGCAAAAAAGCATCCTGGATTTTGGGAATCCGCAAGGTGAATTATGGCTATCTTTTCAATGCATTACGCACCAAAGGAATTTACACACCAGATTTTAAGGATGTACAATTGGCTGTCTCTTATGATTTGAATCCTAAAAATAAAATTCAATTTTTAGGTATTTATGGGAACAGTAAGTTTTTATTGAAACCTGAAAGCTGGTCGTCCCGATCATTTAATTCTGAAGTTTGGGCAATGAATATAAAAGGAAGTGAATCATTTGTTTATCAAACAACTGCTTTGGGATTACAGTGGTTTCATAAAATATCAGACAGGTTACAGACACAGATAAACCTTTCCCTGTTTGATCAAAAGGAAGACGAAGATAACCACAGTGAATATTTTATTACTCAAACAGCATTTGATTCTGTAAATATATTTCCGGATTCTACCATTGCCAGCGGCGCTAATAGAGAGGAGATATTTAAAAATAATTTTAATGTCTCATTGTCAAAACTTTTTTGTAAAGCTGATTATCAGATTGATTTTCGTCATCGCGTGAACTTTGGTTTAGAGTTGAAATTATTTAAATTCAAAGACAGGTTGTACGAAAAAATAGAGGCTTATGATAAACTGGAAACTGATCCGCCGGATTTAATAAACTCGAGTACTAATTTTAATAGTTTTGGTATTTCATTTTTTGGTGAGCATAGTTGGAGCCCGGTTTCTTATATGTCAATTAGAAGCGGTTTGCGGCTTACAGAATATTTTTTTAATAAAGAACCGCTTCTTATGCCGCGCCTAAATTTACTATTTAATTTAACAGAGAAAACAAACTTAATGCTGGCAGCAGGAAGATACTCACAGCCTCCTTTATATAAAGAATTCCGCAGCCGGGGAGGTGAGCAAAGTTCAAACTTAAAAGCTCAAAAATCAACTCAATTTACAGTGGGTTTGGAACACAAAAAAAATGAAAATTTAAGCTTCAGAGTCGAGGCATATTATAAACGTCTTCACGATCTTATTTCTTATGATTTAATGGATGTGCGTATCGTTTATTCCGGCATGAATGATGCTGTCGGATATGTTTACGGCTTGGAAACCCATTTGCGCGGCGAGTTCATTCCTGATTGTATTGCCTGGCTCAGTTACAGTTATATGGTAGCCAGAGAAAATTTAAAAAACGACAATGAAGGCTGGGTGCCTCGTCCCTCCGATCAGCGGCATCTTTTTGCAGCCGCGCTTCAGGATAAAATGGATCGTTTTCCCGGCTCTCGACTTCATATTCGCATATTGTTTGGCAGTGGTTATCCTTACACCTATAGATATGTCAAAACAAATGACAATGGTGAATCGGAAGTCGTGTTGGGCAAACGCAATTCTTCTACAACTCGTTTCTATCGAAGATTTGATATCGGTTTTACACAAAAATTCAAATTAGGAAATATTAGTGTAACCCTTAAAGAAGAAATACTCAACCTTTTTAATATGTATAATGTGATGGGTTATTCATGGATTAGCGGAGCAAAAGTAGAACATGGCTTAAGCAAACGAACTTATAACATTGGTATCAGTGCACAATTTTAAACAAGGAAAGAACCATGATAAGAAGATTTAATTTCATTTTTATTTTTACAATAATATTAAACGTTTTGTATGCTGCTATACTTTCAGCTCAATTGAATAAAAGGTCACTTCAATTTAAAATAAGCGGTATTAATTTCTCCTCTTATGAAAGGATTAAGAATCATGCCGAATATGTAACGTCAGTTTCATTACCTATCTCGAATCGATTCTTACTGAGACACGAGATGACATATTATCAATACAAACATTATTGGAATCCTCGTAGTTTCGAATACCGGGGCACAACTTATACAGCGCGAAATGGTCAATTATGGCGTGATATAAGTATTTCTTCTAATTTATGCTTTTATTTCTGGAAGAAATTATATTCAGGTATTGGTCCAGGCATTGATTTTATTTATGTTAAGCGAGTGTTATACACAGAATGGCGCGCTTTCTGGGTGAATTATAAAGATGAAGTAATTGAAGTGGGAAAGCAAGAAAGCGAACAAACAAAAATCTGTTTTTCTAACACTATAATAACAGGATGGGAAAAAACGGTTTGGCGAAATGTGTCGTTTATTTTAGAAGGTAAATATAAGATTATTATTGCAGGTAAAGAACTAACAGATACCGATGATTCAATTGTTCAATCGTTTTCATTAATAGTTGGATTTGAATATAAATTTTGATTTAATGATATCCTATCGCTTAAAAACCACATTTAAAATAGAGGTCTCTCCGTGAAATCGGCAATAATCATAATCGGAATAATTATTATTTCCATACTGTCCTATTTTTATTATTTGGGAG
>JADHVV010000153.1 GCA_016783825.1 Candidatus Zhuqueibacterota bacterium | reverse complement strand
GCATCTGGATGGAAGAAGTTGCATCTGCTACACCGTCCCAATTTGACCAGTAAACCCAGGCATTTTCCATATCGTTAACCGGTACACCATTAATCATGACACCGATATTGCGTTGGTTAAAACCACGAACATTGATACGTGCATCACCGGCGCCACCACCTTGCATGGTAGAATAAACACTGGGAGTGGTATTTAAAATGAGTGGGATGTCTTGAGAACCGAGTCTCTGTACCATATCCTGTTTTGAAACGTTAGTAAAAGCCACCGGTGTTTCGCGTTCTTTTGCACGGTCAGCGATAATCCCGATTGCTTCACCGTAAATGACATCTTCGTCCATGGCAAAATCAACCGTAACTTCCTGTCCGGCAGTTACCTGAACATCTTTTTCCGCCATTTTGTAACCCATAAAAGTTGCACGAAGAGTAAAACTCCCTGGTGGTACCTTGGCGATTTTGTAAGCGCCATTCATTCCTGAAGCAGCGCCAATTGAGGTGCCTTTAATAACAACATTGGCGCCAACAAGTTCGTCGCCGCTGTTTGCATCTGTTACTTTACCAACAATAGTTCCCCTCTGAGCAAATAGCGCTAGAGGCAGTAACAAAATAAGTGATAAAATAAGTAGTTTTTTCATCCTTTCCTCCTGATGAATTAAATTAATGGTTAATTAGGTTGAATTTTTTAACAACTTGCTTTTTTCTTTTCATCCTCCTTCCCATAAATTTTTAGTTAAAAAGGTTTCAATTATTTAAATTTAGAAAATGGTGTTAAAGCTATTTCGTATATTTTATAATAATTAGATTATCAGATAATAAAAAGGAAACAAATATATTATCTCCATGTTACAAACAAGTTACATTTTGTTTATAGTTAAAAAAGAATTGTTTGCAAAAGAAAATTCAAAATTGTGTGGCAAACCATTGTTAGTGAAGAAATGTCTAAAAAATTGTTTAATAAGCATTGAAGGCAAATTCATACCTTTCCCTTGTGAAAAATAACATAAAGAAAGAAAAGAACAAACTCGAATTTTTCTGGTAACGTACCGGAGCGAAAACTTAATAAATTTCATTGAAATAGTCAAGTAAAAAATTAAGTTTTTTGTAAAACTTCAGTTGCGGGGGGAAATCAGATGTCCTGCTATTACAGAGCTGACTATTGTTGTAGAGCTATAAAAACCTCATTTTTATCTTTTATACCTTAATAGCATGAATAGTTAGTGGCTGAACGAAAACAAGTGATATTTAAAAACGCACCTGTCATTGCGAGCGACGAAGGAGCGAAGCAATCTCCTGAATATTAAGCACTTATTAATGGGATTGCTTCGTCGCTCCGCTCCTCGCAATGACATTAAAATGAGTGTTTTCCTTCAAGCACAATTTGACAATTTGCTATGGAGAAGTTATTTTTGCTTTTCTCCTAAACTGTAGAAACAATTATTAAATACACCAATTACATTTCCCTTAAATTCCCAACCATCAAAAGGTGTGTTACGAGACTTTGAACATAACTCGTCCTTGTTCACTTTCCATTTGGCTTCGGGATCAATTATCGTTAAATTGGCAATGCCTCTTTCTTTTATTTGCGGCGCAGGGATACCAATAATACGATACGGATTAATAGACAATTTTTCAACCGCTTGATTCCAATTTAATATACCTGGCTTTATCAGCTGCTTTATTATTAATCCAATAGCTGTTTCCAAACCGATGATGCCAAACGGAGCCGCAGCAAATTCAACCTGTTTTTCTTCAATCGAGTGAGGCGCATGATCAGTAGCAATGGCATCGATGGTGCCGTCCTTTAATCCAGCAACAATAGCCTCGATATGTTTCTGGCTTCGTAAAGGTGGATTCATTTTAAAATTGGCGTCAAAAGAGCGGATGGTTTCATCAGTCAGGGTAAAATGGTGAGGCGCTGCCTCTGCAGTTACCTGAATATTTTTCTCTTTTGCCCGGCGGACTAACTCGACTGCTCCGGCTGAGGAAATATGCGCAATGTGAATTTTGCTTTTTGTGTATTCAGCCAATTGGATATTCCTTGCCACGACCACATCTTCGGCAATCGAAGGTATGCCGGGCATTCCCAGGTTTGTTGAAACAAATCCTTCGTGCATTGCTCCACCTGCTGCCAGACCGGCATCTTCACAATGCTCAATTATTGGCACATCAAACATGCGCGCATATTCCATTGCCCGGCGAAGCACCAGGCTATTGGCGACTGATTTTCCGTCATCAGAAAAAGCAACCACGCCGGCGTCGATCAATTCTGCCATCTCAACTAACTCATCGCCTTTTTGCCCGCGCGTAATTGCAGCGACCGGGTAAATGGAAATTAGGTGATTAGAGATTTCGTCTCGAATGAATTCGACAATTTCCCTGTTATCAGTTACCGGTTGTGTGTTGGGCATTGTACAAACCGCTGTAAATCCACCTGTCATAGCTGCCCGGGCGCCGCTCAATATGGTCTCTTCATCTTCCCTTCCCGGTTCACGAAAATGGACATGCATATCCAAAAATCCGGGCAATAGTAGTTTGTTTGAAAGGTCGAATATTTTTCCATCAAATTCTGATGAAGATACAATTTCCGGTTTCATTTCCTTTATTTTACCATCTATGATCAACAAATCGAAAGTACTTTTGTAATCGTTCTGCCCGTCAATAATAGAGGCATTTTTGAGCAATACTTTTTTAGCAGGCTTAAAATTTGACATTTCTTTTGTGTTTTTTATTGTTTGGCTTTTTCTTAATGGTTTTTTCATTATTGTTAGTGACCTTTGGATTTAATGGAAAAATTTTAAAAGCTATTTTGAACCACGAATTACACGAATTGACACGAATTAAGGCACACAAATTTTTTAATTAGTGAAATTCGTGTAATTCGTGGTTTAGTTTTGATCATTTCGTTTCACCACTCAAAAGATAAAGAATAGCCATCCTGATCGCCACACCATTGGTTACCTGGTCTAAAATGACAGAGTATTCAGGGTCATCAGCCAGATCGCTGTCCAGTTCTATTCCCCGGTTAATTGGTCCCGGGTGCATCAACGTGATCTTTTTATTTGCTTTTTCCAATCGCTCTCTCGTTATTCCAAAATAGTTGTGGTATTCGCGTAGGGTTGGAAAAAAGTTTTGAGACTGTCTTTCTAATTGAATTCGTAACACCATTAAAACATCTGCCCAGGCAATTGCGTCGTCCACATTGTAAAAAGTCTTTAAATTCCACTTTTCAGCCTCATAAGGAATTAATGGCGCAGGCGCACACAAAGCAACTTCAGCGCCCATTGTTGTGAGTCCGTAAATATTGGATCGTGCCACCCGGGAATGGATAATATCTCCGACAATTGCTACTCGCAGTCCCTTAAATTCATTGTGGATTCCTTGAATGGTTTTCATGTCCAGCAGCGCTTGTGTTGGATGCTCATGACAGCCATCGCCGGCATTGATTACCGATCCTTTGATCCAGTGTCGGAGAAAATGTGGCGCGCCTGAAGCTGGATGCCTGATCACTACCATATCGACCTTCATAGCTTCAATGTTTTGAGCCGTGTCTCTTAAGGTTTCACCTTTTTTTACGGATGATGCAGTAGTGGAAAAATTTAGTGTATCAGCAGATAATCGTTTTTCGGCAAGTTCAAAAGAAAACCGGGTGCGGGTTGAAGCTTCAAAAAATAAATTGACTATTGTTTTGCCGCGCAGGGTGGGTACTTTAGGAATGGGGCGATCCAGGACTTCTTTAAAGGATTCTGCCGTGTCTAAAATTAATTTTATCTCTTCGGCAGGAACTCCTTCAAGACCTAACAGATGCTTACGGTTTTCTTGCATGTTTTTGTTTTTTCCCTTTATATTCGGGATTATTGGTTATTGGTGAGTAGTGAATGGTTAGTGGTGAGTTGTTAGTGGTGAGTTGTTAGTGGTGAGTTGTTAGTAGTGAGTTGTGAGTGGTGAGTAGTAATTTGATAACGAATGATAGTTATCATAATAACAACTATTACCACTCACCACTCCACCACTCACCACTCTACCACTCACCACTATACCAATCACCATTCACCAAGAGGCGCCTCAACCAACAGGACACAGTCCTCATCATCCACTTCTTTTAATTTGACCTGAATTTCTTCGCCAATCGAGGTGGGGATGTTTTTTCCCACATAATCGGGTTTGATCGGTAATTCACGATGCCCCCTGTCAACCAGTACTGCCAATTGAATTTGTGCCGGTCTGCCAAATGACATCAATGCATCTAAAGCCGCTCTTATGGTTCGCCCGGTATAGAGTACATCATCGATCAAGACGATATTTTTTTCATCGATATTGAACGGAATGTCTGTCTGCTGAAGAACCGGCTGTTTCAATCTTTGTCGAAAGTCATCACGATACATGGTAATATCCAGAATCCCGAGGGGGATTTTTTTACTTTCAATCCTCTCTATTTCTTTGACAATTCGTTCAGCTACAAAGGCGCCCCTGGTGCGAATGCCAACGGCAGCAATTATTTCAGTCCCGTGATTACGTTCAACTATTTCATGAGAAAGACGCGTGATGGTTCTTTTCAGACCTGTTTCGTCGATTATCTTGGCTTTAACTTTTCTTTCCATTTATCCCCTGTTGCCAGAAATAAAAATAGCCTTTCCCGGATAGAGGAAGGCTATTCAAATGAATTATCCCTTTCCCATCTCTCCGGATTGGATTTAAAGGGTGATTTTTCTTTTTTGAATAATACTAATAATTTTAAAAATTGTCAAGATAAAAATTATTCCAAAATTATCATTTTTTTGTTCGTTTTAAAATTTTTGGTTTTCATTGTATAATAGTAAACACCTTTACTGACAGGCAAGCCTGTATTCGTCTTGCCATCCCATTGAACAGTATGAATTCCACTGCTCAATTTTTGGGAGACCAGGCTTTTAACTTCCCGCCCCAAAACATTATAAATTTTAATAGACACCAGTTCGGATTCAGGTATTTGGAAACGAAAGGTTGTTTGAGAAATAGCATTGCTTAATGAAAAGGGATTCGGATAATTTTGGGATAAATTGTAATTTTGTGGTGCGGAAATAGTTACACTTATTTTTTCAGACAAGGTAGATGTGCCATCAAAATCAATTTGTTTTAATTGGTAGAAATAATTGGTAGAAGTTATATTTGAATCAATAAAATTATATTCATGTGATGAAGATGTTGTACCCTGCCCTTGTACAAAACCAATTTTTGTTAATTTATCGTTGGTTTCTCCTCTAAGAATTTCAAATCCATAATTATTTGATTCGGATTCAGTGCGCCACTCCAATTGAATTTTATTATGAGACGGAATAAATGAGCCGCTAAAAGATGATAATTCAACGGGAACCTCTCCTCCAATTGTTATGGCAAAAATTCCGTCAACTCCTTCAACGTCAACGCTTTGAGAAAATGCATCCGATGCATAAATATCATTAAAGGTAAGTGGATAGAATCCGGCTAGTGCTTCCGGTAAAACGCCAAAGCTAACATCTATTATTGACCCGGTATCAGGGGAAATGGTCTCGGCGCCAAAACCAAAAATTAATACAGTCATCACGCCCGGAGATGGTATGTTAGTTTCAATTACCAGGTCCGCGGTTCTGGCAGTTGCAGATATATTGTGCTTCAGCAGGCTTAACTCAATGGGATAGTTTAGGGTTAATTGTATTCCGCGTAAATGTACATCGTTTTTGAGACAGATTGGTACACCATGGTTTTCAGTGCCTATCTCCCCTGATGTGCCGCGTACTTTTAGGGTATCTGTTTGGGAATAAACAATGCTGCTCAAAAGAAAAAACAATATCCCGAAACACACCGTAATTTTCTTTTTCATGATTTCCTCTATGTTATTTTATTATTGTTAATTTTTTTGTTAGACAGAAGTTATCGGAAAACAACCGATAAAGATAGATTCCCGATGGTACTATCTCTCCAACGTTATTTTGTCCATTCCAATTAATATGATAGTGACCAGCTGTTTGCTGTTTATTGACTAATGTTATAATATTTTCGCCCAATAAATTATAAATGGCTAAATTCACTTTTTCGGATTTAGGTAGAAAATAGCTGATCTCTGTTCCACTGTTGAATGGATTCGGATAATTCTGTGAAAGGGAATATTCGCCGGGAATAATATTTCGCTCACTATTAAACTCATTAATACCGGTTAATTGGCATAGTTTACAATCCGTATCAACTAAAATTATATTTTCGATTTGAAAAGGATTTTTTCCATTTATTTGTGAATCGCTTGAGATGGGAAAGTTTATTACCGCACCATTCCCAGGTTTGATCATGGCGCCATTTAGACTATATAAGAGTATCGTAACTTTTCCATCCTGATTTTCCCATGCCATTTCCATTCCGGATGATCGATCCGAAAGTATGGGATCTAAAAGTTTTACTGTTTCGGTATTGTACCGCAGACAGGCCTGTAAGGCGATTAAATTTCTATCACAGGAAATGGGCAGCGGAATTAAATTCTTATTATTCAAAATTTGATTTTGCATTTTTCCGAATGCAGTCGATTTTGATAATGATGCACCTGGTTCTCTACCTAAAATTACATTTATTATTCCAACAACATCAAGAATGTTCACAACGCCATCAGAATTAAAATCAGCAGATTCCAGTTCAGATGCGGTTGGATCGGGTGGGCGTCCTAGGATTATGTCGATTGTACGAATCAGGTCAAATAGATTTACAACACCATCCATTATGACATCGCCTTTTAATATGCCACAGCGAAATTTACCATTAATGACATCGCTTATTAATATTTCTCCAAATTCATCTAAGATGATTTCATCACTCAGGTTGATGTCAGCGCTATCTCCCTGAACAGCGCCCGTGCTTACCTGGTAAACTAATTCGCCAATGGTACCGGTGCCCTGGGCTATAGTCGCAGCCTTATCGCTGGAGATAACAACTCTCAAAAATCCTTCTATATCTTCCTCATACGAAACTGTAAAATTTATAGTACGGTTAGAAGTACTAAATTGAAGGGGGGTAAGTAAATAGGGCTCAATTTTCATTTTAAATTGGACGCCTGAAACTGTTCTTATATTGTGCAAATCAATTTTCATTCGTCCGGTGCCTCCCGGAAGCGCCTTGGTATCTCTAACTGATAAAATAGCTCTGCCTTTGGGACCCAAAAATTTTGCTATATTTTCTGCGTACAATTCCCAGTTGGTTGTGTTATTGCTGTTTAAATATATAACAGCCCTGGAATTTGCAGCTTGCAACAGGTTCCCATATTCAAAAGCGACAGCGATTGCATCACCTTTCGCGTCTATGCCGGCGCCAACAATTACTGTCCCATTTCCGGTATTTTCAAAACTTCCGTTTCTTCCGGATCCATGTTGTGTATAATGAACTTCATGTGGAGAATAACTGGTAACATGATACGGATTGGTGTAATAAGCTTCTTGTGACGGGTTTATTGTCTCAGATTGTTTTACACCACCAGCCCCAAGCTCGTTGAAGAAGTCGTCCCGCCAATCAGCTACATCGGCTCGATACCATCTATACGAGTCACCCATAAAAAATATTTTACCGCCAGACTTAATAAAATTTATCAAATTTGCCCTGCCTGTAGGTTCAGGAATGTTTTTTGTATCGACAAACCAAACCTGGTCATAAACACTTAAATTTGCCAATGTAAGCGAGGTTATATCAGGCGCTAAAGTTACAACATGACCAGCTGCAGATAATATTGGGCCGCATAAGGAACGGTCTTCACCTAATATATAGATATTATAATTAGGTGTTGCATCATCGGTCGTCGATGCAAAAGATGCCTGAAAAAAGAATAATACAAAAAGTAACAAAAAAGTTACTAATGTGAGAGTTAAGAGGTTAAGCTGTGTCTTCATTGTTGACACCTCCAAATTTATTAAGATAAGTTAATAATCGTTTTTAGAAAGACACAAAAATTGTACCACTTTTAATTATTAACATTTTAATATACAACTAATTTATAAGTTTGGCAACAAATTTTATAAAAAAAATCAAGATGAAATCAATTTATCTGCTTATCTCTTTAATAATCAATATCAAATTGATATAGAAACATATTGGTGTTTCACAAACTTTAGATAATTAAAAACGTTGGAACGAATTTAAACATAACAAATATTACACATACTATTGCAATTTTGTAACAGAAGGGTTTTATTTTGAAACACAGTTGAAATGTCATTTAATTACAATTGGATTCAAAATTTACTTGACAAAGTCGAAAAAGATATTACATTAGTAAAATAAGATAATAATTCATTTCTCGCTCATTAAACATGGAGTTTGTTTATGTTAAATTACATTTGGTTTGCTTTGATAATTATTGCTCTTATTGTTGGAGCGATTAACGGTAAAATTGAAGATGTCACAAAAGCGGCATTTGAATATGCCGGCATTGCCGTGGAAATTGCCATTGGTTTAATCGGGATAATGGCGCTTTGGCTTGGCATTATGAACATTGCCCAGGAGGCGGGGATGGTAAAGGTTTTAGCCCGTGCAATTAAACCGATAAGTAAAAGACTATTTCCTGAAATTCCTCCCGAACACCCGGCGATGGGCGCCATGATCCTGAATATTGCGGCGAATTGGCTTGGCTTATCCAATGCAGCCACTCCATTAGGTTTAAAAGCAATGGAAGAGCTTCAAAAATTAAACGAAGAAAAAGATACGGCATCCAATGCGATGGCAACTTTTTTAGCGCTTAATACAGCCAGCATCACATTAATTCCGGCAACCATAATCGCAGTTCGTACAACGCTGGGATCTGCTGATCCTGCTGAAATTATTGGCACAACAATTTTTGCATCGGGCTGTGCTTGTATCGTAGCCGTAACAGCAACAAAATTGCTGCAACGGTTGCCTATTTTTCGAATAGAAAAAACCGTTACAGAATCTGCAGACAAAGAAAGCATAAACGATTCAAAAAAAGGGGAGGGTAAGTAAATGTTTGGAAAAATTATTTCTTTTATTTCTGTATGGGCAATTCCTTTTTTGTTGTTTATTGTACCATTATTGGCAATTAAGAATAAAGTAAAAGTTTATGAATCTTTCATTGATGGCGCAAAAGGTGGGTTTGATGTTGCTGTAAAAATCATTCCTTATTTAGTGGCAATATTAGTGGCGATTGGCATGTTTCGCGCCTCAGGTGCAATGGATATTTTTGTGAAATTGATCTCACCGGTAACTGATTTTATCGGCATGCCGGCAGAAACGCTGCCCGCAGCTTTAATGCGTCCATTATCCGGAAGTGGTACATTGGGATTGGCAACTGAATTAATGAAAGAACACGGACCCGATTCATTTGCAGGCAGGTTGGTTTCAACATTTTTTGGCAGCACAGAAACGACTTTTTATGTGATCGCTGTTTATTTTGGCGCTGTCGGAATTAAGAAAACAAGACATGCTATTCCGGCAGGATTAATTGGGGACCTGGCAGGACTTCTGGCAGCGCTGTTTATTTGTAAAATTGTTTTTGTGTCTTGATACTTGTTGCTGGATTCTGGATGCTCGTTTCTGGTTTCTGGATGCTGGTTACTTGTTACTGGATGCTTGATGTTGGATGCCTGTTTCTTGATGCTTGTGGCTGGATGCTTGTCTCTAGTAGAGCGATTCCTAATTAACATTCTTATTTTTCCGTCATTGCGAGGAGCGAAGCGACGAAGCAATCTCATTGATTTTCCAATAGTTAGAGATTGCTTCGCTGCCGCTCGCAATGACAGCTTATTGCCACGTTATTTAGGAATCGAACTACTAGTGATGTTAGATGCTAGTTGCTTGAACCGGCTTGTTTCCGGATGTTTGATGTTTAATCCTTAATATAAACTGTATAAAAAAAGATATGATCTAAACGGAAACAAGTATCCAGCATCAAGTAACGAGAATCCAGCGACCAGCAACCGGAAACCAGTATCCAGCACCTGGAATCAAGAATCAAATTGTTTGAGCCGCTTTTTTTGCTTCTTTAATCTTTTTGAAATTTCGGGAGTAAGCTTCAAAGATTTTAAAAACTTAATTTGATTTTTCGCTTCTTTAATGTTGTCGGTTTCCAGGTAACATTTTACCAGGTTGAGTCGGCAGATATATTCATTATAGTGATTATTGAAGTTGGACTGTGTAATGGATTTAATAATTTTCTTGAAATAATAAGTGGCAGCCGGATAGTTTTTTTGAGCATAGGCGCTTTTTGCAGCGCCCCATAGAAAAAAACGACTTTCGGGAAATTTTTCCAATCCTTTTCGAGCATATTCAAATGCTTCATTCGGTTTATCGGCATCGATTAAAATCCATATTAACTCATTCAATGCTGCATAACGAGTGAACCTGCCTTTTTGAGTTGCTAGCTTAATTTTTTGAATTCCATTTTCACGTTGATCAGAAATAATGGGAAGCCAATTAATCAATCGAGTAATTCGACTGCGCCAATAGTTATATGAGCCGATTCCAAAAAGAGCATCATAAAAGTCAGGGTGGGCTTTTGCAATTTTTTTTAACAACGTAATGCCTGAATAGCCGTGGCGAATTGCCGGCAGGTATTTTCCTCTTCGTCCTTCAACAAAGGCTAAGTAGCTTAGCGCGCTCCCTTTATAAAATCGCGCCCAAATATTTGTATCGGACGATTTAAGGATTTTGTCGTTCGCTTTTTTTATGGTTAAATTTATGTAGCGGAAAAAATCTGCGTCCCATCGCTCCGTTTCAAAATCCATCATTTTTGACTGAATAGTCGCCGCCATAAAGAAATAACCTTCAGGTTGCTCCGGATCGCTCTCAATAATTTTTTGAAATATCCTTTCGGCATTTTCATAATCATGTTGAATTGACATTTCAATCGCTTTTTGAATGAGACTATCATTTGGTGTTGTGATTGATTGTTGCGCAAAAAGTATATTGTAATTTAAAAAAATAATAGCTAATGCCAGTTTCTTTCGAGAAAACATTGATGGGTAATCCTTTGTTAAATATAAAAAAAATTGTAACTATTCAGCTTGGCTGTAAATGTCATTCTGAGGGAGCTTGCGACCGAAGAATCTCTCAAATATTCACACCTTTGTCTAAAATATACGAGATTCTTCACTTCCCAACATCACCATTCCCCTCCCTCGTTCAGAATGACATTGATACAAATAGTAGCTGAACAGTTACAAAAAACTTTATAACTCTTCAGTGATGGTGATATATTGTTAGAATTATAGAATCAATAATTTAAGCAGAATTATTAATAGCAGCCTGTCCGCCGTCTTTTTGGCGGAAATAATAAGAAACAAAAAGTATTATAGTATTACTTTCCCAGCGCACTAAAGTGCAGGCGAAGGCTGAGGCAAAGGCGAAGGAAAAAATCTTAAACCTTTAATCTTCTACCTTGCTCCGCCTTAGCCTTCGCCTCAGCCTTTTCGTTGTAATAGTAATTGATCTTTATTAAAA
>JADHVV010000018.1 GCA_016783825.1 Candidatus Zhuqueibacterota bacterium | reverse complement strand
ACAATCTGTGCGATAATTTCCGCAATGCAGTCGGGCTTTTCAATTCTACTGTAAAAATGATTATTCAACTCATTATTTAAAAAGCCGAATTTTTGGTTGTAAGTGAAGGAAGCCCGACAGCATTGCTATATTAGGTTGTAAGTTGAAGTTTTTGGTACGGTGCTATTCCGAGAGTCCGCCAGCCAGTCCATTGTAGCCTTTATTATTTCATTTTTAAAGGTAGGGCTTCAAAGCACTGTCTGGCTCTGTGGGTAAGTTTTTCCTTGGCTCATTGTCGGGGCATGTTATAAACAGTACGTAAGTGCTTGTTTTCGCTAACCCGTGTTTGTACCCGACAGCCTAGCCCATCACAAATATTGATTTTTTAGCTGTTATTTTCACTCTGTGCGGTTATTAAAATTCTGTTGGTAAGTGTCGGCTGCGGGTAAAACAAACGTTAGCAACGCAATAAGCATTGCCAGCATTCCAGCCAGGAAAAATATTCCAACATGAAGTTTCGTGCTATAAGCAAAATCGTTCAGCCAATTGTTTAAAACAAACCATGCTGCGGGCCAGGCAATTAAATTCGCCAGCGCTACCCACTTAACAAATTCAGTTGACAGCATCATAACAATTTTTGCTTCGGAAGCGCCAAGCGTTTTTCTGATGCCGATTTCTTTTGTCCGTTGTTCAGTTGTAAATGATGCCAAACCAAACAGTCCAAGACAGGCGATCAGTACGGCAAGAAAAGCAAAATAATTCAGGAGTGTTCCCAACCGTTTTTCAACTCGGTACATCCTGTCATAATCTTCATCAAGAAAAGAATAATCAAATGGATAATCCGGGACGATGTTTTGCCATGTTTTTTTTATGTGTTTCAACGTAGGTTCAATATTCCCGGGTTGAATTTTGACAAATATTGTACTCAACCAATAGGGATTTGGCGGCAGCAAAAAGACCATCGGTTCAATATTGGCATGAAGGGGAAGATGGTTGTAATTTTTCATGACACCGATTATCTTTCCTTTCATCCAAAAAATTGAAAAATTCTTACCGATCGGCGAACCTGATCCCATTAACTTTGCCAATTCTTCATTTATAACAAAAGCGCCTGTTGTATCAGGTGGGAAATTTTTTGAATAACTTCTCCCTTCTGCCATTTTTATTTTTAACTGTTCCGGGTAATCATAATCAATGGTATGAAAAACGACTTTAACATGTTTGTTGGGATCTTTACCATCCCAGTTTATATTTCGCCCGGTATCCCCGGTGACAGATGGTCTTCGTCCTGATGCAGTAATCCCCATTATGTTAGTGTGTTTTATTAATTCATTTTTAATTGTTAAATAAGATTGAGGTGTTTCGCCGGTCATTCTTATGCAGAGTAAATTATCTTTATCAAATCCAAGGTTCCTGTTCTTCATATAATTTAATTGATTATAAACAACCGCCGTACCTATAATTAGAAAGATGGAAAGCGCAAATTGAATAACCACCAACGTTTTTCGCAAGGGTGAGCGATTGGAAATCCGTACTTTTGATCCATGCAGGGTGTGAACCGGTTTGAAAGAAGATAAAAAAAGTGCGGGATAACTGCCGGAAATTATTCCTGTGAATAGAGTAATTGAAATAATGCCGATTAAAAAAGTTCGGCTTCCCAGAAAGCTAAACTCCAGGTTCTTGCCTGAAATGGAATTAAAAGCCGGGAGCAAAATAATTATCAGCACAACCGCAAAACATAATGCCATAAAAGCCAACAGCAATGATTCCCCCAAAAATTGTGAAATAACATTCTTTCTGTTAGCGCCAACAACTTTTCTCATGCCGATTTCTTTAGCCCGGGTTTCTGATCGGGCTGTGGACAGGTTCATGAAATTGATACAAGCAATAAGCAGCACAAATATTGCTATCACCGAAAAAATGTAAACATAACGAACATAACCTATTGATTGGTTTGAACCAAATGTAAAAAACAGGTGAATTCGTGTTAAAGGATTCAGGCTATAATTGGATTTTGTTTTTATAACGAAGATGAATGCCGCCAAACCGGGTACATCTGCTGGCGTGTATTATTTCCGGAATCTGTTCGGCAAGTAACGAAGCCAATCCCACTGGAGACATTTGCGTGTGATATTTTTTGCCGTCCGCAAAGTTTTCCGTCGATTCTATTCTATAAAGAAAATCGCTGTTTGTATGAAACCGGTCGTAACTCAACTCGTCCTGAACCCACAACAAAATAAGAATACAACTCGCCAAACCAATAGCCAGCCCGCTAATGTTGATGAATGAAAATCCCCGGTGCTTTTTAAGATTTCGATAAGCGACTTTCAAATAACTATTGAACATAACAATATTCCAAAAAACCAGGTCAAACAGAAAAGATGGCAGCGATTTTATCACCTGTCCCCAGTACCACATCCAGGCGCTTAAATAATTCTTTTCTTCAGCGATTGAAAAGAAAATTTCTTCAAAATCACCCAGGGCAGCATAACGAATATCTTTACTAATAATTTTTTGTAGAATCCACAGCCCTGCTTTTGGTGGTGTCGGTTGATTTGAAAAGTGTTTCATTAAAGTTTTACCAATTGAATTCTTGATTTTTTTAAAGTTTTTAAATAATCCATCCCGGACTAGCCAGAACTTACATGGAATGAAAAAAATCTCACGCAAAGACGCAGAGACGCAAAGAAAATCTAAAGAAAACTTTGCGTTTCCCCGTACAGTTACCTTTTTTAAAATTAAGGAAGTACAGACTGTGCTTTGCGGCTTCGTTCCGCCTTTGGCAATTGGCGGGATGATTTTTTCTTGCCCATTGTACAAGAAATGAACTTTTTAAATACTAATCGAGTAGCTGGGTGGTGAACTTTAAGTACTTCATCCGCAAGTTTGCGGACACTTTAGACACTGTACTTTAGTGCGCTGGGTTTTCAACCCCCAAAACAGGTACATTCATCCAAATAGCTTCATTAATACGTTTAATTTCTGCAAGCGCTTTTCTGCCATCCGATGTAACCTGGTAATAAATTTTGCTGCGTCCGCCGCGTTCAGCGATTGGCTCACTTTTAATTGACGAAACAAATCCTTTATTCTCCAATCGATGCAGCGGCGCATAAATTGCACCGATAGACCATTTTTGTCCGGTGGTCTCAAAAATCATTTGACGGATCGTTACACCGTAAGCATCTCCCTGAAGCTTCCAGATAGCCAGCAACACAATTTCTTCTGACCTCGACAATAGTTTCATGTATTCTCCATTTTAGTTTTATATGTATTCGGAAATAAAACAAATAAGTTTCAAATTATTTTTTTGTTGTTTGATTTATGAATTTTGTTTAAATTAGTATAATAATTTTTTAGTTCAAAATATTTAACACAGAAAATTGGAAACTATCACTGTACCCAACAATTGCCGGGATAAAAAATGCAAAAATTAATTGCTGTTACTGATCAGATAGCAAAACCTACTCTTTTGCTGGATAAAGAAAAAGCTTTAAAAAACATCAACGCTATGGCGGATAAAGCAAAAAACAGCAAAGTTCGCTTTCGCCCCCATTTTAAAACTCATCAATCAGCACAAATAGGAGAATGGTTCAAAGATTTTGGCGTTACTTCGATTACTGTTTCTTCGGTTGAAATGGCAGAATATTTTGCCAACAACGGATGGACTGACATTTCAGTTGCTTTCCCGGTTAATATTCGGGAGATAAAGGAGATAAATGAATTAGCAAAAAAAGTTTGTTTACACTTATTGGTTGAGTCAATCGAAACAACAAATTTTTTAAAGAAACACCTGGCAAGTCCGGTTCAAATATGGATAAAAATTGATACTGGGAATCATCGAACGGGAATTCTGTGGAAAAAGAAAAACATCCTATTTGAACTTGCAACAGAAATTCAAAACAGCCGGAACATGGTGTTTAATGGCATTTTGACACACGCCGGGCATACCTACCACGCAAAGTCAAAACGTAAAATTATCAATATTTATGATGAGACTGTATCCAGACTTAAACAAGTGCAAACAAATCTTCAAAATGCGGGATTTAAAAAGATTGAATTATCCATTGGTGATACTCCAGCGTGTAGTCAGGTTGAAGACTTTAGTGATGTTGATGAAATCCGTCCCGGTAATTTTGTATTTTACGATGTGATGCAGTTGAACCTTAGCGCTTGTTCCGAAGAGAAAATAGCAGTCGGAGTTGCTTGCCCGGTAGTGGCAAAACATTCGCAAAGAAATGAAATTGTAATTTATGGCGGCGCGGTTCATCTCTCGAAAGAATTTATTATCGATCAAAGTGGGCATAAATTATTTGGATTGGTTACACAACTGGGAGAAAACGGCTGGGGAAAAATCATTCAAGGTACTTATGTTTCCGGGCTTTCGCAAGAACACGGAATAATTAAAACAACAGACACATTTTTTGATGGAATAAATGTGGGAGAAATTTTGGTGATTTTACCTGTGCACTCCTGTTTGACAGTTAACCTGTTAAAAAAGTGCATTACTTTGGATGGGGGAGAAATAACTGTGATGCCGTGAAAAGTATGTTATTAACAAGCCATGTGGGAGCGAAGAATATTTTATTTATTGACAAAGGAATTATGAAAGGGATTGAAGGAAAATTCAATCCCTTTTTAAAATTATTTTACAATCAAAGTTCTATTTAAAAACCACCAGCAAAGCGCCGGTAATAAAGGCAATCACCCACCAGGAAAATGCATACCGTGAATAAAGGTGCAATGATTTCCCAACTTTTTCTGTCGTTCCATTGGTAATGCGAAAACGCCAAATAAGCGATGTATCAATCAACATTGCAGCAAGTGCGGAATAACCTAAAAAGCCGTGCAATGTAAATGGAGAACTGGGTGAACCAATAATCATAAATACTGTCGCGATAACATCCAATATGATACCTACGGTAAGCGTAATAAGTACACCATTTGTAACCAGGCGTTTCCGCTGCTCAATAAAAATTCCAATCGCATAAGAGATTAGCGCGACTATTACGATCTTTGTACCGATTGCTAGAATTGTATTCATATAATTTTTCTTCTCCAAATTTTTGAACAGTAAAATAGTTTACATGCAGAGATGTTCTGTTTTTTATGACTTTCTTATTCCATAAAATGAGTGGGAGAGTGGGTGTGAAGGAGATGGGGAGACTGTGAAAGTGAACAATGTACTTAATGCTTGATCGCTTATTCGCCCTCTCTCCCCGTCTCCTTGTCGCCCTCTCTTGTCACTTGTCGGCGTGAGTATGGTTTTTTAAAATAGTTAAAAATATTTTAGAAATTAAACTACATGGACTTTCGCTTCCAATGATATTTTTCCATCAACACCCAAATGTTTTCAAAACTTTGTATGAATTTTTCTTGATCGCCCGGTTTGAAAGGCGCTAAAAAGTTTGAGAACATATTTGACAATTGTTCTTGCCTGTGTTTTAAAAGCGCCTCGCCTTTTTCGTTTAACGAAATATAAACTTGCCTGTAATCACCTTTTTCCTGATTTTTTTGTAAAAAGCCTAACGTTATCATTCTGTTAACTAATTCAGTCCCGGTTGATGGCGCCAGGCTTAATTTTTCACACAGTTGGGATATAGTTAAAGACTCGCTGGCATTTAAAATAATTAGCGCCTGAAATTGTCGCATGGAAAGTTTTTCGCTGTCAGGATGTTGACGCCCTAAATCATGAAACGCATTCATAATTTTAGGCGCCAACACTGCCAGCTTTTGTGCACCTTCTTTTTTCATTAGTTCCCTTTTTGAAAGGTTGTATTGATTCCGAGGAAATAACTGCGACCGATATATGGTCCGTAATCCTCATCGACATAATCGGTAAGATTAGTCGCGCCGACTCTTAAGGTGAGCAATTTACTAATATTATACGAAAGTGTCAAGTCTAATAAATTGTACGCATCCTTTTTTGCTTTTGTGAAGTCGCCGGTATAGCCGTGTACGACAAGGATGTCTCTTTTGCTTAAAAATTGATTTCTCAAAGAAACTTTCAACTTATTTTTCAAAAGGCTATAATTAACTTTGGCGTAGGCTGTGTGCGGAGAAATTTTTGAGAAAGCAACGTCTTCATTTTTTTGGTTTATGTCAGTATAATTATAGGAGACCGTTGTTGTTAAGTTGTTCAAAATGTAAAAGCGGGTTTGTAACTCAATACCCTGGAACGTTGCGCTTTCGACATTCAAATAACTGTATGTTAGCGGCGCTGCCTGGTAATCAACAATCATGTCTTCAAATTTATTCTGAAAATATGTTACATTCATCAACATAAATGAGTTGATGAAATACTCAACGCCGAAATTTCCGCCGAACGATCTTTCCGGTAGTAAATCGGGATTTCCAACAACTTTGAGTGGCATTCCCGGAATTGGAATTGGGAAATCACTGTAAAGTTCAATAAAAGAAGGCGCCCTGAATCCGCGGCCCCATGATCCGCGCAATTTTAAATCTGAATTGAATGTGTACATGGCACTGATACGCGGGCTGAAATAACCTTTGACATCAGTAATTTTATCATATCTGCCGCCAACAGTCAGGTTAAGTTTTTTGAAAAGGTTAGTTTCTACCTGGGTGAAAACGCCAATCTGTCTCCGGGTTTGTGTTGAGGTTAATCTTTCGTTTTCATAGTCGTTTTCAGAAAAATCAAAACCAAAATCAATCCCAACTTTTTCAGAAGCTGCTAATTTAAAATCTGACTTTATTCCAAAAATATTGTCAGTTGTTGTATCAACTGATGCCGGTCGATTAGAATTTGTCGCAGCTGATTGGTAGGTTCTCAAATTGTCCGTATAATAGCCGGTTACTTTGGCGTTAAATTTTTCAGTGAGTCCTTTTTGCCATACGAGGCTGGAATTGAAATTTTTAATATTAGCTGTGTTTTTATTTGCTGATCCCATAAACATGGATTCGGAGTTTTGTTCATCTTCCCGGTATTCGCCCTTGAATTCCAGATCACCGATGCCCAGGTTTCTGAATTTAAATTTGCTGTTAATGCTGGTCGCTTTTGTGTCTGTTACATCAATTTCTGACGCGCCTTTACCAAAACCTCTTTTGAGATGGTCAAAGTTGAGCAGGTAACTGATGTTTTTATTCTCTCCAGAAAAAGAAAAATTACCACTATACAGATCATTGCTGCCATATCGCCCGTTTGCCTGTACTTTAAAAGCGTCAGGATATCCTTTTGTAATAATATTGATGACACCGCCCATGGCATCATTTCCATAAAGTGATGAACCAGGACCTTTAACGATTTCCACATGATCGATGTTGTCAGAGTCAATAAGGTTTAATTGGATTCTATTGTTCAACCTGCCGGAAAGCGGGACATTGTCAACCAGGATAAGAATTCTCCGGCTGTCAACACCGTTCATGTACAGAAAATTTCCGCCTGTGGTTCCCGTCTCAATGGAGATTCCTGGTCTGTCTTCTAATATTTCGGAAAGGTCCTCAGCGCCTTTTTCTTCAATTTCAGCCCTTGTTATTAATTCAGTTACAACAGGCACATCTTCCATTAATTTTTGAGTTCGTGTCGCTGTTACTATAACCTGGTCGGTTTGAAAAAAATCTTCGCGCAAATTAAAATCAACCTGAACTTCTTCATCCGCTTTTACCGTGATTGCTTTTTCAGTTGATTCATAACTAATGTACATGGCTTTGATTTTATAATCGCCTGCTGGTACCTTAGTAATGATAAATTCACCACTGGCATCTGCTGCCGCGCCAAGTTTTGTGCCCACCAAAACAACGTTTGTGTTCAGCAAAGGTGCCTGGGTGTGTACATCAGTTACTTTTCCTGCTACGGTCCCTGTTTGAGCAAACGAACTGCCTGTGAAAACAAAAGAAACAATTAAAAAATAGATCATTGGGTTAACAGAATTTTTTACTTTACCCAAACTTTCATAATATAACCTCCTAGTTATTTTAGGGGGTTGGATTAAATAAATCTCCCATTTCAAATATAAAATTTGTTACAAATCATTATGTTACAGTTTCAAAAGTGGAAATTTATTTATCCCACCCCCTTAATGAATTGAAGATATTATATTTCGTACCTACGAATAGTTCGTAGGTACGAAATATATTATAATTATAAACAAGATGCAAGAAAAAAATTAAATAAATACTAAATGGCTTGAATTTTTGAATAATTATTATTAGCTTTACTAAACTTTGTATTTGTGCATTTACGTCATCATAAAGAAAAAATAGAAAATCAATACTCAATTCAAAAAATTTGAAAGAAAGGTTTAGTAAAGCTATCTTAAACTTAAAATATCATTAAAACTAAATCTTTAGTATTCAAACTGATAAAACAAACAAAAATGATTTTATGAGTTTTCTCAACAATAAATCTTCAAAAATAACTGACGACGCATTGACCATACTTCAGGAAAATTTAATTGATCATGTAAATCATTTGTCGGAAGTGATTGGCCCTAGAAATCTTGACTATTATTCTTCATTGAACAAAGCCTCTCAATACATTTCTCAAAAAATGATTGAATACGGCGCCGAACCTGTTCTGCAAAACTATAAATGCAAGGGGAAGCTGGTAAACAATATTATTGCTGAAAAAAAGGGAGCGCGCTTTCCCGATGAAATAATCATCGTGGGTGGTCACTATGATTCGGTAATGGATTCGCCGGGGGCAGATGATAATGGGACAGCCATTGCTGCATTAATAGAATTGATTCGGCTGTTA
This sequence comes from Candidatus Zhuqueibacterota bacterium, assembly GCA_016783825.1. Lineage (GTDB taxonomy): Bacteria > Zhuqueibacterota > Zhuqueibacteria > Thermofontimicrobiales > Thermofontimicrobiaceae > Nigeripontimicrobium. The sequence goes on along the minus strand of JADHVV010000018.1, from coordinate 29,805 downwards.
AAGGATTTTCCCAACCAGCGAACCGTTAGATTTGTTGCTTTCACTTTGGAAGAACCGCCTCATTTTGGATCAGGGAAAATGGGCAGTTTGGTTTATGCCAAGTCTTGTTACAAAAAGAAAGAGAATATAATTGCAATGATTGCTTTGGAAATGTTGGGTTATTTTACGGATGAACCAATGAGTCAGCAATATCCCTTTCCCGAGATGCTAATGGCTTACCCGGAGCGGGGGAATTTTATTGCTGTTGTTGGCAATAAACAGTCGGAAGAATTGACAAATAAATTTGCAGATTTATTAAAAGAAACATCGCTCATTAAAACTGAAACACTGATTGCAGATGCATCGGTTCCGGGTGTTGATTTATCCGATCACGCTTCATTTTGGCGATATAATTATCCGGCGTTGATGATCACTGATACGGCATTCTATCGCAATCCTTATTATCATACCACTGAAGATAAAATTGATTTTTTGAATTTTAAGGTGTTTGCTAAATTGGTTTATGGATTGGCATTTGCGATTAAAAAATTAAATGAGTCTCAATAAAAAAGGACAGGATTAACCTGATTTTCCGAATCAACAGGAGAAGCTACAAAATACTCCTGTTAATTCCTGATAGTCTAATAAATCCTGTCCTGATAAAATTTATTACCCAATAAACTAATTACCCAATAACCAAAAAACTCATTTTCCTTTACCACAACACTTTTTATATTTCTTCCCACTCCCGCAAGGGCAGGGATCGTTTCTGCCTACTTTTGGTTCTTCTCTGCGAATGGTTTCAACTTTTTTCATTCCCATGAGTGAAGGATCGCCCTGGGACATTTCAGCCGGTGTTTTTCCATCAAATGCAGGTCTGGGAGTTGACATCCATTGTTCGTTCAATTCCTGTATCTGCTGCTGATCACTCATTGAAGTTGCATCGATTCCCTGCTCCTGGCACCAAGCAGCAAAATCAGCCATCAATTTTCCCTGGGGGCCGTCCATCATTTTTTTGACTTGACGCATGTCCACGCCGGGTGGTAGCTTCATTCCGGTGAGCGCTTCCACCTGATCGTCCATTTGTGATAAATCAACCTGGGAAAAATCTATTGGTGGAGCAGCTTTTTCGCCTTCAGGTTCTGCTGCAAATTCTACTGCTTTTTCTTCAGTTGCGACCTCCGCTTCCTCCTCCTCTTCTTCATCAATTGGTGGCGCAACGATTGTCTGAATCGATGTCAGCAGGGATGATAATTTTTTATTATCTAATTCAAAATTATCTTGCTGAAGCTGCTCAACGATCCAATTTACTTCTTCCCTGTCTTCTAATAACTCTAAAATGTCTTCGGGTTCGAATTTTGAGATTTTATTATCTTCACAATATTTCTCTAAATCCTTTTTCAGTAAATCAATATTTGGTTCAAAAGTCGGTAAATCACCTAAATTCATAAATAATCCTTTTAAACAGTTTCCAGTTCTTCTTTTTCCGGAGAGGCTTTTAACATTAAAATCCCCAACAAAATCGCCCCACAAGTAATTAAAATATCCGCCACATTAAAAATAGGCCAACTCCATTTGTCGTAATAATGCAAATGAATAAAATCAATAACATACCCACGAACGAGTCGTTCCGCCAAATTACCAATCGCCCCGGATAAAACCAACATAAGTGAGATCAGCCACAAAATTGAATCATTTCTGACATTCCAAATTAACACGCCAAGGAAAGTAATTGCAACTAATGATAAGCTGTAAATGATCCACTTCCTGATATTAGGTTCAATTGAACTAAGCATACTAAAAGCAATTGCCGTGTTTTCAGTGTACCTCAATTCAAGGTAATTGTTAACAATACTTATTGGCTCAGCATGTTTTAAATGAGTCTTAGCTATTGATTTTGTTGTCAGGTCACAGGTTGCGCACGAAATGACCAACAAAAGTAAAAATAAAATTTTAAGATTTCTAGTATTCACGGTTATTTCCTGTTTATGTTTTCATTCTAATTAGTGTCTGTCCGAGATGTCATTCCCGCATGTTTTTAGCGGGAATCTATTCTGTTTTACAAGGAGATTCCGGCTTAAAAGATTGCCGGAATGACAAAAACTGGGCTTTTTCGGACAGACACTAATTAGTAGTGACTTTTCAGGGTTAAAATAAAAGGCAAAACTATTTGGGGCAAAACCATTGATCTTAAAAAAAATTAAATTACAAACCGGAAGATATCTGTTATTCAATATGCAAATGTAAAAATTAAAAGAACTAATATATCAGTTTATTTAAATAGTCTTGCCCATAATCGTTTTCCCAATATTTTTTTCTATATGATGAGTCGTATTTTCAACAACTCTAATTTACGAAAATATTTTTTAAAAAGCAAGATTTTGAATTTTTATCCTTGAAAAATTGAAATATTTTGTTTACTTTGTTTGATATTAAAATTCAAAACAACTTTATTAGGAGAAAATATTATGTCATTTGATAAAAAAAACTCATTTTTTCTAATGCTCTTTTTTGTTTTTCTGTTTTTCTCAATAACAATAACTTTCGCTCAAAAAAAGAAACTCACTTACGAACAAGTTTACCAGCGAGGTAAACCAAGATTGGCGGATCAACTGCCTCGTATTCAGGGCTGGCTCGATGACAATCACTATCTTGAGTCAAGAACGGATTCCGATGAAAAAGATGCAAAAACAAAATTGATGAAAGTCAACGCCCAAACCGGTGAGGAAAGTGTTTATTTCGATTATGACATTTACAAAGATATACTTCCCAAAGGCTTTTCGTTAAGAAGCAGTTCAACAAGAACAAAGGATTATTCGGTCTTCATTTTTTACCGTAAAAATGATCTTTATTATTTTTCGACTGAAACAGAAGAATTTAAACGTCTAACGGCAAACTCGGTTCCCGAGAAAAATCCAAAATTATCGCCCGATGGAAAATTGCTTGCTTTTACGCGTGATCACAATCTTTTTGCCATCGAATTGGAAACAGGATTGGAGCACCAATTAACAAATGACGGCTCCGATGTCGTTTACAATGGCTGGGCTTCCTGGGTATATTATGAAGAAATCCTTGGCAGGCGTTCCCGTTACGCAGCTTTCTGGTGGTCGCCAAATAGTGAAAAAATCGCCTTCCTTCGTTTTGATGACAGCAACGTTCCTGAATTTCCGCTGTACCGCGCAGATGGTGTCCACGGTGAATTGGAAATTGCCCGCTATCCAAAGCCAGGCGATCCTAACCCGGATGTCAAACTTTGCGTTGTTCATTTGAAAGAAAATAAAACCGTTTGGGTTGAAACAAAAGGCGATTCCAAACAATACATTGCCTGGCCCTTTTGGACACCGGACAGTAAAAAACTGTTCTTTCAATGGATGACTCGCGGACAGGACAATATTAAGATTTATTCTGCAAATCCTGAAAATGGAAAAATAACCGAAATTTATGAGGAAATTCAGCCTGCCTGGATTGAATGGTTTGAAAATATTCATTTCCTTAAAAATGGCAAGGGATTTATTTTTCGCTCCGACAAAGATGGTTGGTCTCATCTTTATTATTTTGATATGGCTGGCTATTTAAAAGCACAATTAACAAAAGGGGATTGGAGTGTTCGCGGAATTGAATTGGTTGATGAAAAAAATGGAGTCATCTATTTTCGGCGAACGCTGGGGAATTCTTTGGAAACGCATCTTTATCAAGTGAATTTCAAAGGAAAAAACTTAAAACGATTAACAAAAATCGAGGGGAATCACCGCTGCCAGGTATCTCCCGGGGGCAGCTATTTTATTGACACCTACAGCAATATTTTTCAACCTTCAAAAATTAATCTTTATTACAAAGATGGGGAACTGATTCGCAACCTTGGCGATTCAAAGTCAGCGATTATGGATGAATACGATTTGGGGAAAGTTGAGTTGTTCACCATCCCATCCGGTGATGGCTACGATCTGCCAGCCATTTGGACACTGCCACCGGATTTTGATGAGTCGAAAAAATACCCGGTAATTTTTCGAATTTATGGCGGGCCCGCATCCGGCACAGTTTCCAATTCATTTCAAAGAATGAGCGGACACTTTTTGGCGCAGAACGGAATAATCGTGATGTCTGTCGATCATCGCGGTTCAGGGCATTTTGGGAAAAAAGGAGTAGCTCTGATGTTTCGCAATCTTGGTAAATGGGAGATGAATGATTACATTATTGCTGTTGAGTGGCTGCGAAAAAAACCGTTTGTCGATTCAACAAAAATAGGCATAACCGGCGGCAGCTACGGCGGTTACGCGACTTGTATGGCGCTCACTGCGGCTGCTGATTATTTCACTCATGGAATTGCTTCATCTTCGGTTACTGACTGGAAACTTTACGATTCCATATATACTGAACGATACATGGACACACCTGAAGAAAATCCTGACGGTTATGAATACGGTTCTGCCATGACTCATGCTGAAAAATACAAAGGCACGCTTCTCATAACACACGGAACAATGGATGATAATGTGCACATGCAAAACACCATTCAATTCATTGATAAATTAACCAATTTGAACAAAGATTTTGAGCTGATGTTGTATCCTAATGCACGGCATGGAATTGGTTTCCCGAAAAGAAATCATATTTATCGTGAAAGTGTGCAGTTTTGGTTTAAGCATTTTTTGGGGAAAGAATTGGAAATCAATTAACATATCAGCGCGACAAGTTGCAAATGCAACAATCACTAATTTCACGAATTTTCACTAATTCTTCTTCGGCGAATCAATGCGCCAGAAAAAACGGCGCATCTTCGATCAATAATAGAAATCTGCCGAAGATTGATTTTATTGTAATTAGTGAAAATAAAATTCGTGTAATTAGTGTAATTCGTGGTTAAAAATGTTTTAATTTTTTTTTGTAATAAACAAAAACTTTACTTGTAAGGACAAAATATGATAACAACAAAAATATTGTCCTGGAACGTTAACGGAATCCGAGCTGTCCATAAGAAAAATTTTATGGATTGGTTTAATGCGGAAAAGCCGGATATACTGTGTTTCCAGGAAACAAAAGCACAAGACGACCAAATCCCTGAAGAAATAGCAAAGGCTGTAGGTTATGAACTTTATGTTTCATCGGCAGAACGAAAAGGGTACAGTGGGGTTGCTGTTCTGACCAACAAGAAGGTTAAGCAGTTTAAAAAAGGATTTGGAATAGAAAAATTCGATAGCGAAGGTAGAATCCTTGAATTGGAATTTGATAATGTAACACTTTTTAATATCTACTTTCCAAATGGAAAACAATCCAAAGAACGGCTGCAATACAAAATGGATTTTTATGATGCTTTCCTGGAAAGAGCAAACAATTTGAAAGATCAGGGCATAAAGCTAATCGTTTGCGGAGATGTGAACACGGCACATAAAGAGATCGACCTGGCTCATCCCAAAGAAAACGAAAAAAGATCCGGCTTTTTACCTGAAGAACGGGCATGGATTGATAAACTGTTATCTCACGGTTTTGTTGATACTTTTCGTATGTTTGTCGAGGGTGGCGGGCATTATTCATGGTGGGATATGAGAACGAGAGCCCGCAACAGAGATATTGGCTGGCGGATTGATTATTTTTACATCAGTGAAAATTTGAAAAACGAAATAAAATCAGCTTTTATTTTAAAAGAGGTGCTGGGATCGGATCATTGTCCGGTGGGGATTGAAATTAATGGAGAATTGTTTTAGACTAATTTTTCATCAATGAAATTTTAGCACAAAGGGCAAAAATTATCGACTTTTATAACATCATTAAAATTCTAAATTAAGGTCAAGACAGGAATCGAGATTAAGAAATATTTTTTCTAAATCTTGATCTCGGTCTTGATCTTTTCTTGTTACAAAATTGAATGTGTTTAGTTAAATGAAGTATTAATAAAAGCCATCAATAATTGTGTAACTCATCTCACCACAATCATCTTTTGTGTCGCATGAAATTTTTCTGTGGAAATGATGTAGAAATAGATGCCGCTGACCACGTATTCTCCATTCTCATCCACACCATCCCAATAAACGGTGTAATAGCCGGCATCTTTTCTTTCGTCAATTAGTGTTTTAACTTTTTTACCAAGAATGTTAAACACCTCGATGAGCACGTATGTTGTTTTGGGAATTTGATATTTGAAGGAGGTTGATGAATTAAATGGATTGGGGAAGTTATGTGAGAGTGAATAACTAACAGGCGCCGGTAATTCAACAGAAATTGGCTGGTGAAATTGTTTCCTGCCATTTGTGGTGAGTTCTTCGAGCTTGTAAAACAAAGTTGTGCCAGCCTGACTTGTTTTATCAATCCATGAATAGCTCGTTTTTCCGGTGATCAAATAATCGTTTATTTTTTCAAAATTGCCGTCTGAAGTTACACTGCGATAAATGTTGAAACCGGCGCAATTTTCCTCATAAGAGGTTGTCCAAGATAGAAAAATCCCTTCTTGTTTTTTTTCTCCATAAAAACCTTCCAGGATAATAAAGGTCGGAAAATAATAAAATGGCAAAAGACTACTCGCAAATTCTGATTCTTTGTTTTCTCCTGAAAAGATTTTAACATGCCAATAGACAGGCTCACCGATGGAAATTTTTTCAAATTCATCTAAATTATTTATTGGAATGCTCAAAGCCGAACAGGTGTCCGTTGAGAAAATTTCAGAAAATGTGGAATCCTTACTTAATTGAACAATGTACTTCCATCCGGATGTTGAATCAAAAGCAGCTAATGATGAATCATTCTTCCACAGCAAAGTTTCAAATTCAGAAATTCGATTACCTTCAATTGGGAATTGCAAGATTGGCGAAGGCAACCTAATAACAGCTTCATAACGAATTGCCCAACTAAAAAATATTGTGGTATCTGCATGGGTAATTAAAACAGTGATGGTGTCTATCGTTGTGCTAAAAACATCAGGGATAATAAAGAATGTTGTGTCTGTATTGCTTTCATCAAGTTCATGGTTAATGAACCAATGGATGTTAATATCGGATAGGTTCGCTTTTTTTAGTTGAACACAAAATTTCAGGCTGTCGTCGGTTGAAAAGGTAATCGTTTCTTTTTCCGGTAAAAAAGCGAGCTTGAGAGAATCATATTGTGTGGGCAACTCAGAATAATAGACGTACCATTCGTGAGAAAAAGAGCTGTCCTGGGCGATAATTTTGACCCGAATTGTATCCACACTATTTTCCCTGTCAGAGAGATAATAAATGAATGAAGTATCAGTTTTTGAAGAATCGCTTTGGCTGTTAATAAACCATTGAATATTTGTTGAATCCGGCAGATTGCAAATCCTGAAATTCAAAGAATCATTTGCTGCTAAAATTGAGTCGGTCTCGGGATAGAAATAAACCGGTTCTTTTATAATAGTTTGAACCGAATTCGCTGAATCCGGAAATAAAATCCATCGAGCAAAAATAGAGGTATCATTATCGGAAATGAAAGCAGTGATCGAATCTGCTGTGTTTTTCATTTCGTCAGCAAAATAAAAATAGAAAGAATCGGTTGCTGTCGTGTCAATTAAATTGTTTCGAGACCATTGGAATTTTATGGAGTCTCCATCCTCATCAAAACAACTTATTTTAAATAGAACAGAATCTGTTTTTGTTAAAATTGAATCAAGACCAGGGAATGCCGAAATAATTTGAGGTGGGTGATTATTTTTTTTTGCATGTCGAATTATCCAATCGAGATAAATTGATGTATCCTCATCCGATATTTTTAGTTGCAATGTATCTGTTTCAGAAAAATTATTCTTTGAAGAATAGAAAAAAAAGCTGTCGGTTGCCGATGAATCAATAATACCATTCAACGCCCAACAGAAAAAAAGTGAATCATTATCCGGATCAAACGTTTCCACAGAATAGTACATCGTGTCGCTCAAAGTCAAAGTTGTATCAAACGCCATCGTATTGGATAATATTTGAGGCGGACGATTTTTGTTCTGAATGTTGATTATCCATTGGTGCGTAAATAATGAATCTCCAATATTGAACGAAACTGAAACCGTATCAGTGCCGGACGCGAAAAAATCAGTGGTGATTAAAAATGAAGTTTTCGTTTTTGATGAGTCAGAAAAATTATTAACTGACCATAAAAAGTTACTCATTGAATCTTCGCTCGAAACAGAACCGACGCCTAATATTAAGGAATCGCCTTCAAAAATTGATGTGTCTGAAACAGGATAATAAAAGAACTCTATGGGAGCGGGCGCCTTGAAGATATATTTTATGATCCATTCATTTTTTTGTTGAAAAGATGAATCTTCGGAAAAAATAGCAGCAGATATTTTTGCGATCCCTTCCGAATCTGGGGGTGCGTGAAAAGCAATTGAATTATCAAAAGTTGTTGTATCAGGATTTTCGTTTTTGAACCAACGGTATAATAAAGCTTCTGCAAAAGGCTCGATACGCAGCCTCATGGAATCCCCGCAAATGATGGTTGTATCAGTGGTTGGTGAAAAAGTGAGTTGGTCAAAATTAATTTTTTCCTGCGGAACAATTGTAATATTCCATTGATGGACATACATTGTATCTTCATTGGAGAAAACAACTCGTATGGAATCATTTTTAGCTAAGTCGGAAATTGGAGAAAATACAAAAAGTGAATCATTTGCTTCGGACATGAGGCTATCATTTAGAAACCATAAAAAATTCGAAGAATCACCAGTGAAATCTTTCAAACTAATGGAGAATTGAATGCTATCTCCAACTGTTAATGTAGTATCTGCCGTGGGAAAAAATGAAAATTCTATTGGATTTTTTTGGATATCAACCGTGTCAATTGGTGAAGGAAATTTATTATTATCTGCTGATTCCTGCTCTATCGTGTATGTATTGGAAAAAGAAAAATTGTTATCAGTTGTTATTTGCAGAGAGAATTCCGGATTTTTAATATTACCGGGAAGAGAACCAATACCGGGAAAAATTGGGAATATTTGAGAAGCCTGGTATATTGAATTAAGAGAACCGAGTGAAGCATTTCCTGACTTTTGGTACTTATTCCATGTTTGATAGTCAAATGAAAAATTGCTCTTAAATTGGATTGTTCTTTTGTTTGAAAAATACAACCCGATACCTGTCTTACTATTAGGCGGATCAGACTTTTGTGCCAATAAGTAATCCGGCAAAAAAAATATCATAATGCCGAACAGGGCGGCTAAAAACATATTTTGATAAATATATTTTTTCATCAAACTCTCAAATATAAAGGAAAGGCATAGCGGCTATGCTGAGCGATTCATGGAGGCGTTTATTGTAGAAATTGTTCAGGAGAAGATTTTGCTCCTAAAGAATTAAAGAAGATTATTTTTAATGTTGATTGTTTTGATGATTCGAAGTTTTTAAATCAAAAATAATAACAATTCTTCAATAAAACTCCTCCATTGAAAACAAAATAATTTATGATGTAACTTTTTAATATATTACGATTTAAATTTTGATTTGTTTCCTTCAAATTTGAAACATTGAAAATAAAATTTTTAAGGGTTAATATAAATGAGATCAAAACAAAAAAGAAGAATCACATTGCCAAGTAAAAGCATGGTCTCTACATACTAGAAGGTGCAGTTCTTTTTTTTGTAGAGACCATGCCGAAGTGTGAAACAATAGACTCAGGTGGATACTTAACGAGTTCAGATTATTTGATTTCAGAGAAAGTGAAAAAAAATCGTGGTGTCCCTCATATATAAATTAGAAATTTTTACCAAAATATTGATAAAAATTTTAAAAATTATTTTAATAATTCCAGTTCTCATATAATCAGACAAAATTTTTTCAAATTTTTCCCAATTTATTTTCATCGGAGTGACAAAAATCAGAAATTATCATTTGCTTTTTCAATATTCTAACATACCAAAACTACAATTGTCGTAAAATCTCACTTATACTCATCGTAAAGTAGTTTTGAGATTTCACCCCGAAGGTACTCTCTTTTAAGAGGATTAGGTGAGTTTATAAAAGAAAAAATCTCAAAACCATTTTCACATTAGTATACTGGTGGAAATAAGATGCAGCCCACCTAATATAGAGGTTAAATTTGAAGCTGATAACGACAATAAATGTGTTATTCAATTCTTCTATCTGACGGTTTCAAAAGGTGGGCTACATCTTCGTCAACAACCAATAACCGATGTTTTACAAATTTTTAAAAATTTCCCTTGACTATTTCATTTTTTTTTGTTTTAATATAAAACTGAATGTCATTCATTTTATAAAATTTAACATAAAACAGAGGAGAGGAAACCATGATCCTTCATCATGAATTTATTAAAACAGCCAAGAAATATTCTAAAAAACTTGCTATCGATGACAAATCTACTAACAAGCAAGTTCCTTATGATCGGGCGCTGATCGCTACTTTGATACTTGCCAAAAGATTCACAAAGTTGAAAGAAGGTTATATCGGCGTTATGATTCCGACATCTGCGGGCGCGATGCTCACCTCGCTGGGATTATTGATGGCAGGGAAGGTTCCGGTGATGATCAATTACTCTACCGGGGCTTCGGACAATTGTGAATATGCCCAGGCAAAGTGTGGTTTTAAAACCATTATCACATCCAAGGCATTACTAATAAAACTTGGCGCCCGGCTTGTAAACGGTATGATCTTCATCGAAGATGTTATGGAACAAATATCTACCGGTGAAAAATTAAAAGCAGCGCTCAAATCAAAAATGCCGGCAGGGAGAATTATCAAATCAACACCATCTACGGACATAGATGATAACGTGACCATCCTGTTTACCAGTGGCAGTGAAAAAGATCCCAAAGCAGTACAACTGACACACCGAAGCGTCGGTTCAAATATAAACGATGTAATCGATGTCTATAAACTGACCGACAATGATATAGTTATGTCAATGCTGCCCGTATTTCATTCATTCGGATATATGTCGAATTTTTGGCTGCCGTTGATTACCGGGATGACAGCAGTTACTTATGCCAATCCATTGGAATATAAAACGATTCCCAAACTCATTCGTGAAAATAAAGCAACTATGATGGCAGCAACGCCCATATTTTTGTCCGGTTATTTAAGGGAGTCCCAACCCGGTGATTTTGATACGATGCGCATAATAATTGGCGGCGCGGACAAAGTAACCGATTCTCTTCGCGAAGGTTATCTCAAAAAGCACGACAAAGTCCTTCTTGAAGGGTATGGCGTTACCGAAACCAGTCCCGGAATTTCAATAAATACGCATGAAGAAAACCGACCGGGCAGTATAGGCAAACCATTGCCAAGCGTCCAGGTAAAAATTGAAGACCTCAATTCAGGAAAAGAATTAGGGCCCAACGAAGAAGGAAAAATACTCGTTAAAGGCGACCTGGTAATGAAGGGCTATTTTGACGACATCGAAGAAACATCACTTCATATTCGCGATGGCTGGTACGATACCGGCGATATGGGCTTGATCGATGATGATGGCTTCTTATGGCATAAAGGAAGATTAAAACGATTTGTGAAAATAGGTGGTGAAATGGTGTCGTTAGTCAGGACTGAACTTGAGCTGGAGCGGGTTTTGCCTGAAGGAGTTGATTGCTGCATCGTTGAAGTTCCTGATTCTTTGAAAGGGGCAAAAATAGTAGCAACGGTAACCGAGCAAGTGGACGAAAAAGAAATAATGAAAAAATTACAAGGAAAGCTTCCGCCCATCGCCATGCCGAAGAAATTTATTGTGCTGCCTGAATTGCCCAAGATGGGAAGCGGTAAAATTGATTTTCGTACGATTACCGATATTGTGAGAAGAAAAACCCAGAATGGGAATAATCTTTAGGGGGTGGGATAAAATAAGTTACTCATTTTGATCTGACAAGTCATTATTTATCAATATTGAGAAAATTTATGATGCCCAAGTTGTTTAATCCAACCCCCTTTAAAGATATATCAAAAAGGGTTCTTTTTAAAAAGAAACCTTTTTTTGCTGAGAGATTGCTAACTGAAATCTTGCTACCGGACACTTTTCAAAAATGATTATTTTCGAAGTTTTGTCATGCCCGAATGCCTGTACAGCTACATTACAATATAAGGAAATACAGACTGTGCTTCTATCGGGCATCCATTTTATTAAAATTTAGGAGATCCCCGCTAAAAACATGCGGGAATGACTGTCGTCTATTACAAAATTTAAAAAGTGTCCGGTAGCAAAAGTGAAATTACAATAAAAATACTATTTGATGTTTGATTTACAAATCGAAGCAGGTTTTTTAACCTGCTTTTTAATTTTAACAAATTAATGAGCAATTAGGAATTTTTCATGTTTAAAAAAATTTATTTTCTGTTTTTGATAGTTTTATTTGTTTCATCTGATCCAATTATTTTAGCAGCATCTGACACCTGGAAACTTTACGATGATTCCCAGGTAGCAGTAGTGGAAATTTCAGTTGACCAGAGTGCGATAGTATGGATGTACAATAACGTCGAAAGTGACTCCATGTTTTTTGCTACGGTTCACTTCAAGAATGCCTGGATTGATGAAACGATTGATTCTGTCGGATTTCGGCTGCGCGGCAATACATCCCGAAATTCACAAAAGAAATCGTTTAAGTTGTCATTTAACACCTTTGTCCCGGGACGCCAATTCTATGGTGTTGACAAATTGAATTTAAATGGCGAACACAATGATCCCTCGATCATTCGTAGTAAGCTATGTTGGGATTTCTTCGGTGAAATTGGATTAACTGCCAGCCGGGCAGCCCACACCGCAGTTTATATCAATGGTGTTTATGCCGGCTTATACATTTCAGTCGAGCACATCGATGACGAATTCATTCAAAATAATTTTGCAGACGACAGCGGCAATCTTTGGAAGTGTCTCTACCCGGCTGATCTTACCTACCGCGGAGAAAATCCTCAGGCTTATTTCCCCTACTTTAATGAAGAGCGACCTTATGAATTAAAAACCAATAAAGATGAATACGATTTCAGTCCGTTAGTTAGATTAATAGATATCATCAACAACACATCGGATAATCTTTTTGCCGATTCCCTGGAACAGGTCTTGTTTGTTCCTGAAGTATTAAAATATTTTGCCATGAACATTCTTACTGGCAGTTGGGATGATTACTGGTTCCTGATGAATAATTATTATATTTATTACGAACCGTCTTCAAAAAAATTTCATTGGATTCCGTATGACTACGATAACTCGTTTGGTATTGACTGGTTCAATGTGGACTGGACATCGGTGAATCCATACTCGTTCGCGAATTTCGAACAGGTACAAGGAAACGAAAAAGGTCCCCGCCCACTCGCTGAACGAATAATGGCAAATCCCCAGTACCGAAATCTTTACAGCCATTTTTTAGAATTTTTTATGGAGGAGATTTATGGTTTTTCACTGTGGGATACTCGGTTGTATTTTTTAAAACAATTGATAGCGCCATGGGCAGAAACAGATGAATTTCGTACTCTGGATTATGGCTTTACCATGGCTGACTTTCACGATTCCTACTTTTCGGAGAATTATTCCAATCAACATGTGAAGCACGGAATAAGAGGATTTGTGAAAAAAAGAATCAGTTCGTTGAAAAATCAAATAACCTGGCGAGACGCAAAACCAAATATTTATTTTCTCGACTGGAGTCCTAAAATCCCGCAAGCAGGGGACAGCATTCGCGTGAAGGTTTCAGCTTTTAGTTTTATTGGACTAACTGATGTTTCCATTCATTTTCAAAAAAGCGGTTCCGGCTATGGCGAAATTTACCCGATGTTTTTTCAGCCGGTACCAAGTACAAAAATAGTAGAGGAATCGGATCGCTGGATTGGAACAATTCCCCCATTAGCTGCCGGGGAATTTGGCTTATTCAACATAATTGCCAAAGACATTGATGGTCAAGTCCAGCTTTATCCGAGAACTTATCCAATAAAAATTAATACAGCAGCAGCACCAACAAATGTGGATGTTGTTATCAATGAGTTTTTGGCTAAAAATGATGAAACGAACACCGATGCTTCCGGCGAATATGATGACTGGTTAGAATTGTACAATCCAACATCAGGGGATATTTTCTTAAGCGGAATGTACCTGACGGATAATCCAAACAATCTAACCAAATACCAATTTCCCTTTGGCGGTGTAGCCATTGCTGCTAACGGATACTTGCTTGTCTGGTGCGATAATGATTTGAACCAACCGGGGATTCACACCAGTTTTAAACTCGATGCTGACGGAGAGTTTATCGCTTTGGTTGCCAGCGATGGTTTTACAATAATTGATTCGCTCTCGTTTACCGCCCAAACAGCAGATATTTCTTATGGCAGAAATCCCGACGGAAAAAACTCCTGGCAATATTTTTCTGAACCAACGCCGGGATATTCAAATTCATCCACAGGCATTACAGAAAATCAAAATATGCCGCAAAAATTCCAACTGTTCCAAAACTATCCCAACCCGTTTAATGCAGTCACAACTATTCGTTTTCAATTACCCAAATCTGCCAAAGTTAATTTATCTGTTTACAACATTGCCGGACAATTAATTAACACAATAGTTGAAATCCAAAAGGATGCAGGATTTCATTCTGTTCAATGGAATGCTAAAAATGTTAATTCGGGTGTGTATTTTTTCAAAATTGAAACTGATAGATTTAGCAATGTTAAAAAATGTATCGTGATAAAATAAGGAAAGGATAAATTGTGTTTGCTGATAGTAAAACCAAACATACAGCCATTATTATTTCGGTAGTTTTTCAGGCCCTTTTATTGCTGGTATTCTTTTTCATTCAGGTAGGATTTGATTACAAAATATCCGACTTTACGGAGATAGCCTTTGCCAGTGGAAGACCGGCGCCGGCGCGCACAACAGATACTCCCTTTAAAAGTCAACCAATCCAATCGGAGAGTAGAGAAGAAATCCCTTCCGAAACCATAAAATTACCGCTGCGGCAGATGCTTGAAGATGAAGTCGATCCATTAAAAGTCACAAACCAACCTGATAAATTGACCAGCGCTGAAAATGATATTGTGCCTCTCCCGAATAATTTTGAAAAGGAAGAATCGTTTGCCGACGAATATCTAACAGACAAAGTTTTTGACGAAAAAGAAACCGCCCAAATCGATGACGGACTTTCACCCGACGATAAAATCCTACCATCCACTACACCGACCAACATAACAGGAACCGGGAACCAAACACCTTTTAAAATTGAAGGACAGGCAGCAAATCGAACAGTTGCCTATAAAGTTATCCCGGACTATCCGCCAAACCTGCAAAAACAAGCCATCGTAAAAATCAGCTTCACCGTGCTGCCAAATGGACGCATCGGAGAAATGATCCCCCAAATTAAAGCTGACGCACAATTGGAAAAATTACCATTGCTGCATTACGACAGTGGAGGTTCAACGCATTACCTTCCCATGAAGAACAGCGAGTGGAAAGAGGGGTGATTGCTTTTAGGTATTTGTTGAAGTGAATTTATAACACATCCTGTACGGCTATCCATTTATCTCCTAAAAAGGAATTAATCCCTGTGCCCGTAGGGTGCGTTAGGATTTTATTGGTTGATGAGAAAAATAAAAGGCTAACGCCTTAATTCCTTCTTTGAATTACATCGCAAAAGCATAAAACAGAGTTCTTCAAAGCTAACTGGATAACATACACATGCAGAGTTAAAATATTAGAAATTAAAAATCATCGAAGCAGGCTCATCTTTTTAGTCCGGAAAAAATCGCCTGCTTCAAGTTTGTACAAATAGATTCCGCAGGCAATAAAACTGCAACCACCAAAATAACTGATAATTTTGCTTTCATGATTTTCTCCGTTTTTTAATAAAAGTAACTTCTGATTTTATTTTTATCTCAAGAGCAATAGCTTTCCGGTTCCATTGAAATTGCCGGCTTCGAGTCGATACAGGTATATGCCGGCGGCTACCTTTTTGGACTGCTTATTTTGTCCGTTCCACCTGGCAATATAACTGCCGGGAGATTTTTGCTCACTCACCAGAATGGCAATTTCCTGCCCAGATAGATTGTATAAAACTAACCGGACAAACACCTGCTCTGGAATCTCGTAGCGAATTTCAGTACTGGGATTAAACGGATTGGGATAGTTCTGGTACAATTTATACGACGTTGGTATCTCA
This sequence comes from Candidatus Zhuqueibacterota bacterium, assembly GCA_016783825.1. Lineage (GTDB taxonomy): Bacteria > Zhuqueibacterota > Zhuqueibacteria > Thermofontimicrobiales > Thermofontimicrobiaceae > Nigeripontimicrobium. The sequence continues at coordinate 13,750 of JADHVV010000018.1, read as the reverse complement.
GCCTCGTCGCCCGGGGCAGCCACGTCATCGATTATAATGTTGGCATAATAATCTTCCACTTCACCGTCGATAGCGATACCAACGAATGACAGCCCAGGTTCGGTGCTGAAGCGGAAACGGCTGAAAATCGGTGGCTCTGCGATGTTTTCCGGTAGCGGAACCATTAAAATGGATTGACCTCCGGGAATCAACTCATCACGGAAAATCTGCTCTTCGGAATCAGCCCAACTGCCGTTGTTATTGAAATCCATCCAGGCGTTGAGATAACCGGGACGTGATGCTAATATTTCAACATAAGTAGCCTGATCAGTACCGGTTGGAGCGGTGAAAATTACGCCGTCATCATCATTGACGCCATCCAAATCATCGCCGGTGCAAGTGTGATCGGGCTGACCGTCCGGTTCTGCATCGATGCGTTCGCCAAGATGGACTTCCGGATCGATTATGTGCAAGGCGCCATTCTGCTCAAAAAATGTAGGATAGCGTTCAGCCGGCGCATCACCAAAATCGAACTCCAGGAAATATTCAATGGTACCCAGCACGAAAGCCATGTCCCACATATGTTTTACCGGCTCAGTTTCGACAGCGAAATCGCCGACTGTCGGATGCTTTGGTTCGAAAATTCGCACAGCATCGTCGTGAAAGAAGTGCTCGCGCGTTTTCCAGCCCCAGACAAAAGAATCGGGTTTTTCTTCGTACAACGCAGCAATACTCAACCAGTAAATTGTGGAATCGCCTTCCTGATAAAACCATTCGGATTCCGGAATAAAGTAATCATATTGAAAGCAAGTATCGGGGAGTGTCATATATTCCGGGTGAAAATTATCACCAACCACCCGTTCGTGCAGCAATTCCCGTGGGACACCCCATTCCATAACCATCACACCGGGATGGCTCCAATCCCTATCTTCACCAGCTGGTACATCGGTCCAGATGCCGATGTGGAAAGCATGTGGTGCAACCGGCGGTACAAATGCGCTGTCCCAATCCGCATAAGAACCCCACCAGTGAATCTCTGTCACCGGTCGTGGTGATTTACAGAACCAGTCATCGGCAACGAGCGTCTCTCCGAACACCGATTGTTCATTCCAGCCCATAAAATACGGTGTGTACGGCATGTCCGGATCTCCGTTCAACAAAGGAATCTGCATCCATTTAATTGGCGGGCCTTCTCCGCCGCCTTCTTCGATGAATATTTCATAATCTTCCACTTCACCATCTCTTGCCAAAAAGACATTTTGCTGCGGAAGGGATATGTACAGCTTATCTGTTGAAAAACGGAAACGTGCAAAAGTATCTCCTGGTTTTGCATTGGCAGGTAAAGTAAAGGTCAGGTTGTTTACGCCAGCAACTAATGGTTCTTCAAAAAGCACCTGTTCATTTGGATCAGTCCAATCTTTATTTTGGTTTAAATCGATATATCCGTTCAAATAGCCGGCAACAGATGCAACAACTTCAAGACTTACCGGTTGACCGGGAAAGAAAGGTGTAATGAAAAAGACGCCATCTTCATCATCATTACCATCGTTGTCATCGCCTAAAGCATTCGGATTTGGCTGACCATCTACCTCAGTATCCACAGTCTGACCGAGATGAATTCCGGGAACAATTGGATGACGCCCACCGTAACTGTTTATTGGCGGACCCTGAATCCGGGTCGGGTATGGCAGTGGTGCATCACCATAATCGTACTCGGCAGTCACCTCGTCACCCGTTACCACAAACTGACAATCTTCCACTTCTCCGACACCGCCAAAACCTGTCGGGCTGGCTACAATACTGGTATCCTTATAACAACGCCACCGGGCATTATAAATTCCAGGAGTCAATGTCATATTCAATGTCATAGCGCTAAGATCCACGACAAGAGGGAAAGGTACTTGATTTATAAATGTGAAGTCATAATAATTATTATTCCAGCTGTCATCCCTTTCCCAATCGATGCAAAAACAAATTTTGGCAGCGCTGTTTGCCGGTATTTCCAGGTTACTATTGAGAAAATAAAGGAACCCTGGCACATAGCTCATTTCGCTTTCATCATCCAGGTTGTCTTTATCATCACCCTGTGCATTAGAATCCGGCAGCCCGTCGATTTCAGCATCGATATACTTGCCGAATTTGAAATTGGGATCAATTAAGTGGTAAGCTCCATTATCTGCCAATTTTGTCGGATAGGGTGGAGGCGCATCGCCAAAGTCGTATTGATCATCATCCCCGGTCTTTTTGTTTTTAAAGAAAACAGTGATGTTTTCACCCGCGTCCAGATCGATTTGAGCGCTTCCGTTGCTCACATTAATTACCGAACCATTATCACTATCACCTGTCACGACAATATCTGTGAGCGTCCAGCCGGCGGGTACCATTTCACCAATATTATAAGTACCAACCGAACCGCTGGTGATAGTAGTTGTATTTGCTGATGGATCGCGAAAATAGGATGCTCCGCCATTGACACCAAAAGATATTGAAATCAGGAACGGTGTATCGTCTTTCGGTGTCGCATCTTTGATGATTGTGATATTACCGCCATCTCCCTGCTGAAGGGCAACAGCATAATCTTCCACTTCACCATCCGGCGCAGGGCCATCATAACTGATATTTCTCACCGAACTCAGACGGAATCGTACATACGATTGGCCTGTTTGGGCATTAGCCGGGACGTTGATTGTAAACAAATTTACTCCTGCAACCACGGGCAGAGCCGCGATGATATGCTCACCGGCGTCTGCCCAACTGCTGTTAATGTTGAAATCGAGCCAGGCATTCAATACACCTGAAGCTGATGAGATGACTGAAATAGTTGCAGATTGACCAGCAGTCATAATTGATGGCATTAATACGCCATCTTCATCGCCCGGAGGATAGGGTAAACCACTGAATAGCAGGTTCTGATTATCACCTGTTGCCATTGCTGCCGGCTGACCGTCGGGTTCAGAATCGATACCGCTGCCCAGGAATAATATATGATCGATTTTATGACGAGCACCGTTATTCGCCAGCAGTGTCGGGTACGTGGGATCGGGCGCATCGCCAAAGTCTAATTGATCATCATCTCCAATCTTTTTGTTTTTAAATGTGATGACAATATTTTCACCCGGATCGAAATCCGGTATAACATTGCGATTTGCCAGATCAATCGTGGAGCCATTATCCGTGTCCCCGGTTATCGTTATGCCCGTCAATGTCCATCCGGGAACCGATGACTCTGAAATGTCAGTAATACCACTGGGGTTGAGGAATACAAATGAATTGTTGGTGGGATCACTCAATGGAAAAAAGAAAAAACCGAAACCCCCGCCTAACCTAGAGGACATCCAAAACGGTGTATTGTCTTTTGGCGTCGCGTCCTTTATCACTGTGATGGATCCTTCTTCAGGTTCTGTTATTTCAACCGCGTAATCCTCCACTTCACCATCCGATGCCAGACCATCATAGCTCAATGGCCGGACCGAACTGAAACGGAAACGAGCATGTGTCAGTCCTAAAGTTGCTCCGCCCGGAACATTGAGCGTAAACGAATTCGCACCCGGATTCACCGGTTGTGCGGCAATGAAATGTTCACCGGCATCAGCCCAACTGCCATTAACATTAAAATCGAGCCATGCGTTTATCACACCTGTATCTGATGCAATAATTGTTATTGGCACAGCCTGGCCGGGAGCAATAAAAGGAGACATTGTAACACCGTCTTCATCATCGATCCCGCCAGAAGGATTCAAATCATCACCATCGGACAACATTGAAGGATGACCGTTCGGCTCAGCATCAATCCCAGCCCCTAAATGAAAGCCTTGCTTAATAGTATGCCGAGCTCCGTTGTTAGCCAGCAAAGTCGGATAGCCCGGACTTTCGGGGCTATCAGGTGCATCACCGAAATCTAATTCACCTGGTTCGTCTGGTTTGTACATCCCGGCATCCATATATGAAATGTCATCACCAGCAACAAGCGTAAAGATGGGCGTATCACCATTACCTAATTGCGCATCGCTATCGATGGTATCATCCGCGCCCTGATCCGGTGGGCTGAATGTGAAACCAGACCGCAAAGTAAATCGGAGAAAATAGCTATCGGGATTGAGATTGGAAAATAAGTAAAATCCGTAACCATTCGTCAAAGTGGTGGTGATAAGGTTTCCGTTTTGATCAAACAATGTTACCTGCACACTATCAAGGCCCGGCTCACCCGCATCCTGGAGACCATCCTGATCATAATCATGCCACACACGGTCACCGACAGATGCACCATCTCCGCCTTTATCAATTTCCACTAAATAATCTTCTACTTCACCATCTTCAGCTTCTCCTTCATAACTCAAACCCTGGGAGCGGCTGAAACGAAATCGGGCAATTGTGGTGCCGGTACTGGCATCACCCGGTGTATGCAAGGTAAGATTGTTTAACCCGGCATTAAGCGGTGTATCGATAAACACATAGTCATCTGCTTCCCCCCAACTGCCGTTTTGATTAAAATCCACCCAGGCGTTTAAATAGCCCCCGGTGGATGCTGTGACTTCCACATTCACACTGGAACCGGTTATTAATGATGTTTTGATCACGACGCCGTCTTCATCATCATTGCCATCGTCGTCATCACCGGTTGCGTCTGAATTCGGCTGACCATCGGTGTCCGGATCAATTTTTGTACCCAGGTAAACATCCGGATCGATCTGATGACGCGCACCATTATTTGTCAACAATGTCGGATACGAGGGATCGGGTGCATCGCCAAAATCGAAAGCATCTTCCTCTCCCTCTTTTTTGTTTGTAAAAACAGCTTTTACCGTTTCACCGGCTTCTAGCCGGAAAGTCACTGTTGCAGTATTCACATCGCCGGAGCTGTTGTTATCGTCACACTGGATGCTAATCAAATCCCAGCCTTGCGGCACAATCTCCTGCGACGTATATGTTCCCGGCTGTAAATTCGAGACACTGAGTTGTTCACCGTCTTTAATGATGCCGGCAACATCACCGCTAAAATCAAAGTATCCCGTCGAGCCATCCGGCTCGGTTTGCTTCTCAACGATAATGGTGCCTGTCTCAGGTTCATCTTCTGAAATTAAAACACTGGTAGAATCAGTATCTGTCTCACCGTAAGAATCTGTTACGCGAAGGCCAACAATTCCGTTGTACACACTGTTCCAGGTATGTTGAACAGTTACGCCGGTGGCGTCATCATATTGCCCGTCCTGATCTAAGTCCCATTTGTAACTCACAATGCTGTCCCCGGCATCAGGATCGGTACTCCCGGAACCATCCAGTGTGATAGATTGCCCAACTGTCCCCGTATAAGGTCCATTGGCATCGGCAACCGGTGGATTGTTTGCCGGCGCATCCGGTTTATCCCAGAATTTATTACCGGTAAGTGTTTGATCGGATAAGGGCGCACTCCCGGTGCTGAAGCGAATTTTATTGTTGTTAATCACGGTTCCGCCTGGTGATGTTGCGCCGACAGAATAGTAGTTAGAGGGGTCGGTCTCTATAATTGTGTAATACTCATATCCCTCTGTTGCGGTAAGTCCGTACCATCCCTGGCTGTCTGTGGTGGTGCTGCCGATTTGTGCTCCCAGGTTATCCGAATTATTAGAGCCATAGAGTTTCACCGTCACCCCGGAGAGCGCCTTTGATGTTGGCGGTTCCGTGCTTTTGTCGCCTTCGTAAACACGACCTGAAAGAATGTCGGCTGCAGTCCCGTTGGAAAAAAAAGTCAAAACGAGCAGCAAACTGATGAAAAGACACTGTAATTTGTTCTTGTTCATTTTTGCACCTCTTTAAAAATTTGTTTGGATTGTTTTAACCTGAATTATTCATAAATAAAAATTCAAATAGGTATAATTTTTATAATTACAATCTGTTAAGCACAAATGATATTTGAAACTTACTTTTTATCTTTTATTCCTTAATGTATGAATAATTCAGGTTATCCCGCTACCTTTAAAAATATGATGCCTGTACAGTTACATTATAAATATAAGGAAATACAGACTGTGAATAATGCGGGTTAAATGATAATAAATCAATTCTGAATTTACTAATTTATTTGAGGAAGTTTTTTTGTTATAACTGTCGATGGATAATTTTTTTGGATTTAATAAATAAGCTGCGTTATTTTTTTTGTGAAAATGTTTGAAGGATGCTTATCCGGGTTTCGCCGCAGCAAACATTACACATAATTTACAATAAAAGTTACACCTTGTCAACCGAAAAAATTAATACAGCGAATGAAGATGCGTTTGATGTCGGCTTGAACGAATTTTCAGATAATTATCAAATACATCTTTTTAGTCCGGGAGAAGTCGCCTGCTTCAAGTTTGTACAAATAGATCCCACTGGTAACATCATTGCCAAATTTATTTTTTCCATTCCAAACAACCTTATGATGCCCCTGTTCGTATTGTGCATTCACCAATGTGCAGATTGCTTCACCAAGTACGTTATAAATGTTGATGACAATATTACTGGATCGGGGGAGTTTAAAACGAATTTCTGTTTTGGGATTAAATGGATTGGGGAAATTTTGGTACAAAGCAAAATGTTTTGGAATTTTTCCAACTTTAATATATTTTATTTCAGTTGAGAAATTAACACAACCATCGATGAAATTTATATTCGTTCCAGCAACATCACTGAGACTTGTGGTCGTTAAAAATGTGTGATTTGAAGTTTGATCAAATATCAGCGGAGTTTTCTCCGTTGCGTTTTCTAAGATGAATTGGAGTATTACCACCTCTTTTTCCTGCCCGCTGAATGAGCCCATTCCTCCGCCGGATATTTGAAGCAGTACATTTTTATCTGTTTCATTCGATGTTACCGAAAAAGGAAGATTGGCATTAGCGAAAAAAATTTACCATCATTCACAATTAACAATTCGCAATTCTCACAATTAAAATTAACAAGTTACCAAAAAAAAATGAGAATCCGCCCAAAAGATGTCGGACGTTCCGTTGTGAATTATAATAAGTTAATGGTGTTATAAATTGTTCATATTTAACTCATCCCCCCGGCCCTACCCTGCGGGCATTTACAACCTTCTCTTAAAAAGAGAAGGGGTAGATCGATTATACAATAGTTAACAATAACAAGACAGTTTCGCCTCCTTATTTCAGCATGCCCATCTTTTTAATTGACAGAAAATCACCTGCCTTGATTTGGTAGAAATATATACCTGAAGCCACTGCTTGTGTTTGACTGTCCAATCCATCCCAATGAACCGAATAAAAACCAGCTGTTTTTTCTTCATTCACTAAAGTACGCACCAACTGTCCATTGACGTTGTAAATATTTAACGTTACATGAACAGACTGAGCTTTGGTGTCAGGAATGCTGTAACGGATGATGGTTTCAGCATTGAATGGATTGGGATAATTCTGATCAAGCTGAAATGTTTTGGGTAATTCAATCATATTTTCAGTAAACAGTACCTGACCACTGGTCTGATTGGTGATCTCAAAATCATTAATAAAAGCACGTGAGAATTTTAATTCTGTTTTCTCATTAGCCCCACCTTTCAAAACTTTGAAAGATAGTTGTAATATTTTACCGTTTTTGTTTATTCCATTTACATCAGCCATGGCAATATGTACCTTCCCTGTTTCGCTTCCATTGGCTGCCAGTAAAAATTTCTCAGACAACCCGGTTTTATTGGTAAACTGGTATTCCAGGGAAGAAGGATCATATTCTACAGTAAAAATGAGCGTATTAGCAATATTTCCATTAGCATGAATGTTAACAGGAATTTGTACATTTTTATTGGATATTACTTCAATTTCACCAAGATTCAACGCTAAATCAGAAGTTGTCGCCTGTTTTGAGATGTTATTCGTCATATTCACATTGGTACAGGAACAACCTGGACCAGCACCCCAATTCAGAGTAACATCACCGAGCAAATAAATACTTGCCTCAATGAAGGTTTCTGCCAATGCAGGACCTGGTGTATTAATTGGAGTAGCCCACCACGTATTAGTACAATCAATTTCAGATGGAAAGAAAGCCAAATGACGCAGGATAGCCAATCCATCTGCCCCAGATACATTATTATCTAAAGTAACATCGGCAGCTATTTTTTGAGGATCGGTTAGCTCCTCAAAAAAAGCTAAGTATCTTAGCGTTAGCAGGGCATCAGCGCCGGAGACAGCGCCTCGAGAATCACCTGTTTTAGCAAGAGAAATAGTAACTTCTCCTTCGGGAACATCAGGAAATTCGCAAACGCCATCTTCTCTTGTGAAGTCCACCATAGTATTTCCATCCTCCAGAGTAAGCGTAATCTCAACTTCAGGCACCGGTCTCGGCGGATCGATTAGGCCATATTGTACCATTATGTTAAGGGGGAATTTCATTTCTCTTATCCATATTCTGCCATCAAAAATGGCTAATTCTTCGCCACGGATGTCATATAACTGTTCAGTAGTCAGGAAGGTTTTTTCCATTCCTCTATCGAGAATAAGATGCGACATGCGTTCCTGAACTGAATCTACAACTACAAAACCTAATAGAGCCACCTGCTGGTTCAAACCGGAGAAAAACCTGGTACCACCGCCATTAAGTTGGATTAAAACATTTTCATTAGTTTCAGGAAACATTGATGGCGGGAACGGTAAATTAGGCTGTACTTCGATTGTAAAACGTGCAGCATCCTGCCCCGTTTGAGCCCCGGTGAACTGGGCAACGGTTGTGTCATAATCTATCACAAATTGGGCCAACCCGATGGAAAACTCTGTTGAAACAGTAATGGGAACAAAGAGAGTATCCATATAAGCGCCAAATGTATCCGGAAGGACAATCTTTGCCGGGGCAGATTTCACAGTAAATGATAACGTTACACCTCCAATGGGTGCAATGCCGCCCTGAAAGAATTCAGCAATATGAACAGATGTTGTGATTCCAAGCTCAGCATTAGGGCTGGCAATTATTTCACCAAATATGTCCACGCTATCAGCATAATTCAGATCAAATACTTCATCAGGCTCAAAGTAAGCATACCAGCCTTCGGGGAGGTTGGATTTATCCAAACCAAAGAATACCTTTTTCTCCGCATCAACAGGATTCCAACCACGGAATGTAAACGCACTGGCAGTGGCAGATGTTATTTCACCAAGATTTTTCTGTGCCATGTTGTTGGCTGTATTGGGATCTTGCGCATAGATAATCTCAACTTTGATGCAGGTGTGGTCAGGTCCTTTTGTCAGGAACGCGTTAGTTGGCGTCCAGGCTACCGAAGCGATCTGAACACCGGAGCCTGGTACAGATATGGTCGTAGTTTGTTGCCAGAGCCATTTGGGCTGACCGGTTCCAAAAACACCGGCGTTGAAGCGAACTGTAACACCATTTGCTGAGGTTCCCGAAGTATTGTGGATTCGAGCGTAAATTGTATTCGCCTGACCAATCGTAGCAGAACTGGCAAGCCAGATATCCTCGGATGACCACCAGACCGGTTTCCTGGATATCCACAAATCCGGCGGAACGTTAGTGGATGTTACTGCTTCATGAGCATTAACAATACCCCAGCCAAAATCAACATCGTAATGTGCATCCAATGCAGTATTAAAGGCGCCGTTTCTGTCTTCGGCTGTAGCGCGGAGTAGATTTTTTACATCGTGTGGTTTAAATTGTGGATGTCTCTCCAAGATCAGGGCACAAACGCCGGCAACGTGGGGTGTTGCCATGGATGTTCCACTAAGCTCGTGCCAACCGGTGCCAACTTGTCCCGGGTTTATACCCATAGCAGAGATGATGGAGGAACCGTAAGCTGTAACGTCAGGTTTTAATTCATCCATTTGGTCGGAGTCTCCATCACTCGTTCTCGGCCCCCTGTTTGAACCCCAATTGGTATGAGAAGAAATAATGTCATCATTACGATTGATGGTTCCCATATCATTTACGGATCCTACAGTAATTGCATCATCGGCAGCCGCGGGTGTGCCAATATAATTGGTGAGATTATCATTACCTGCGGCACATACAACAACCAGTCCCATCTTTACTGCCTTATTAACCGCCCGACTCATGGCGTCCTGTCCATCTGATGAAGAACCTCCCAGGCTCATATTTAAGACATCGATTCCATGGTGATCCGCAGACTCTCCAGCCCAGGCAGTATTTCGATTGTTAATACACCACTCGATTCCTGCAATGATATCAGAAGTTTGTCCTGATCCACAGAAATCGAGTACTTTAACATCGATTAGTTTCGCTTCAGGAGCTACGCCGGCGCTGTCACTATCACCACCAGTGCCTAACGCGATACCAGCCACATGCGTACCATGAAAAACATCACCTTTAGCACAGGAAAAGCCATACGGATAATGAGTATTGTCATCATCCGGATTGGTAGCGACACGGGGATTAACTGTGGCATCATAACCAGCAATAAACTTTGGATCCGTTGTAGCCGGGTTATCATCCATGTCATTTAGTGATGGGTGATCGTCATCTACTCCTGTATCCAGGATAGCGATATTTATACCGTTACCTTTGTATCCGGCACTCCATGCAGAATTGGGATATGTTGTGCTTGTCCTGGCCCTAATTGCTCTCACACTGGTGGCTACCGAGGCGCGGACAATTTCATCCAGTTCTACCATTACTACATTGATATCATCAGCTATTGAAAAAACAACCTCAGATTGGACACGGCGCAGCGCTATTGAGTTTATGTGCTGCATGACATAACTTATTTCGCCAAAATTTCTAAAAACATGGACGTCCATTTCTGAGGTAGGATGACGTAAGTCAACAATTATGCCTATTAACGAGTCCGGATGTTGTTGAGCGATATCTTCAATGCGGTCATCAATTTTGTTTTCGTTCTGGTCGTACATCCAGGTACCCGGGGTTGGTGCCTGGGCATTAAGTAACACAACCATTATGGAAAGTAAAACGACAGTTTGCCATACTACAAATATTTTTTTCATCGGTCTCTCCTTTGTTAAAAGCTATTTAAATATTGTTATTGGAGTTTTTTATTGCATGAATTTTTTAAATATGAATTTAGGTTGACAATGCATCGGTCGATAAATAAAAAAATTATCTTTATTAGCGCAGTAGATTCATCTTTTTTGTTTGGGAAAAATCACCTGCTTCAAGTTTGTACAAATAGATCCCACTGGTAACAGCAGCACCAAATTTGTCTTTTCCATCCCATACAACGCTATGGTACCCGGGATCGTATAGCGCATTCACCAATGTGCAAATATTTTCGCCAAGTATATTATAAATGTTAATGACAATACTACCGGACTGTGGAACCTGGAAACGAATTTCGGTCTCGGGATTGAACGGATTTGGGAAATTTTGACTCAACTCAAAATTTTTCGGAGCCACCATACAACCGGCAGGTTCATCAACGCTGACTTGATATTGCGTTAATGCACAAACATTATCTAAAAAGAATTCCTGTCCACCAACTAATAAATTATTTACATTTCCGATAAGCATAACTGACGATTTTATAAAATGGGTTGATATTTTGGAAATGTAAAATGTAATACCCGGAGCAGGATTTCCTGAAACAGCGCCTAATTCACCAATAAACAATGGGCCTCCATTTACTTGAAAATTTTCAAATCCGCCGTAATCAGCACATTCAAATTTTACATAATTTGTAGATCCAAAGTGACCAAAATCGAATTCCAGGTTTAAATTATTGATTGACATGACTTGACCTGTCCCGAAATCCGGAGAGGCATTCGTTACCTGACACGTACCAAAATGGGTGGTAACTGCATCCCAGTAAAAATCACGGACAAACACAGGGATAAAATTTTCTTCAAAAATAAAATCACCATTACTGTTCATTGGATTTCCAAATGCAGTACCTGGGGGTAACGATTCAAAGTCAACACAAAATTTTTGAAGTTGGCCTCCTCCAACAGGAAGTTTGATATTATCCAAAAAGAATTCCTGACCGCCGATGAGCAATGTCTGTATCTGACCATAAAGAAGAATTGACGATTTCAGATAGCCCTGGGGAGTGTAAACCTGTGAATAGTACAATGTTACACCAGACGCAGGATTACCAGGAGCATTATATGTCAGTTCTTCAATGAATAGCTGATAACCATTGATTTCAAGATTTTCAAATCCACCGAAATCAGCGTACTCAAACCTACAAAAAGATTTTCCACCGAGGTTGGTAAAATCAAACAACAAATTGATATTATTGACAGACATAATTTTACCATCACCAAAATCCGGAAGGGCATTGACCACTTCGCAAGAACCAAAATGTTTATTAGATGCATCAAAATGGAAATCATGGACAGAAACTGAAATGTTATCTTGAGTGAAAATTATATCTCCAGGATTATAGGTTGGAGGACCAAATTGTGAGCCCACAATGAGCGTTTCAAAATCAACAACTTGCTGGCTTAATCCGAGAGCCGGCAAGAAGAAAATAACGGTTAGTGTTAATAAAAGTTTTGTTTTCATGATGTTACTCCTTTCAATCTTTTATAATTATATTGGATGAATTTAAATGTATCACGCCTTTTTACTAATACTACGATTGGCAAATTAAAATTACATATAACTAATTTAATTTTTTTTATCTGTTATTCATTTACCGCAGGCGCTTATGTTTTCTTGTACACGAACAACAAAATAAGTTTTTCCTTTCAATCCTAAAATGATCCATTTTTTCAAACTAGTATATTGAATAATTTTTTTTGATCCTGTTAAATATTCTGGGAATTTTTCTTCCGAATACAAACATATCGTATCTTTCTCATGCGACTTTAGATACTTGCCATTTTTTGTTCCTGGAAATGACCTATTCTGAAGAAAATTCATAATGGCGATTGAATTAATTTTTTTATATTTTTCTCTGTCTCTAATTTTAATTGGCTTGTCTGACTCGAAGCGATAGTATGTTACAGACAGGGCCCCGCCAGGAAAATCTATTGAGTCCATTTTACCAAATAAATTGCAGATATTGATACTGGGTGTATAAAAATCAGATTTGTAAATATTTTTAATGTTCGTTTGCTCAACATCAGCGCACCGACTGCTGAAAATTATAAGGAGTAGAAGAATTAATAATATTATCCATCTGTTTTTCATATAATTTGGTGGTCTCCTGTTGTTTGAGAATCATTGATTAAAATCTTGATCTCCTTCATTATGGTTGGTCATTGGTATGCAAATAAAACACAATTCGTATTCATTATCCTATATACAATTAATAGTTGTATGTTTGATACGCATTCAACTCAAATACTCCAGTCTTTGTGTTATATATTCGTTTAACGTTTTATTTTCTAGAGCAGCCTTTTCTTTAAGTAGATTTTTCATCATTTTAGGTATTAAAATTGTATCTTGCTCATCCGGAAGTGGGATCGATATGTTGTTATTTAAAGCCCATTCTAACCATAGTTTTTTAGAATCTTGAATCATGTCAACCAACTCTTCCAAAGTATGTGCTTGCGTCATACAGCCTTCTAAAAGTGGTATTTCAGCAAAATATCCATTTTCTCCTACGATGATTTCTATTGGATACTTCAACGACATATAATAATTTATATTGTTATTCATTTTCCTCACCTATAATGTTTAATATTTTCTTCACATAGACTTCCAAAACAAATTGTTTTTTATTATGGGAAGGGATTGTTATTGCCTTAAACATGATATGAAATATTCAATCCTGGCACTTCATAACGCGAATAAATAGCATTTCTGTGGAGTGACGTAACAATTTTAAAATCAAATGGTTTCAGTTTGTTATTTGATTGTATTTTAATTTTGTTCGTATCCA